>DATLOQ010000001.1:0-26260 GCA_035536235.1 Mycobacteriales bacterium
CCTTCGCAACCGGCCGTGCACCTAAGGCCTGGGCCAGCTGCCACTCGAGAGGTAGTCCCCCCAGCAGGGCGCGCGCTCAGAAGGTGTCGTGGGGGCGGTAGGTGCCCCAGACCTCGCGGAGCGCGGTGCAGACCTCGCCGACCGTGGCCCGGGCGCGCAGCGCGTCCTTGAGTGGATAGAGCACGTTGTCCGACCCGGCCGCCGCCTTGCGGACCTCGTCCAGGTGCCGGTCGACGGCGACCTGGTCGCGCTCCGCACGCAGCACTCGCAGTCGCTCACGCTGCTCGGCCTCGATCGCCGGGTTGCCACGCAGCGGCGCGTAGGACTCCTCCTCCGCCGACACCCACCGGTTGACTCCGACGATCACCCGCGAGCCGGAGTCGATGCCCTGCGCGACGGCGTACGCCGACTGCTCGATCTCGCTCTTCTGGAAGCCCTGCTCGATGGCCGCCACCGCACCGCCGCGCTCCTCTACCGCGGCCATCAGCGAGCGTACGGCGTCCTCGACCGAGTCGGTGAGCGCCTCGACGGCGTAGGAGCCGGCGAACGGGTCGACGATCGCGGTGACGTCGGTCTCGTAGGCGAGAACCTGCTGGGTGCGAAGCGCCAGCGTCGCCGCCTTCACGGTCGGCAGCGCGATGGCCTCGTCGAAGGAGTTGGTGTGCAGGCTCTGGGTGCCGCCGAGAACCGCGCCGAGGGCCTGCAACGCCACGCGGACGAGGTTGACCTCCGGCTGCTGGGCGGTGAGCTGCACCCCGGCGGTCTGCGTGTGGAAGCGCAACATCTGCGACTTCGGGTCCTGGGCGCCGAACTCGTCGCGCATCACCTGGGCCCAGATGCGACGGGCCGCCCGGAACTTGGCGACCTCCTCGAGCAGAGTCGTTCGCGCCACGAAGAAGAAAGCCAGCCGGGGGGCGAAGTCGTCGACGCCCTGGCCGCTGCGAACCGCCGCCCGGACGTACTCGATGCCGTCGGCGAGGGTGAAGGCGATCTCCTGGACCGGCGTCGCCCCGGCCTCTGCCATGTGGTAGCCCGAGATCGAGATGGTGTTCCACCGCGGCAGCTCACTCCGGCAGTAGCTAAAGAGGTCGGTGATCAGCCGCAACGACTCCGCCGGCGGGTAGATGTAGGTGCCGCGGGCTATGTACTCCTTGAGCACGTCGTTCTGGATCGTGCCGTTGAGCTGCGGCCCCGCGACGCCTTGCTCCTCGGCGACGAGCTGGTACAGCAGCAGCAGCACGGCGGCCGGGGCGTTGATGGTCATCGACGTCGACACCTCGTCGAGCGGAATGCGGTCGAAGAGCAGCCGCATGTCTTCGATCGAGTCGATCGCGACGCCGACCTTGCCCACCTCGCCGGAGGCGACGGGGTCGTCGGAGTCGTAGCCCATCTGGGTCGGCAGGTCGAAGGCCACCGACAGGCCCGTCGTGCCCGCTGCCAGCAGGGAGTGGTAGCGCGAGTTGGACTCCGCCGCCGTGCCGAAGCCGGCGTACTGCCGCATCGTCCACGGGCGCCCGGTGTACATGCTCGGGTAGACACCGCGGGTGTAGGGATAGTCGCCGGGCTCGCCGAGCCGCTCGGCCGGGTCCCACCCCGCGAGGTCCTCCGGCCGGTAGACCGGCCGCAGCGGCAGGCCCGACTCCGACTCGCGCGGTGCGCTCATGAGGCCGATCGTAGCGGGGGGTAATAGGCTGGTGTCCTCGCCCAGTAGGACCAGCAGAGTGGGCCCGATCGACAGGTGGAGGACGCGCCGTGACGACCGTCGCGTTGACGGCGTACCGCTCGACGATCGGCCGCAAGGCTGTGATGGCGCTCTCCGGCCTGATGCTCTTCGGCTTCGTCGTCGTGCACATGATCGGCAACCTCAAGATCTTCACGGGGGACGTGCACTTCGACGAGTACGCCGAAGGCCTGCGCGGCTTCGGTAAGCCGTTCTTCGGATCAGGGCAGTTCCTCTGGGTGTCGCGCGTCGTCCTGCTGGCCGCGGTCCTGGCGCACATCGCCTCTGCCGTCTCGCTGACCCGCACCAGCCGTGCCGCTCGCCCGGTGCGCTACGTCGTGCACAAGCCCACGACGTCGTCGTACGCCTCTCGCACCATGCGCTGGGGCGGCGTGATCATCGCCCTGTTCATCGTCTACCACGTGCTGCACTTCACGACGGGCCAGGCCCACCAGGACTTCCGGCACGGCGAGGTCTACCACAACGTGGTCAGCGGCTTCGAGATCTGGTACGTCTCGGCGTTCTACATCCTGGCCAACGTCGCTCTCGGCCTGCACCTCTTCCACGGGCTCTGGAGCATGTTCCAGACCCTCGGCTGGGGCAGTGGCCGCTTCAGCAAGGGAGTGCGCGGGTTCTCCGTGCTAGCCGCGGCGGCCATCACCTTCGGCAACATCTCGATCCCGGTCGCCGTGCTGACCGGCGTGCTCGACTAGCCCCGTGCTCGTCTAACAACGCGAAACTCGAGGAGTCACGCCACCATGCCGCTCGATCCTGCGCCCGAAGTCGACCCGCCCGACCCGCCGGAGCGGCACGGCGACGACCCGGGCACGATGGCGGCCGAGACGGTGACTGACGCTGGTCAAGGTGCCGCCGACGAGGCCCACAAGTCCGATCCGGCGACAGCGGCACTGCGTGCCCGCATCTCCGACCCCCGACTTGACGCGAAGATCCCCGACGGCCCGATCGAGACGGCGTGGGCCCGACACAAGTTCGCGCTCAAGCTCGTCAACCCGGCGAACAAGCGGAAGTACACGGTCATCGTCGTGGGCTCGGGCCTCGCCGGCGGGGCCGCCGCGGCATCGCTTGCTGAGCTCGGCTACAACGTGAAGTGCTTCTGCTACCAGGACAGCCCGCGCCGGGCGCACAGCATCGCGGCGCAGGGCGGCATCAACGCGGCGAAGAACTACCGCAACGACGGCGACAGCATCTACCGGCTGTTCTACGACACGGTGAAGGGCGGGGACTTCCGCGCCCGCGAGGGCAACGTCTACCGGCTCGCCGAGCTGAGCGTGAACATCATCGACCAGTGCGTCGCCCAGGGCGTGCCCTTCGCGCGCGAGTACAGCGGCCTGCTCGACACCCGGTCTTTCGGCGGCGCGCAGGTGTCCCGCACGTTCTACGCCCGCGGCCAGACCGGTCAGCAGCTGCTGCTCGGCGCCTACCAGGCCCTCGAGCGGCAGATCTCGCTCGGCACGGTCGAGATGAACACCCGCACCGAGATGCTCGACCTGATCACCCTCGACGGCAGAGCCCACGGCATCGTGACCCGCGACATGGTCACCGGCCAGATCGAGTCGCACACCGCCGACGCGGTGATCCTGGCGACCGGTGGCTACGGCAACGTCTTCTACCTATCGACCAACGCGATGGGCTGCAACACCACGGCGATCTGGCGAGCCCACAAGCGCGGCGCCTTCTTCGGCAACCCGTGCTTCACGCAGATCCACCCCACGTGCATTCCTGTCAGCGGTGAGCACCAGTCCAAGCTCACCCTCATGAGCGAGTCGCTGCGCAACGACGGGCGCGTGTGGGCGCCCGTCAAGAAGGGTGACGACCGCGACCCCCGGCAGATCCCCGAAGGCGACCGCGACTACTTCCTGGAGCGGCGCTATCCGAGCTTCGGCAACCTCGTGCCGCGTGACGTCGCATCACGCGCGGCGAAGGCGGTCTGCGACGAGGGCCGCGGAGTGGGGCCCGGTGGCCTCGGCGTGTACCTCGACTTCAACGACTCGATCAACCGGCTGGGCGCCGCGACCATCAAGGAGCGCTACGGCAACCTCTTCGACATGTACGAGCGCATCACTGGCGAGGACCCGTACCAGGTTCCCATGCGCATCTACCCCGCTGTGCACTACACGATGGGTGGGCTGTGGGTGGACTACAACCTGCAGAGCACCATCCCCGGCCTCTTCGTCGCTGGCGAAGCCAACTTCTCCGACCACGGGGCCAACCGGCTCGGCGCCAGCGCTCTGATGCAGGGTCTCGCCGACGGCTACTTCGTGCTGCCGGCGACGATCGGCGACTACCTCACCGGTACGACGCCGAGCCGGCGCGACCTCTCCGACGAGGCGTGCGGCAAGGTCGAGACGGAGGTTCGCGGGCGCATCGATCGGCTGCTGTCCATCCAAGGCAGCCGCACGGTCGACTCCTTCCACCGCGAGCTGGGCAAGATCATGTGGGACAACTGCGGCATGGCCCGCAACGAGCGTGGGCTGACCGAGGCGCTGGAGAGGATCCCCCGACTGCGCGAGGCGTTCTGGAACGACGTCTACGTGCCCGGCGCGGGGGCTCAGCTGAACCAGTCGCTGGAGGCCGCCGGTCGAGTGGCCGACTTCCTAGAGCTGGGCGAGCTGATGTGCCGCGACGCGTTGCACCGCTCTGAGTCCTGCGGCGGTCACTTCCGCGAGGAGAGCCACACCGAGGACGGCGAGGCGCTGCGCGACGACGAACGGTTCTCCTACGTCGCGGCCTGGGAGCACGCCGGCGGGCCAGACTCCTCCACGCCGCCCGTGCTGCACCGCGAGGAGCTCGACTTCCACTACGTCCACCCATCACAGCGGAGTTACGCCTGATATGAAGCTCACTCTGCACGTCTGGCGGCAGCCGCAAGCTGACGCCAAGGGGAAGATGGTCACCTACGCGGCCAACGACGTGAGCCCGGACATGTCGTTCCTCGAGATGCTCGACGTCCTCAACGAGGAGCTCATCCTCAAGGGTGAGGAGCCGATCGCCTTCGACCACGACTGCCGCGAGGGCATCTGCGGCACCTGTGGCTTCATGATCAACGGCATCGCGCACGGGCCGGAACGCGCCACCACCGTCTGCCAGCTGCACATGCGCAAGTTCTCCGACGGTGACGAGCTCTACCTCGAGCCCTGGCGCTCGCGTGCCTTCCCCGTCGTACGCGACCTCATCGTCGACCGAAGCGCCTTCGACCGGGTGGTCGGCGCCGGCGGCTACGTCTCCGTGTCCTCAGGCAGCGCCCCCGAGGCCAACGCCATCCCCGTGCCGAAAGTCGATGCCGACTCCGCCATGGACGCCGCCGCCTGCATCGGCTGCGGTGCCTGCGTCGCTGCCTGCCCCAACGCCTCCGCGATGCTCTTCACGGGAGCCAAGGTCTCGCACCTGGCCTTGCTGCCGCAGGGCCAGGCCGAGAGGTACGACCGTGCTCTCGGCATGGTGGAGCAGATGGACTCGGAGGGCTTCGGCAGCTGCACCAACATCGGCGAGTGCACCTCGGTGTGCCCGAAGGAGATCTCTCTCGACGTCATCGCGCTGCTCAACCGCGACCTGCTCGTCTCCGGCGTCAAGGCAGCCAAGCGCACCTGACTCTTGCTACCGTCTAAGCCCGTGACCCCGACCCGTTGGCTCCGCAGCGTGAGCATGAGCCTGCTGGCGGCGTGCACGATCGCTGCCGCTGTCCCGACCGCAGCCGCGGCGGCGCCCGACCGCGGAGCACAGTCGAGCGTCGGCGGCGCGCTTCTGGGCCGCGACGGGACAGTGGTGCTGCCCGGACCCGGCGCGCCCCTGCTGCCGGCCGGAGTCTCGGCGAAGTCCTGGGTGGTCGCGGACCTCGGGAGCGGCGAGGTGCTGGCAGCCCGGGATGCCCACGGCCGCTACCTCCCGGCGAGCACCATGAAGACGCTCACCGCGATCGCTCTCATCCCGGAGGTCGAGCGCGGGGCCCTCCACCGAGCACGCTTCGAAGACGTCAACGTCGAAGGCAGCAAGGTCGGGTTGGTTCCCGGTGAGTTCTACCGGGTCGACACGCTCTTCCAGGCCATGCTTGTCGTATCCGGAAATGACGCAGCCAACAGCCTGGCCACAGCGGTCGGTGGGACCGCGCGCGCTCTCGCGTTGATGAACGCCACCGCCCGGCGACTGCAGGCCTTCGACACCGTGGCTCGCAACCCGAGTGGGCTCGACTCTGCAGAGCAGCTCACCTCTGCCTACGACCTCGCTCTGATCACCCGCGCCGGCATGACGATGCCGTCGTATCGCACGTACGTCGGGACGCTGCGGTCACGCATCAACGCACCGGGCGGCAAGTCCTTCGAGATCTACAACCACAACAAGCTCCTGACGCGCTATGCCGGCACGACAGGTGGCAAGACCGGGTACACCGTGCAAGCCCGCCGCACGTTCGTCGTCACCGCACAGCGTGGCGGTCGCGAGATCGTCGTCGCCATGCTGCGCTCCGAGACCATGCTGCCCGACGCCACCAAGCTGCTCGACTGGGGATTCGCGGCTGCTGGGCGAGTGACGCCCGTCGGACGCCTCGTCGAGCCGTTGGCCGAGGAGACCGGACAGGGGCTCTCACCGACGACCAGCTCGGTCATCGCACCACTGGCGGAGCGCTCCACTGGGATGGCGCCCCAGCACAGGGGGGTCGACGCGGCACCCAGAGCGGTGGCGGCGGCCGGCTCAGCAGTTCCGCTGAAGGTGGTCGTGCCTGCCGGCACCATCGTGGTTCTCGGCGCTCTCACGATGCTGCGTCGTCGGCAGATACGACGGCGCAGATACGGGCGCACATCCAACCTGCGGCTGAAGCTGCCGGTGCGCTAGCCCCACCGGCCCGCGGCCTTCCACGGCCCCCCTGCGCGCGTGTAACGTCTCCGGCGGTTCAGCGCGACTCGGCGCGGACCTGGGGTAAGCGGGTCCTGATCTTCTCGCACTAGGGGACGCAGTGACACAGGGCAGCGTGAAGTGGTTCAACGCGGAGAAGGGCTTCGGCTTCATCGCCGTGGACGGTGGCCAGGACGTCTTCGTCCATTACTCCGCCATCGTGGCAGACGGCTATCGCAGCCTCGAGGAGGGACAGCGGGTCGAGTTCGAGGTCACGCAGGGCCAGAAGGGTCCGCAAGCCGACCAGGTCCGCCCGGTCTGAGCGCTCCCGTCTCAGCGGCGTAGGTAGCCGATGCCGTCGGCGAATGCGCGCGGCCGGAAGCCCAGCTCCTCGTGCAGGGCCCGGAGGTCCACGTCGCCCTCGGCGTTGACGAAGTCGACCGCGCGGGGAGATAGCAGCCGCCCGGGCAGCCGGTAGAGCAACGCGGCGCCGAGCTTGACGAGCGGCTGCGGCGCGGGAAGCACCAGGCGCTTCTTGCCCATCACCTCGAGCATGGTGTGCACGATCTGACGCATGCTCAGCAGCTGGGGTCCGCCTATCTCGAACACTGCGTTCTCCGCGGCAGGCACGGTGAGCGCCAGGGTCACGACGGTGGCCACGTCGTCGACGTGCACCGGCCGCACCCGGTTCTTGCCCGGCCCCGTGAGCGGTACGACGGGCAGCGTGCGCGCGAAGAGCGCGAAGCGGTTGAGGCTGCGGTCTCGCGGCCCGTAGACCCAGGAGGGACGGAGAATCGTCCACGTCATGCCGCTGTTCCGTACCGCCGCCTCCGCCTTGTCCTTCGCGACGAACCACTCCTCCGACTTGCCCTGCCCGACTCCAGCGCCCGAGAGGTAGATGAACCGACTGACGCCGGCCTTCTTGCCGGCAGCCACGAGGTTCTCGGTGCCCTTGCGGTCGTACTCGTCGTATGTCAGGTCCTTCTTGGGCACCTCTATCGGGTGCCCGGGAAACTGCACGGCCCCGACGATCGTGTCGACGCCTGCCACCGCGGCGGAGAGGCTGGCCGCATCCCGGACGTCCCCGGCGACCAGCGTCACCCCACGGTCGTGCACGAAAGGGTTGCCGCCCTTGCCGCCGCGGCTGAGCACCCGCACCTCGTGGCCATCCCGACGCAGCGCGGAGACGATGGCGCGCCCGATAAACCCCGTACCACCGGCGACGAGCACGACCATGTCAGCTCCCTGCTTCCGGCCGCCGAGCTGGCGTGCCTCAGGCATTCTGCCCTTCGAGGTGGAACTGCCGCGATCTGGGTTGTCACCCGGATCGCACGGTGTCCCAGATCGTGCGCGCTCCCTTGACAGCGACGACTGCTACGCCAGCGCCGGCGGCACCGAGCACCACTCCGGCCGCCATCCGGGTGCGGCCGACGGTGGTCGGCTCCAGCCGTGCCTCGGCGTTGCCGATGAGAGCGGCCACGCTGGCTCGGGGCCGCTCCGGCTGCGGCTCCGCAGCAGGGAACCGCGGATCGGACGTGGCCGGCCCGTCCGGGGAAGCGGTCCCCCCCGCCCGCGCGGCGGCAGCCGGCGACGCCGTCGCGGAGGGGAGGACATCGTCCGACCCCGGCGCGGTGACCGTCCATGCTGCCGTGAAGAGCACGAACCGGGCGATGAGGTTGATGCCGATGAGGATTCCGATGACAGCGCCCACCGGGCCGTACAGGTTGCTGCTGTTCGACACCGTGCGGGCGACGTAGAAGGTCGCGCCGAATTTGAGCAAGCCGAATCCCACAGCGCCGAAGATCGCGCCGTGGAGCACCCGACGGAAGGGCCAGTCCACCTTGGGCAGCCGCCGGAAGAGGTAGAGGAAGAGGAGCACGTCCGCACCGAGCGTCAGCGCGACAGTGGCAACAGTGCCAACTGTGGTGGCCACCGGGCCGGTGCCGAGACCGACTGCCCTCAGCAGGGTCTTGAGCAGGCTCGACGCGATCGCGGAGAGCGCCACCGAAACCATCAGCGTCAGACCCAGTCCGAGCAGGCTCACCGCGGTGCTCAGCCGGCTGGTGATGAAGTTGCCCTCGGCCGGGTTCTGGTGCCACATCAGCCGCAGTGAGTCGCGTAGCGCCGTCACCCCGCCGAGCCCGGCGATCAGCACGCCGACGAGCGCGACGATGCCGGTCTTGCCGGCGTTGTCGCGGATCGTGTCGAGGTTCTCCTCGAAGGTGTCCGCCAGCCCAGGGATGGCCTGCACCAGCTCCCCGAAGATCCGGGTCTGCAGCTCCTCCCGGCCGCTGAGCGTGAACCCCAGAACGGAGATGCCCAGGAGCAGGAGCGGGAACAGCGACAGGAACGCGTAGAACGTCAGGCTGGCGGCAAGGCGGTCCCCCGAGTCTCGCTTGTACCTGCCGAGGGCTCGCACCAGGTGGTCGAACCACGGCGCCCGCTGGCGAGCTCGAGGCAGCGTCGCCTTCGCCGAGTCGAGGATCTTCATGGCTGTGCCCTACCCAATCGGCCCGACGTCACCGGCACCCCACGTTCACCACTCCTCGGGCCGCGGTGCCGGATGCCCCTCGGAGGGCCCGGGCAGCGAGCGGCCGAAGGGGAAGTCGAGGCGGGGACGCCAGGTGCGGTCCGGCCCCTGCTCGAACAGGCTGAAGCCCCACACCGGGAATCGCGCGTCGAAGCCGGCCAGCGCCTGGAAGCCCTCCTCGAGCTGCTCCTCGGCGACATCCTGGGCGACGGTGACGTGGGGGTGGTAGTTGAAGCGGACCGGACGATCCAGCGGACCGTGGCGCACGCGTGACTCCAGCCGCTCGCAGTCCGCGATGCCCGCGGCGACCTGGACGAAGGTGACCGGCGAGACCGGTCGGAAGGTGCCGGTGCCCCGGAGGTGCATCTCGAAGCTGCGCTCGTTCTGCGCGACTCCGCGCAGGTGCTCCTCGACGTCGGTCAGCGCCTCGTCGGTGAGCAGCGTGGGGGGCAGCAGCGTGACATGCGGGGGGATCCGGGCCGCGGTCGGGTCACCGAGGCGCTGGCGCCAGTCCTGCAAGATCTGCGCGTACGGCTGAGGGACCTCGATGGCCACGCCGATGTTGCGACGTGTCACGTCACGCGCCCGGCATCGGCAGGAAGCCCACGCTCTCCCGAACGAGCGCCATCGTCTCGCGAGCCACAGCTCGGGCATGCGCGGCACCGTCGCCGATGACCGCGTCGAGGCTCGCCGGCTGCGCGGTGATCTCGGCGTACCGCTCTCGGATCGGGGTGAGGTGCTCGACCACGATCTCGGCGACCGCGGCCTTGAAGTCGCCGTAACCTACGCCGACGAAGTCCTCCTCGAGCTCGCTCATGCTGCGCCCGCTCAGGGCGGAGGCGATGAGAAGCAGGTTGGTGATCCCAGGCTTGTCGCCATCCGCCCGCACCTCACGGCCGGTGTCGGTGACGGCGCTGCGGATCTTCTTGCGCAGTGACGCGGGATCCTCGAGCAGGTCGAGGACACCTGCCTGGGAGGCCGCGCTCTTGCTCATCTTCATCGCGGGCTCGGCTAGGTCGAGGATCTTCGCCGTGGCCTTGACGATGTGCGGCTCGGGCACCGTGAACGTCTGGCCGAAGCGGGTGTTGAAGCGCTGGGCGAGATCGCGCGTCAGCTCGATGTGCTGGCGCTGGTCCTCCCCGACGGGCACCTTGTCGGCTTGGTAGAGCAGCACGTCCGCGGCCTGCAGGACGGGATAGTTGAAGAGGCCGACGGTCGTCGCCTCGGCTCCCCCCTTGCTCGACCTGTCCTTGAACTGCGTCATGCGGCTCGCCTCACCGAAGCCGGTGATGCAGCCGAGCACCCAGCCGAGCTCCGCGTGCTCCGGGACATGGCTCTGCACGAAGAGAGTGCAGCGACCTGGGTCGAGCCCGATGGCGATCAGCTGCGCCACGGAGGCGCGGGTGCGCCTGCGCAGTGCTGCAGGCTCGTGGCCCATGGTGATCGAGTGCAGGTCGGGAATGAAGTAGAAGGCGTCGAACTCGTCCTGCATGGCCACCCAGTTACGCAACGCCCCGATGTAGTTGCCCAGGTGGAAGGAGTCGGACGTCGGCTGGATGCCGGAGAGGACGCGTGGTCTCATCCGCGGTCGCTACCCGGCTCGCCGGACAGCTCCTTGATCCGCACTCGAGCGACTCGCCGACCGTCGAGAGTCGCCACCTTGAGGAGCACCCCGTCGTGCTGTACCGCGTCGCCCAGCCCCGGCACGTGACCTAGGCGGTTCATCAGGAAGCCGGCGACCGTCTCGTAGGGGCCGTCGGGAAGGGTCACCCCGGTCTTCTCGGCGAACTCGTCGAGGTTGAGCAGACCGTCAACCTCCTTGTCGCCGCCGCGCAGCGTGCGGGCGGCGGGGTCTTCCACGTCGTACTCGTCACGGATGTCGCCGATGACCTCTTCGATGAGGTCCTCCAGCGTGACGATGCCGGCCGTGCCGCCGTACTCGTCCACGACCACGGCGAGGTGGAAGCCCTCGCGGCGCATCTCCGACATGGCCGGCAGCACCTTCTTCGTCGCCGGCAGCATCTTCACCTCACGGGCGACCTCGGCCACTTTCACGGTACGGCGGGTGCTTGCCCCCACGAGGTCTCGGACATGCACGAAGCCGACCACGTCGTCGCTCGAGCCGCGGATGACCGGGTAGCGCGAGTGCGGGGCTGCCTTGGTCTCGCGCAGTGCCCGCGGGACCGTCATCGCCCCATCGAGGAAGGCGACTTCCGTCCGCGGGATCATCACCTCGCGCAGCTGCGTCTCGCCGGCTCCGAACACCTCATCGATCAGCCGCCGCTCGTCAGGTGAGAGGGAGGTGTGGGCGGCGACGAGACCACGGAGCTCCTCCTCGGTGATCGCGGCGCCACCGGCGTGCGGGTCGCCGCCGAAGAGCCGCACCACGGCGTTGGCGGACCGGGACAGCACCCAGATCACCGGCCGCGAGGCGATGGCGATGCGGTCGAGAATCGGGGCAGTCGACAAGGCGACCGCCTCCGCGCGCTGCAGCCCAAGTCGTTTGGGGGCCAGCTCGCCCACCACCAGCGACAGGTAGGCGATCAGCAGCGTCACCACGACGAGCGAAACCCCCTCGGCGGCCCCTTGGGAGAGTCCGATCCCCTCGAGCTTCGGCGCCAGGTCATCGGCCAGGGTGGCCGCGCCGAACGCCGCGGAGAGGAACCCGGCGAGAGTCACTCCGATCTGCACGGCGGCGAGGAACCGGTTCGGGTCCTTCGCCAGGTGGGCGACCCGCTTCCCGCGACGTCCTCGGGCCGACAGCGCCTGCACCTGGCTCTCCCGCAGGGAGATCAGCGCGATCTCGGCCGCAGCGAACGTGCCACCGATGCTGATGAAGACCAGGACGAGCGCGATGCTGGCTACAGGGCTCACCCAGACAGCCTAGAGGCTCGCGGCCGCCATCTTCTTGCCCAGGTTGGCGTCGATGCTGGCCAGGAACTCCTGGGTCGTCTGATGCGGCTGGTCGGGGCCGATCAGCACGGCGAGGTCCTTGGTCATGGCGCCGCTCTCCACTGTCTCGACGCACACTTCCTCCAGCGCGGAAGCGAACGCCGTGACCTCTGGAGTGCCGTCCATCTTGCCGCGGTAGGTCAGCCCCTGCGTCCAGGCGAAGATGGATGCGATGGGGTTGGTCGAGGTCGGCTTGCCCTGCTGGTGCTGACGGAAGTGCCGGGTCACGGTGCCGTGTGCGGCCTCGGCCTCGACGGTTCTGCCGTCGGGCGTCATCAGCACGCTGGTCATCAGGCCGAGGGAGCCGAAACCCTGCGCCACGGTGTCGGACTGGACGTCGCCGTCGTAGTTCTTGCAGGCCCAGACGTAGCCGCCCTCCCACTTCATCGCCGCGGCCACCATGTCGTCGATGAGCCGGTGCTCGTAGGTGAGGCCCGCCTTGTCGAAATCAGCTTTGAACTCCGCCTCGAAGACCTCCGCGAAGAGGTCCTTGAAGCGGCCGTCGTACGCCTTGAGGATCGTGTTCTTGGTGGACAGGTAGACCGGGAGGCTCCGGTCCAACCCGTAGCGCATCGAGGCGCGGGCGAAGTCGCGGATCGAGTCGTCGAGGTTGTACATCGCCATCGCGATGCCACCGCTGGGGAAGTCGAAGACGTTGAGCTCGACCGGCTGGGAGCCGTCCTTCGGCGTGAAGGTGAGCATCAATGAGCCCTCCCCCGGGATCACCACGTCCGTCGCTCGGTACTGGTCGCCGAAGGCGTGCCGGCCGATGATGATCGGCTTGGTCCACCCCGGCACCAGCCGCGGGATGTTCGAGATGACGATGGGCTCCCGGAAGATGACCCCGCCGAGGATGTTGCGGATCGTGCCGTTCGGCGACTTCCACATCTTCTTGAGGCCGAACTCCTCGACGCGAGCCTCGTCCGGTGTGATCGTGGCGCACTTCACGCCGACGCCGTGCTCCTTGATCGCGTTCGCCGCGTCGACGGTGATCTGGTCATCCGTCGCGTCGCGACTCTCGATGCCCAGGTCGTAGTACTTCAGGTCGACGTCGAGGTAGGGCACGATCAGCTGGTCCTTGATGAACGACCAGATGATGCGCGTCATCTCGTCGCCGTCGAGCTCGACGATCGGGTTGGCAACCTTGATCTTGGCCATGCGGGATGGGCTCCTCGCGCTAGTGCAGCAGGTCAGATGAGGCCGAGCTCGCGTACGGCGTCACGCTCTTCGATCAGCTCGGCCACGCTCGCGTCGATTCGTCCGCGGGAGAACTCGTCGATCTCCAGCCCCTGGACGATCTCCCAGCTGCCCGAGCGCGAGCGACACGGGAACGAGCAGATGACACCGTCCGGCACGCCGTAGGAGCCGTCCGAGGGCAGAGCCACGGAGACCCAGTCACCGTCGGGCGTGCCGTTGACCCAGCTGAAGACGTGGTCGAGCGCTGCATTGGCGGCGCTCGCCGCCGAGGAGGAGCCGCGGGCCTCGATGATCGCTGCACCCCGCTTGGCGACCGTCGGGATGAAGTCGTTCTCGATCCACGCCTGGTCGCCCACCAGCTCCGCCGCGTTCTTACCGGCCACCTCGGCGTGGAACAGGTCGGGATACTGCGTGGCGGAGTGATTGCCCCAGATGGTCATCCGGGTGATGTCGGAGATCGGGGTGTCCGTCTTCTTGGACAGCTGCGACAAGGCACGGTTGTGGTCCAGCCGAGTCATCGCAGTGAAGCGCTCGCGTGGCACGTCCGGCGCATGCGAAGCAGCGATCAAGGCATTGGTGTTGGCCGGGTTGCCCACGACGAGGACGCGGACGTCCTCGGCCGCGCCGGAGTTGATCGCTACGCCCTGGGGCTTGAAGATGCCGCCGTTGGCTGAGAGCAGGTCACCGCGCTCCATCCCAGCGGTGCGCGGGCGGGCACCGACCAGCAGCGCCACGTTGACGCCGTCGAAGGCCGCGGTCGCGTCGTCGGTGATGTCGACGCCGGCCAGCAGCGGAAACGCGCAGTCGTCGAGCTCCATCGCCGTGCCCTCGGCGGCCTTCATCGCCGGCGAAATCTCGAGCAGCCGCAGACGCACCGGCGCATCAGGCCCGAGCAGGTGCCCTGCGGCGATTCGGAAGAGCAGGGCGTAGCCGATCTGACCGGCGGCACCGGTGACGGTGACAGTGGCGGGTGAGCGGGTCATCCATGACCTCTTCTTCGGTGGGTGCGGCGGTGACGGGACTCTAGCGAGGGGGCGGTACGACGGCAGCCAGCAGCAACATGGCGCCGCCAAGAGCGCCGAGTACGACGACGTCGAGCACTTTCCCACGGACGGCGAGGAGGCCGGCACGGCGCGTGGGCAGCGCGAGTCGCAGCACCGCTGCGGTCAGCAGCGCGGCAGCGACCACTGCGACACCTCGACGCCAGAATCCCACGGAGACGACCGCGAGGCCGATTGCGGCCAGCACCAGGACGACGGTCACCGGCACCTCGTGGACCAGCCGGGAGGGGCGGCTCACGACGGCACGCCGGACCGCGCGGGAGGGGGCGGGTCCCCGCGCAGCACGGCGACGGCGAGGTCGGCGTGGGCAGCACGCACCAGCACGTGATCAGTCGTGAACCCGGCCATGGCCGCGAGGGGTATCCGAGCGGCAGCGAGGCGGCCCGCGACATCGGCCAGAAAGCCGACCACCTCCCACGGCAGCGGTCCGGCGAAGGTGATGCGGCGCCAGCCGTGCTCGCGCTCGAGGGACTCGCCTCCGACAGCTGTTAAGGCGTCCTCACTGCACACCAGGGTGGTCTCGGTGCCGTCGTCGATGACGACGGAGAAGCCGGCCAGGGGCGCGGTCGGCCGCCAGCCGACCGGCAGCCGAGCGACGACGAGATGCGCTGGATCGAGGATCGGGCCCAGATCGAGGGCAGCAGAATCGAGGGCAGCAGAATCGAGGGCAGCAGAGTCGAGGGGGGCTGAATTGAGGGCAGCAGAGTCGAGCGCCGGGCCCGCCCCGAGGGAATCGGTGTCGGAGGTCGCGCTCATGTCATTAGCCACGCTCGTCGATCGGGATCCACTTCTGGTCGCGCTCTCCGACGTACTCGCTGTCGGGGCGGATCAGCCGGTTGTCCGCGTGCTGCTCGATGACATGCGCAGTCCAGCCGGCCATCCGCGAGATCGCGAAGACCGGGGTGAAGAGGTCAGTCGGGATGCCGAGCGAGTGGTAGACGCTCGCGGCGAAGAAGTCGACGTTGGGGTAGAGCCCCTTGATCTCGAGCACCAGTCGCTCCATGGCCACCGACATCTCGTACCACTCGGTGTTGCCGGCGAGCTCGCCTAGAGTCTTCGAGAGCCTGCGCAGGTGGGTGGCCCGGGGATCCTCCGTCTTGTACACCCGGTGTCCGAAGCCCATCAGCTTCTTGCCGGCGTCGAGCTCGCCCCGCACCCAGCCGTCCACCGCAGGCAGCGAGCCGATGGCCAGCAGGGACTTCATCACCGCCTCGTTGGCCCCGCCGTGCAGCGGGCCCTTGAGGGTGCCGATCCCCGCCACCACCGCGGAGTGCATGTCTGACAACGTCGCAGCGCATACCCGGCACGCGAACGTCGAAGCGTTCATGGTGTGGTCGGCATGCAGGACCAGGCACTCGTCGAACGCCGCGGCGGCGACCGGCTCCGGTCGGCTGCCGGTGATCTGGAGGAGGAAGTTGCCGGCGATCGACAGGCTCGGGTCCGCCTCGGGCATGGTCGTGCCGGACCGGCCGTGGTGGTAGCGGGCCACCAGGGTCGGCATCTGGGCGATCAGCCGGACTGCCTTGCGCTGGTTGGCCGCCGCGTCGTTGCTGTCCTTGTCCGGGTCACCCAGGCTGAGCACCGACAGCAGGGTCCGCAGCGCCTCCATGGGCGAGGCGTCGGCGGCGAGGTGACGTGCGATGCCGTCCACCCTGGCGGGCAGGGCGCGGGACGCCTCAAGCTCCGAGGTGAGCCCGGCGAGCTGGTCGGCGGTCGGCAGGGTGCCCCGCAGCAGCAGGTGCACGCACTCCTCGAAGCTGATCCGGCCGGCTAGGTCGTGGATGTCGTAGCCGCGGTAGAACAACCGGCCCGCTTGCCCGTCGATGTCCGACAGCGCGGTCGACGCAGCGACGACGTCGGCCAGGCCCTTGGCGGGCTTTTCCATGGCGAGTGTGTCCCTCCGATTCCGCGCCGCAGTCTATGCACTCGCCCTGAGCACCGGAAATGCGGTTCGGCGCCCCATGCCCGGGGTACCCGATAGGGCAGGTGCGGCTGACTGCGAAGCAACTGTGCCTCGTAGCGCAAGTGATCGACGCAACGCGACCAGGAGGTAGTAGCTGTGGGAGTGCCGTTCCTCAAGCTCGAGGACTCCGGGGACGTCGTCGAACTCGCCGCTGACGTCACCACGGTCGGCCGCGGCGAGGGTGTGGACATCTCCCTCGACGACCCGACCGTCTCTCGCCTGCACGCTGAGCTGGTACGACGTGGGCCGTACGTCTACGTCGAGGATCTGGGCCTGTCGTCCAACGGCACGCGCGTGAACGGCCGCCCGGTCGGCCGTCGCACCTTGCACACCGGCGACGTCGTCTCCTTCGGCACCGCTCGCGCCCGAGTGGGTGGCGTAGTGGAGAGCGCCGAGAGCTCTGCCGCGGTGGACACGATGGAGCTGCGCCGCATCACCGCGCCCGACCTCACCCGCCGAGAGCTCGAGGTGCTGACCGCGCTGTGCCGCCCGGCACTGCGCCAGGATGCCTTCGTGGCTCCCGCGAGCGCGCGGGAGATCGCCGACGAGCTCGTGGTGACCGAGGCAGCAGTGAAGCAGCACCTGCTCCGGCTCTACCAGAAGTTCCGGATTCCCGAGGGCACGAATCGGCGGGCCAAGCTGGCCAACGAAGTCATCGCCGCGGGCGTCGTACGGCCCCTGCCGGATGCCCCGGCGGACCCAGGTTCACCGGCCTCTGCTCCCGGTGGACTGTCGATCGGCTCGGAATCACCCCCTGTCACCCGGGCGGCGGCCCCTGCGGCGAGATCAGCTTCTCCCGCACCCCGCGCCTCGACTCCCCTGGCTCGCGCCAGCGCGCCTGCGCCCGACGTACGCCGGATCAGCTAGCCGGCCGCTCGGGCACGTCGCTCCGCCGCTTCGACGCAGTTGCGGAAGAGCATCGCCACCGTCGTCGGACCTACTCCCCCCACTCGCGGGGTGATGGCCCCCGCCACCTCGGCGCAGCGCTCGTCGACGTCGGGCAGCAGCCGACGGCCCTCGTAGCGCACGCCGCCGCCGACGACCACGGCGCCGGCCGTGATGTGCTCCGGCTGGAGGATGCCCGGGACCCCGGCTGCGGCAATCACGATCTCCGCTCGGCGGGTGTACACCGCCCACTCGGGCACGCCCGTGTGCACCACCGTGACCGCTGCGTTGGCAGTCGGCCGCTTCTGCGTCAGCAGAAGAGCCAGCGGGCGGCCGAGTGTCGTACCGCGGCCGAGGATGCAGACTTCGCGGCCGGCCACGGGGATGTCATGGAACGCCAGCAGCGCTTCGATGCCGGCCGGGGTGCAGGGCACCGGCCCCGGCATGCCGAGTGCGAGGCGGCCCATGTTGACCGGGTGCAGCCCGTCCACATCTTTGTCCGGGTCCATCTCGAGCAGTGCGGCCTCGAAGTCGACCTGCGGCGGGGTCGGGTGCTGGACCAGCATGGCGTCCACCGCGGGATCGTCGTTGAGCCCGCGGATCGCAGCCACCACGTCGGCAGTAGTCGCGTCCGACGACAGATGCCGATGCGGGCTCGTGATGCCGAGCTCGGCCGCCTTTGCCATCTTCATGCCGATGTAGCCCGCGCTGGCAGAGTCGTCACCCACCAGGACGGTGCCGAGTCCCGGCGGGTGACCTGCCTCGCGCAACGCGGCGATCCGAGGCACGAGGTCGGCGAAGACCGCATCCGCGACGGGTCCACCAGGCAGCAGGCGAGCGCTCATGCCGCGCAGTCTGTCAGCCGTCAGAGCTGGCTGCGTCGGCTGAACAGGGTCCAACGCACGTCCATCGGAACTGTGCGGCGCGCCGAGCGTGCCTGCGAGCAACCGTCACCGCACCGTTCGGCTCACGCGTCCGGACCCTAACCTTGAGTCCGGCAGGTGCGTGCAAGGGAGGCTCAATGACGCGTCATGTTGACCCCGCAGAGGACAGCAAGCCACCGAAGTGGGCGACGGCGGTGCAGCGGCTCGACGAGCTCCTGCGCGCGGCCGAGCTTGTCGCGCTTGTCAGAGGGGCCGATTCGGCCGGACTGCTTGCCCGTCTCGCCGAACCCGTGTCAACCGATGCGCTCGCCGAGACGATGGGCCTGCGTCCCGAGCGGATCACCGTGGCGCTGAGTGTTCTTGCTGCACACGGCGTGGTGGTGGATACGCCTAGGGGCTGGACGCTGACAACCGGCTGGGCGCCGATCGTCCTCGGGCAGACCCCGGTGCGCTTCGATGCCTACCTCGGGCTCCACCGGATACGGGCGGAGCAGTTCGAGGCATCGCTCATCGGTGGTGAGGACTACTGGCAGCTCTCACCTGAGGATCGCTTGATATTCGCCCGCGGCATCAGCCCGAACCCGATCGTGCCGGCCACCGTGGCGATGGCCGGTGACGTCTCGGGGATGGCGGGAGTCGACGCTGCCCTGCGCGATGGTGGGCGGGTGCTGGAGTTGGGCTGCGGAATCGGCTCCCGGCTGTGTGCCGTGCTCCGAGCATTCCCGGCGGCGACCGCGGTGGGCGTCGAGCTCATGCCGGACTTGGTAGACGCTGGTCGCCGTCAGGCAGCTGCTCTCGGACTGGAGAACCGGCTGACCTACGTGTTGGGGGACGCGACGTCGTACGAGCCCGACGAGTGGTTCGACCTCGTCGGGTGGAGTCAGTTCTTCTTCCCCGAGGCCACTCGAGCCGGCGCGTTAGCGGTCGCCTTTCGGGCGCTTCGACCAGGCGCATGGGTCACGATGCCCGCCCTCTGGGATGGCGTTGCCCCGGAGCCTGGGAGCGTGCCGGACCAGGAGCTTGCAGCGGACCAGCTCCTCATGCAGATGTGGCAGGTACCGCCGCGCTCGACGGCCGAGCTCGTCGACGAGGTGCGCGCGACCGGCTTCGTTGAAGTCCGGGTGGACCCTGGGCCGCTCGCTTTTTCTGTCCGCGGCCGGCGACCGTTTTAGCGATAGACGGAAGCCGCTCTCACTTCGGCTTTGCAGCCTTCGTCGGGTTGTTCGCGACGCGGAGGTGTGCGTCTCGAAGCACGCTTGCTTAACCGGGCAATTGGACCCTCCGCGGGCTCTGAGGGGGTCCACTTGGCCTGTTAACCGGGCAATTGGACGCTGGCGGCCGGCTACAACACTCGCCCGTGGGTGGGCGCTCGCTAGTGGAAGAAGTGGCGGGTGCCGGTGAAGTAGAGCGCCATGCCGGCGCGCTGCGCAGCCTCGACGACTTCCGCGTCGCGGACCGAGCCGCCCGGCTCCACGACCGCCCGTACCCCCGCCTCGGCGAGCACCTCGAGGCCGTCGGCGAAGGGGAAGAACGCATCGCTCGCCGCGACCGCTCCCTTGGCCCGGTCGCCGGCGCGCGCGACCGCGAGCCGGGCGGCGTCGACGCGGTTGACCTGACCCATGCCCACCCCCACTGTCCCCCCGTTGGCGGCGAGGGTGATGGCGTTGGACTTCACCGCCCGGCAGGCGCGCCAGGCGAAGACCAGGTCGGCCATCGTCTCCGCGTCGGCCGCGACGTCGGTCTGGCTCGCCCAGCTGCTCGGGTCGTCTCCGGCGGCGGAGAGGGAGTCAGCTTGCTGGAGCAGCACACCACCGCAGACCTGCCGGAACTCCAGGCCCCGGCCGCTGTGCCCTGACGTGCGCAGCACCCGGATCGACGGCTTGCGAGCCAGGACGTCGAGCGCGCCGTCGTCGTACGACGGTGCCACGATCACCTCGGTGAAGATCTCGGCGACCTGCTCTGCCATCGCTACCGACACCGGCCGGTTGACCGCGATCACTCCGCCGAAAGCCGAGACCGGGTCGCACGCGTGCGCCTTGCGGTGGGCATCGGCGACGTCCGTGCCGATCGCGATGCCACAGGGGTTGGCGTGCTTGATGATCGCTACTGCTGTCGCCTCGTGGTCGTGCACGGCGCGCAGCGCCGCGTCGGTGTCGACGAAGTTGTTGTAGGACATCGCCTTGCCGTGCAGCTGCTCCGCGGTCGCCAGGCTGTCACCGGACGAGGCGCTGACATAAAGAGCGGCAGCCTGGTGCGGGTTCTCGCCGTACCGCAGCACGTCGGCGCGCTGCCAGGTCGCGCCCAGGAATGCGGGGAAGGGCTCGGCGTCGGCCGGCGCGTAGGCACTGGAGAACCAGGACGCGACCGCCACGTCGTACGCCGCCGTGTGCGCGAAGGCCTCCGCGGCCAGCTGCTTGCGCAGCTCCAGTGCCGGCCCACCGGCTGCCACCGCGTCGAGCACCATGGCGTAGCGGTCGGGCGAGACGACGACAGTGACGCTCGGGTGGTTCTTGGCCGCGGCCCGCACCATCGTCGGCCCGCCGATGTCGATCTGCTCGACACACTCGTCGGGCGTGGCACCCGAGCCCACGGTGGCGGCGAACGGGTAGAGGTTGACGACGACCAGCTCGAACGCCGCGACGCCCAGGTCGCGAAGCTGTCGCACGTGGTCGTCGAGCCGGAGGTCGGCGAGGATCCCTGCATGCACCTTGGGATGCAGCGTCTTGACCCGCCCGTCGAGGCACTCCGGGAAACCGGTGACGTCGCTCACCGCGGTCACGGGCAGGCCCGCCTCGGCGACCTGCGCGGCTGTGGAGCCGGTGGAGACGATCTCCACGCCGTGCTCGACGAGGCCGCGGGCCAGGTCGATCAGCCCGGTCTTGTCGTAGACGCTCACGAGCGCACGGCGTACCGGTCGACGGTCCTCGCTGGTCACAACAGCACCTTTCGGCCGACGAAGCTGACAGTCCCGCGAGCCAGCCGCCCGACGGTGTCGACGAGAAGCGCTCTCTCCACGTCCTTGATCCGCGCGTGCAGCGTGTGCTCGTCGTCGTCATCGCGCACCTCTACGGCGCGCTGGGCGATGACCGGACCGGTATCGGTGCCGGCGTCGACGAAGTGCACCGTCGCACCGGTCACCTTCACGCCGTAGGCCAGCGTGTCCGCCACCGGGGTCGCTCCCGGGAAGGCTGGCAGCAGCGCGGCGTGGGTGTTGATGATCTGCAGCGGAAAGCGGGCTAGTGCGTCGGGGCCGAGCAGCTTCATGTAGCCGGCCAGCACGACGATGTCCGGCTCATGCGCCGCGATCGCCTCCGTCGTACGCCGGTCGAAGTCCGCTCGATCGGCGCAGTCGCCGAGGCGGACGACGAAGGTGGCGATGCCGGCCGACTCCGCTCGGGCCGAGGCCTTGGTGCCCTCGCGGTCGGACCCCACGGCGACGACGCTGGCACCGAAGGGCGGCTCTGCGCAGGCGTCGAGCAGGGCCTGCAGGTTGGTGCCCTCTCCGGAGGCCAGCACGACGATCCGGGCAGTCACCCAACCTCCCGGACCTCGTCGTGTCAGCCTTGACCGGGCCGACGCCGGGACTAACGATAGCCGCACGCCGACGAGGTCTGGAGACCGCAGTGAGCTCGATGGATCCGCCAGACCCCTACGCCAGGGACTTCGACCCGCCGCCTCAGCCCGGTGGCATGCCCGATCTGGCCGAGTGGCCGCAGCGGGTCGGCGCCGCGCTCATCGACGGGCTCATCAGCTTCGCGGTCCAGGCGGCGGTCAGCATCGTCAGCCGGCCGCTCGCTCAGCTGGCAGGTCTCGCCGTCTTCATCTTCCTTCAGCATCGCCAAGGCACAACGGGGCGCACGCCAGGCAAGGACGCGCTGAAGATCCGCCTCCTCCGGGAGGAGGACGGTCAGGTCGTGGGCTTCGGCAACGCCGTGATCCGTGGACTCCTGCACATCCTGGACGCGCTGCCTCTCGGGTTGGGATTCCTCTGGCCGCTGTGGGACGCCAAGAAGCAGACCTTCGCCGACAAAATCATGAAAACGGTCGTGGTGAAGGGCTAGTCGCCCCCCTGCGCGCAACGAGGTAGGCCGTCGCCGCGCCGACCAGACCGACCCACTCAGCGGCCGCGAGACCGGTGAGCCACGGCGACGGTCCGGCGACGGCGAGGCGCCCCGGTCCGATGCCCCCGCTGACGAGGACGCAGGCCAGCACCGTGACGACGCCGGCTGCCGGACCCACCGCGAGCGCGTGCAGAGCCAGAGATCTCGGAGAACGCGGCCCGAGGCGCCGTACGACGACGAGCCCGGCCAGCATCCCCGCCAGGATCGGCCCGGCGAGCAGCAGCCACGAGACCATCGGCGCGCGGCCCACGCCGGGCAGCGCGGCGAACAGCGGAAAGACCGGCACGGGGCCCAGCCGCACGCCCGTCGGCGCCACGGACGTGCCGACACCGAGCGCGAAGCCCGTGCCGAGTGCGTAGGCGGCTCCCCACAGGACGGCCGTCGGCAGGAAGGCCAGCCCGCCGACCACGAGCATCAGCCCGCCGACCAGCCCGACGTCGAGATCGCCGGTCAGGTCCCCGGCGCGGCCGCCGTGAGCCAGCAGCGACCCGCCGGCCGCTACTGCACCGGTGGCGACGAGGACCAGCAACGCCACTCCTGCTGCGCTGCCCACCGCGCGGGCTGTGTGGGGAAGGAGGCTGAGCACGCGCGCCAGCCCGGTCTCACGGGCAGCGCCGATCGCACCGAAGGCCGAGCCGAGCAGGAGGGCGGCCAGCAACGTGGCCACCGGCGCGGGCCGCGCTCCCCCGAGTGCCGCAGGCCCGGTCACCAGCACCGCGACCACGGCGTAGGGGATGCCGAGCGCGGCACCGGCCGCCACCGCCGCGACCGGCCCGGCCGGCCGGGTCTGGCGCACGACGGAGGAGCCGGCCCTGGTCAGCAGCAAGGCGACCAGCGCAGTGAGACCCAGGGGCGCCACCGACAGCGTGCCGTCGGGCAGGGACACCGTTGCGCCGTGGGAGATCAGCCAGGCGAGCAGCCCCGCCTTGGCCGCGGGCAGCGCGGGCAGCGCCGAGCGACCGTCGCTCGCCCAGGCCAGCAAGACCAGGGTCTCGGCCGCCAGCAGCCCGAGCGCGGCGGCAGTGCACGCAGCGGTCACCGTGGCCGGCACCAGCCCCACCGGCCGGGGCGGCACAGCTGCCGAGGTGCCGCGGGAGCGGCGAGTCGGCACCGTCGGCGCCGCAGTCGAGGTCACGCTCTCGACTGTCCCACGGACGCTGACCTTCTTCCCGGCAAGCGCGGGGCGTTTCGTCGTGCCGACCCGGTACCTGTCGCGCGTCGGGAGTGTCAGCGGGCTGGCGAGAGGGGAGACAGACCCCGCCGTCGAAGTGGTGAAGAGCCGCCTGCCGAAAGGGCCTCCCCGTGATCCGTCCCGTTCGCCTGCGCGCCGCCCTGCTCGCCGTGGCCCTGGCGTGCGTTGGGCTACCCGCCCTGGCGAGCGCGTCGCCGGCCGACTGCGTCCCGGGCGGCACTCCCGAGCTGGGCGACGCGCTGTGCCTCGTGGTGGAGGGCGGACGAGCGGTGCAGGAGCTCGAGCGCCCCCTCGTGGGACCGCGTGACGCCATCCGGATGGCCGGCGAGTCGGCGCTGGCGGCCGCCGGCATGTGCGGGCTCGACGACCGCGCGCACTGCCTGCTGCCCTTCCCGAACGACCGGTGGACGATCGCCGACGCGAGCACCGCCACGGGCCTGCGGGTGTCGCTTCCGCACGCCGCGATGCCGCGCAACGTCGCGGGCAAGCCCATCGATCCCACCGAGCTCAACCGCAACGACGGATTCTCGCCGGGCACCCCGATGCTGACCAGCGTGCCGAATCTCGACGCCGCGCGCAGCCGCCTCGCCGGAGTGCGCGATCCGGGCGCGTCGCTCACCCGCGACGCCCGCATCGTGCTGCTCGACGCGAAGACCGGGAAGCGCCATCCCTACATCGCCGAGCTCGACGCCAACCCCACCGACGGCCAGCAGCCGCTGCTGATCATCCGGCCGATGGTCAACCTGACCGAGGGGCACCGGTACGTCGTCGCGCTGCGCAACCTGGTCGATGGGGCCGGCAAGACCATCCCCGCGAGCCCGTCGTTCGCCGCCCGGCGGGACCAGGCGGCTCGTGACTTGTCCACGAAGCCGGACGCGGTGCGGGCCGATCGGGTCTGGGGTCCGCTGGTGCGAGCACGAGTGCCACTCGGTGACCTGTTCCTGGCCTGGACGTTCACCGTGGCGAGCACCCGCAACCTCACGGAGCGGATGCTGCACATGCGCGACGACGCCTTCGCCTCACTGCAGGGCGGCGCGCCGAAGTTCACCGTCGACAGGATCAGCGATCCTGACGGTGATCCGATCACCCGCCGGATCACCGGCACGTTCACGGTGCCCAACTACCTCACGACGCCGGTCAACGCCAAGGACCCGGTCGCCGGTTTCGACGTCGCCCTGCCGGGCACCCGCCTGCTCTACCTGCCGGGAGACGAGCTTCCCGACCGCAACGGCGACTTCACCGCCACCTACACCTGCAACGTCCCGTCCTCGGTGCTGAAGACTGCCGCGAGCCCGGCGCCGGCCCGGGCAGCCCGGGCCGCCATCTACGGCCACGGCCTGCTCGGCGGGCAGGGTGAGGTCAACAGCGGTCACGTGGCCCGGATGGGCGAGGACGCCGCGATGCTGTTCTGCGCGACGGACTGGTACGGCATGGCCACCGGAGATGTGCCGAACGTCGTCACCTTCCTGGCCGACATGAGCGCGTTCCCGACCCTGCCGGACCGGGTCCAGCAGGGCATGCTCGCCCACCTGTTCCTGGCTCGGCTGCTGAAGGACCCGCGCGGCTTCGCAAGCAATCCGGCGTTCCAAGCCGGCGGGCGGTCGCTGCACCGGACCGGAGAGGTCTACTACGACGGCAACAGCCAGGGCGGCATCATCGGCGGGGCGCTGATGGCGGTCTCCCAGGACATCACCCGCGGGGTCCTCGGCGTACCCGGCATGAACTACTCCACCCTGCTGGACCGGTCGGTCGACTTCGAGCAGTACGAAGCGATCTTCAACGCCGCCTATCCGAGCGAGCTGGAGCGCCAGCTGATCTTCGGGCTCATCCAGATGCTGTGGGACCGCGGCGAGACCAACGGCTACGCGGCGCACATCAGCAGGGACCCGCTGCCCGGCACCCCCCGCCACGAGGTTCTCCTGCACGTCGGGTTCGGCGACCACCAGGTCGCCCAGCTGTCCGCCGAGGTGATGGCCCGCACGATCGGCGCTGCGACCAACACCGGCTTCCTCCGGCGTGGCCGGCACTCGGGGCGCCAACCCGGCTGGGCGATCCCCCGGTTCTCGCGGGCACACGCCGGCAGCGCGATCGTCTACTGGGACAGCGGCAGCCCGACTCCGCCGGACACCAACACGCCGCCGTTCCTCGGCCGCGACTCGCACGAGGACCCGCGCCGCACCTATTTCGCCCGAGCCCAGAAGTCGGCGTTCCTGAAGCCACGCGGCCTGGTCATCGACACCTGCCGCGGCCGGCCCTGCCTCGCCCGCCCGCTCGGCAGCGAGACCGGACCCCCCCTCTACTGAAGGTGCGAATGGCCTACAGGGAGCGCATGACCTCGGCCATGAGGCGGGCAGTCTCCGAGGGGGTCTTGCCGACGCGCACGCCGACCTTCTCCAGCGCGTCCTTCTTGGCCTCGGCCGTGCCGCTGGACCCGGAGACGATCGCGCCGGCGTGGCCCATCGTCTTGCCCTCCGGCGCGGTGAAGCCGGCGATGTAGCCGACCACCGGCTTGGTGACGTGCTCGCCGATGTACGCCGCCGCCCGCTCCTCCGCGTCGCCGCCGATCTCGCCGATCATCACGATGGCGTCGGTGTCCGGGTCGTCCTGGAAGGCCTGCAGGCAGTCGATGTGCGTGGTGCCGACCACCGGGTCGCCGCCGATGCCGATGGCGGTGGAGAAGCCGAACTCGCGCAGCTCGTACATCATCTGGTAGGTCAGGGTGCCGGACTTGGAGACCAGTCCGATCGGGCCCTTGCCCGTGATGTTGGCCGGGGTGATGCCTACGAGGGCCTCGCCCGGGGTGATGATGCCGGGGCAGTTCGGGCCGATGATGCGGGTGACCTGGTTACCGTCGGCGTCCAGCTTGGACTGGGCCAGGGCCCAGAACTCGGCGGAGTCCTGGACCGGCAC
>DATLOQ010000002.1:0-9179 GCA_035536235.1 Mycobacteriales bacterium
CCGTGGACTTCTTGCCGGCGAGGAGCACCTTGTTGACCAGCGACGTGACGAGCGGCGAGCCGTAGACCGGGTCGTTGATGACCGGGTGCTTGGGCGCGGGTCCCTTGCGAGGCACTAGCTCTTCTCCTTCTTCGCGCCGTACCGGCTGCGTGCCTGCTTGCGGTTGCGGACGCCCTGGGTGTCGAGCGAGCCGCGGATGATCTTGTAGCGGACACCGGGCAGGTCCTTCACCCGGCCGCCGCGGACGAGCACGATGGAGTGCTCCTGCAGGTTGTGGCCCACACCGGGGATGTACGCGGTGACCTCGATGCCGGTGGTGAGCCGGACGCGGGCGACCTTGCGCAGTGCCGAGTTGGGCTTCTTCGGCGTCGTCGTGTAGACGCGCGTGCAGACACCGCGACGCTGCGGGCACGACTTCAGTGCCGGCGTCTTGGTCTTCTCGATCTTGTCCGTCCGGCCCTTGCGGACCAGCTGCTGGATCGTGGGCACCCGGAGTCCTTCGCGTCGTCGTATCGGTGGAGCTCGGTCTGTCGTGCTGCGCTGTGCTGGAACTGTGCCGAACACCGAGCGCACGGCCGACCCACGCGGTCGGGCGTGTTGCGTTCCCGGCCCCCGCCCACCTGCGCGGAGAGGGAGTGCGCCATCGCTGACCGTGAGAGCCGCGGTCCGGGCGCTCGGAAGTGCCCGAGTCGCCCCAGGCACAAGGGGGAACTTTAGCGAGAACTCCGCCCGAGGTCAAAGGCGCGTCGCGTCGTGGTAGGACCTCGGGTGTGCTGAACTACCCGCGACCTGCGCCCGCGGAGCTCGCTGCGGCCTTCGGGCGCCCGGTCGCCGACCTCGTCGCGCCGGAGCTGCCCCTGCTGCTCTGCGGGATCAACCCGAGCCTCTGGTCAGCCGTGGCGGGCGCCCACTTCGGCAACCCGGCGAACCGCCTGTGGCCCACGTTGCACTTGTCCGGGCTCACCCCCCGCCGCCTGCACCCCAGCGAGGCCGCCGAGCTGCTGGCCGCGGGCATCGGGGTGACGAACGTCGTCAACTACGCGACGGCCACCGCCGCCGAGATCAGCAGCGATCAGCTCCGGGCCGGTCGCGCCCGGGTCGAGCAGACGGTTTCCCGATGGTCGCCGTCCGTGATCGCCTTCCTCGGGCTGTCGGCGTACCGGATCGCCTTCGGCCGGCCCAAAGCCGCCGTCGGCCGACAGGAGGAGCGGATCGGCGACACCGTCGTCTGGCTGCTGCCCAATCCGAGCGGCCTGAACGCCCACTACCAGCTGCCCGATCTGGTCCGGGTGTACGGCGACCTGCGCGCGCACCTTGCCGCAAATCACTGACCCACCCGAGGTACGCCGAAGGGCCGTCCCGGGATGGGGACGGCCCTTCGGAACGGCTAGAGAGTGCTACTGCTGGTAGCTGTCCCGACCGTAGTCGAAGTCGTCGAGCGGCACCGCGGGGCCGCTGCCGGCGCCGAAGGTGTAGTCGGCGTCGGTCTCCCACGCACCGGCGTAGACCTGCGCGCGCGCCTCCTCGGTGGGCTCGACCCGGATGTTGCGGTAGCGGCCGATGCCGGTGCCCGCCGGGATGAGCTTGCCGATGATGACGTTCTCCTTCAGCCCGAGCAGCTTGTCGCTCTTGGCGGAGATCGCTGCGTCGGTGAGGACGCGGGTGGTCTCCTGGAACGACGCGGCCGAGAGCCACGACTCGGTAGCCAGCGAGGCCTTGGTGATGCCCATCAGCACCGGGCGACCAGACGCCGGCTCACCGCCGTCAGCGACGATGCGACGGTTCTCGGCTTCGAAGATGGTGCGCTCGACGAGACCGCCGGGCAGGAACTCCGTCGCCCCTGCCTCCAGCACGCTGACGCGCTTGAGCATCTGCCGCACGATGATCTCGATGTGCTTGTCGTGGATCGGCACACCCTGTGAGCGGTAGACCTCCTGGACCTCGGCCACGAGGTGCTGCTGCACAGCACGCGGGCCGAGGATCTTGAGCACGTCGTGCGGGTCCTTGGCGCCCTCGGTGAGCTGGT
The DNA here is from genome assembly GCA_035536235.1 of Mycobacteriales bacterium. Lineage (GTDB taxonomy): Bacteria > Actinomycetota > Actinomycetes > BP-191 > BP-191 > DATLNF01. The sequence continues at coordinate 2,027 of DATLOQ010000002.1, forward strand.
CACCGACCTCGACGTGATCTCCGTCGGCGATGCGCAGCCGCTGCCGTCGGCTGATCTTGTCGTAGACGATCTCCTCGCTGCCGTCATCGGGGGTGAGGATGAACTTCCGGAGCTTCTCCTCGTCGTCGATGCGCACGCGGCCACTGGCCTCGGCGATCGGCGCCTTGCCCTTGGGCACCCGAGCCTCGAAGAGCTCGACCACGCGCGGCAGGCCGTGGGTGATGTCCTCACCCGCCACGCCGCCGGTGTGGAAGGTGCGCATGGTCAGCTGGGTGCCCGGCTCGCCGATCGACTGCGCGGCGATGATGCCGACCGCTTCGCCGACATCGACGAGCTTGCCGGCCGCGAGCGAGCGGCCGTAGCACATCGAGCAGGTGCCGACCTTGGAGTCACAGGTGAGCACGCTGCGCAGCTTGACCTCGGTGATGCCGGCCTCGATCAGCGCAGTGATGACCGGGTCGCCGAGGTCGGTGCCGGCCGTAGCCAGCACGTTCTTGCCGATGACGACATCCTCGGCGAGCGTGCGCGCGTAGACGCTCGTCTCGACGTGGACGTCGCGAACCAGGGTGCCCTCGCGGTTGGCGGCCGCGATGGGCATGAGGAAGCCGCGCTCGGTGCCGCAGTCCTCCTCGCGCACGATCACGTCCTGCGAGACGTCGACGAGACGACGCGTGAGGTAGCCCGAGTCCGCCGTGCGCAGCGCCGTGTCGGCAAGACCCTTGCGGGCGCCGTGGGTGGAGATGAAGTACTCCAGGACGGTGAGGCCCTCACGGAAGTTCGCCTTGATCGGCCGCGGGATGATCTCGCCCTTGGGGTTGGCGACCAGGCCGCGCATGCCGGCGATCTGCCGCACCTGCATCATGTTCCCGCGGGCGCCGGAGTTGACCATCATGAAGACCGGGTTCATCTTCGGGAAGTTGGCCTCCATCGCCCGCGCCACCTCGGCGGTCGCCTTAGTCCAGATCTCGATGAGCTCCTGGCGACGCTCGTCATCGGTGATGACGCCGCGCTGGAACTGCTTCTCGACCTTCTCCGCTTCCTTCTCGTGCTTGTCGAGGATCGCGCCCTTCTCCGACGGCGTCACGACGTCGTCGATGGCGATCGTGACGCCAGCCCGAGTGGCCCAGTGGAAGCCGGCGGACTTCAGCGCGTCGAGAGTCGCAGCGACCTGCACCTTGGGGTAGCGCTCGGCGAGGTCGTTCACGATCGCGGACAGCTGGCGCTTGGAGATCTCCGCGTCGACGAACGGGTAGTCGGTCGGCAGTGCCTCGTTGAACAGGCACCGGCCCAGCGTGGTGGTGAGCCGGATCGGGTCGCCCTGCTCGTAGCCCTCCGGCGCCGTCCAGTCGAACGGCGGTACGACGCTGCCGACGCGGATGGTGATCGTCGACTGAAGATGGAGCTCACGGTTGTCCAGCGCCATGACCGCTTCCGGCACGGAGGAGAACGACCGGCCTTCGCCCGCCGCGCCCTCCTTGCTGGCGGTGAGGAAGTACAGGCCCAGGACCATGTCCTGCGTCGGCGAGGTGATCGGGCGACCGGACGCCGGCGAGAGGATGTTGTTCGACGAGAGCATCAGGATGCGTGCTTCGGCCTGCGCCTCAGCGGACAGCGGCAGGTGGACCGCCATCTGGTCGCCGTCGAAGTCGGCGTTGAACGCCGTGCAGACGAGCGGGTGGATCTGGATGGCCTTGCCCTCGACGAGCTGCGGCTCGAAGGCCTGGATGCCGAGGCGGTGCAGGGTCGGTGCGCGGTTGAGCAGCACCGGGTGCTCGGTGATGACCTCTTCGAGCACGTCCCACACGACGGCGCGGGCCCGCTCGACCATGCGCTTGGCGCTCTTGATGTTCTGCGCGTGGTTGAGGTCGACGAGGCGCTTCATGACGAAGGGCTTGAACAGCTCCAGGGCCATCTGCTTGGGCAGACCGCACTGGTGCAGCTTGAGCTGCGGGCCGACGACGATGACCGAGCGGCCGGAGTAGTCGACGCGCTTGCCCAGCAGGTTCTGGCGGAACCGGCCCTGCTTGCCCTTGAGCATGTCCGACAGCGACTTCAGCGGCCGGTTGCCCGGGCCCGTCACGGGCCGGCCGCGGCGGCCGTTGTCGAAGAGCGCGTCGACGGCCTCCTGCAGCATGCGCTTCTCGTTGTTGACGATGATCTCCGGCGCACCGAGGTCGAGCAGCCGCTTGAGCCGGTTGTTGCGGTTGATGACGCGGCGGTAGAGGTCGTTGAGGTCAGAGGTGGCGAAGCGCCCACCGTCGAGCTGCACCATGGGGCGCAGGTCCGGCGGGATGACCGGCACGCAGTCGAGCACCATGCCCATCGGCGAGTTGCGGGTGTTGAGGAACGCGGAGACGACCTTGAGCCGCTTGAGGGCGCGAGCCTTCTTCTGGCCCTTGCCGGAGCGGATCGTCTCGCGCAGCGACTCGGCCTCGGCCTCGAGGTCGAAGCTCTCCAGCAACCGCTGCAGGGCCTCGGCGCCCATGCCGCCGCTGAAGTACTCGCTGAAGCGGTCGCGCAGCTCGCGGGAGAGGATCTCGTCCGCGACGAGCTGCTTGACCTCAAGCTTGCGGAAGGTGTCGAGCACCTCGTCGAGGCGCTCGATCTCACGCTCTGCGCGGGCGCGAACCTGCTTGATCTCCCGCTCGGAGCCGTCGCGGACCTTGCGCTTGACGTCGCCCTTGGCGCCCTCGGCCTCGAGCTCGGCGAGGTCACCCTCGAGCTTCTTCAGGCGGGCCTCGACGTCGGAATTCATCTTGTCGTCGATGCGCTTGCGCTCGTCGGCGATCCTCGCCTCGATGCTCGGCAGGTCGCGATGGCGAGCGTCGGAGTCGACGCTGGTGATCAAGTAGGCCGCGAAGTAGATGATCTTCTCGAGGTCCTTGGGCGCCAGGTCGAGCAGATAGCCCAGCCGCGACGGCACGCCCTTGAAGTACCAGATGTGCGTGACGGGGGCGGCCAGCTCGATGTGACCCATCCGCTCGCGACGCACCTTCGCTCGGGTGACCTCGACGCCGCAGCGCTCGCAGATGATGCCCTTGAACCGGACCCGCTTGTACTTCCCGCAGTAGCACTCCCAGTCGCGGGTCGGGCCGAAGATCTTCTCGCAGAAGAGCCCGTCCTTCTCCGGCTTGAGCGTGCGGTAGTTGATCGTCTCGGGCTTCTTCACCTCACCGTGGGACCAGGTGCGGATGTCGTCCGCGGTGGCGAGGCCGATTCGAAGCTCATCGAAGAAGTTCACGTCCAGCAAGGTCGCTGTCCCGTCATCCGTGTTGCGTTGGCTTTGGGTTTTGGGTTCTGCAGTTGTTCTTTGCATCTCCCGTCGCGCGGAGAACCGGCGAGGGAGAGGAGGTCGTTAGACCTCCTCGACCGAGCTCGGTTCTCTGCGCGACAAGTCGATCCCGAGCTCCTCAGCGGCGCGGAAGACGTCCTCGTCGGTGTCCCGCATCTCGATCTGCATGCCGTCGCTGGAGAGCACCTCGACGTTGAGGCAGAGCGACTGCATCTCCTTGATGAGCACCTTGAAGGACTCGGGGATGCCCGGCTCGGGGATGTTCTCGCCCTTGACGATGGCCTCGTAGACCTTGACGCGGCCGAGCACGTCGTCGCTCTTGATGGTCAGCAGCTCCTGCAGGGCGTAGGCGGCGCCGTACGCCTGCATCGCCCAGACTTCCATCTCGCCGAACCGCTGGCCGCCGAACTGGGCCTTACCGCCGAGAGGCTGCTGCGTGATCATCGAGTACGGGCCGGTCGACCGAGCGTGGATCTTGTCGTCGACCAGGTGGAGCAGCTTCAGGATGTAGATGTAGCCGACCGAGATCGGCTCGGGGAACGGGTCGCCGGTGCGGCCGTCGAGCAGCCGCGCCTTGCCGGACGAGCCGATGAGCTGCTGGCCGTCGCGGTTGGTGAGCGTCGAGCCGAGGAGGCCGGTGATCTCCTCCTCGCGGGCGCCGTCGAAGACCGGCGTCGCGACGTTGGTGCCCGGGTCGCCGACGAAGGCCTCCTTGGGCAGTCGTCCGGCCCAGCTCGGCTTGCCGTCGACCTTCCAACCGGTCTTGGCCACCCACCCGAGGTGGGTCTCCAGCACCTGGCCGACGTTCATCCGGCCGGGCACCCCGAGCGGGTTGAGCACGATGTCGACCGGCGTGCCGTCCTCGAGGAATGGCATGTCCTCGGCGGGCAGGATCTTGGCGATGACGCCCTTGTTGCCGTGTCGCCCGGCGAGCTTGTCACCGTCCTGGATCTTGCGCTTCTGGGCGACGTAGACCCGGACCAGCTCGTTGACGCCCGGCGGCAGCTCGTCGCCGTCCTCGCGGGTGAACACCCGGACGCCGATGACCTTGCCGGACTCGCCGTGCGGCACCTTGAGCGAGGTGTCGCGCACTTCACGCGCCTTCTCGCCGAAGATCGCGCGAAGGAGGCGCTCCTCTGGAGTGAGCTCAGTCTCGCCCTTGGGCGTGACCTTGCCGACGAGGACGTCGCCGGGAGTGACCTCGGCGCCGATGCGGATGATGCCCCGCTCGTCGAGGTCGGCGAGCACCTCTTCGCTGACGTTGGGGATGTCGCGGGTGATCTCCTCCGCCCCGAGCTTGGTGTCGCGGGCGTCGACCTCGTGCTCCTCGATGTGGATCGAGGTGAGCACGTCTTCCTGCACGAGGCGCTGCGACAGGATGATCGCGTCCTCGTAGTTGTGGCCCTCCCACGGCATGAAGGCGACGAGCAGGTTCTTGCCGAGCGCCATCTCACCGGTGTCGGTGCACGGGCCGTCAGCGATGACCTGCCCCGACTCGATGCGCTCGCCCTCGACCACGATCGGCTTCTGGTTGATGCAGGTGCCCTGGTTGCTGCGGCGGAACTTGTGCAGCCGGTAGGTCTGGCGCACGCCGTCGTCGGCCATCACCGTGATGAGGTCGGCGCTGAGCTCCTCGACCACCCCGGCCTTGTCCGCCACGACGACGTCGCCGGCGTCCTTCGCCGCGCGGGCCTCCATGCCGGTGCCGACGAGCGGGGCCTCGCTGCGCAGCAGCGGGACCGACTGGCGCTGCATGTTCGAGCCCATCAGCGCGCGGTTGGCGTCGTCATGCTCGAGGAACGGGATCATCGCGGTCGCGACCGAGCAGATCTGTCGCGGCGAGACGTCCATGTAGTCGACGTCGTCCGGCGGGATGTAGTCGACCTCTCCGCCCTTGCGGCGGACGAGCACCTTGTCCTCGGCGAAGCTGCCCCTGGCATCGAGCGGCGCGTTGGCCTGCGCGATGACGTGGCGGTCCTCCTCGTCAGCGGTGAGGTAGTCGACCTGGTCGGTGACCTTTCCCTTGGTGACCTTCCGGTACGGCGTCTCGACGAAGCCGTAAGGATTGACCCGGGCGAAGGTCGACAGCGAGCCGATCAGGCCGATGTTGGGGCCTTCCGGAGTCTCGATCGGGCACATGCGGCCGTAGTGCGAGGGGTGCACGTCGCGCACCTCGAAGCCGGCCCGCTCACGGGACAGACCGCCGGGGCCCAACGCCGACAGTCGGCGCTTGTGGGTGAGGCCGGCCAGCGGATTGGTCTGGTCCATGAACTGGGAGAGCTGCGACGTGCCGAAGAACTCCTTGATGGAGGCCACGACCGGCCGGATGTTGATCAGCGTCTGCGGGGTGATGGCCTCAACGTCCTGCGTCGTCATCCGCTCGCGGACGACGCGCTCCATGCGCGCCAGGCCGAGACGGATCTGGTTCTGGATCAGCTCGCCGACGGTGCGCAGGCGGCGGTTGCCGAAGTGGTCGATGTCGTCTGTCTCGTAACCAGCCTCACCGGCGTGCAGACGCACGATGTAGTCGATCGTCGAGACGATGTCGTCCTCAGTCAGCGTGCCCTGCATCGGCTCGCTCGCCAGCGTCAGCTTCTTGTTCACCTTGTAGCGGCCGACCCGGGCGAGGTCGTAGCGCTTGGGGTTGAAGAAGAGGTTGTCCAGCAGCGTCTGCGCCGACTCGCGCGTGGGCGGCTCGCCCGGACGCAGCTTGCGGTAGATGTCGAGGAGGGCTTCCTCGGTGCTCGCGGTGTGGTCCTTCTCGAGGGTGACCCGCATGGAGTCGTAGTCACCGAAGCGCTCGAGGATCTTCGCGTCGTCCCAGCCGAGGGCCTTGAGGAGGACGGTGACGGACTGCCGGCGCTTGCGGTCGATGCGGACGCCGACGGTGTCGCGCTTGTCGACCTCGAATTCGAGCCACGCGCCACGCGACGGGATGACCTTGCAGCTGTAGACGTCCTTGTCAGACGTCTTGTCGATCGCCCGGTCGAAGTAGACACCGGGTGAGCGGACGAGCTGGGAGACGACGACCCGCTCAGTGCCGTTGATGACGAAGGTGCCCTTGGGGGTCATGAGCGGGAAGTCGCCCATGAAGACCGTCTGGCTCTTGATCTCACCGGTGCTGTTGTTGGTGAACTCGGCCGTGACGAACATCGGCGCCGAGTAGGTCATGTCCTTGTCCTTGCACTCCTCGACGGAGTACTTGGGCGGCTCGAACCGCGGGTCGCGGAACTCGAGCGACATGGAGTCGGAGAAGTCCTTGATCGGAGAGATCTCCTTGAGGATCTCCTCGAGACCGCTCTCGGCGCGACTGCTGCGGTCGTCCGCCGCGAGGCGGGCCTTCCACGCGTCGTTGCCGACCAGCCAGTCGAAGGACTCGGTCTGCAAGGCAAGCAGGTTGGGAACCTCGAGCGGCTCCCGGATCTTGGCGAACGAGATGCGCTGGAACTCTGACGAGCGGGCCACGAACATCCTTCCGGGGCGACACCGGTGCGCAGAAGGCGCGCACGAGCGGCCCCCGGTCGGCTACCGCCATATGAAGCGACCGGAGGGTGAGGGCAGGGCGAAAGGGCAGTCTAACCGATGGTTAGACCGCTGTCGATCTCGTGGAGCGTGAGGTCGGCATTGAGGCGAGAAGGAAACCGCGCCCCGCGGCCAAGGTCAAGGCTTGACATAACGGGCGTGTCGCGTTCGTGGTACCGAACACCGACGGGCGGCCACCCTGGAGGGTGACCGCCCGTGTGCGTACGGTGTGGAAGCTGGCGGTGCTACTTGACGGTGACCGTGGCGCCAGCTGCCTCGAGCGCGGCCTTGCCCTTCTCCGCAGCCTCCTTGGTGACCTTCTCCAGCACCGGCTTGGGC
>DATLOQ010000003.1:0-2484 GCA_035536235.1 Mycobacteriales bacterium
CTGGTTGCCGATGCCCGGCGCCATGGAGTGACGGTGCTCGGCCCCGACCTCAACGCGAGTGCCGCCGCCGCCACCCTCGAAGGTCAGCGCGAAGCGCCCGCCGTACGCCTCGGCATCTCCTCGGTGCGGCTGATCGGCGCCGAGCTGGCCGAGCAGATTGCCGCCGGCCGGCCGTACGCCCACATGGAGGACCTCGCGTCGCGCGTCGCTCTCAGCGCACCGCAGCTCGAGTCGCTCGCGACTGCTGGAGCCTTCGCCGGACTCGGCCTCGAGCGGCGCGCGGCCCTCTGGTCGGCCGGCGCCGTCGCCGGCACTCGACCGGGTCATCTCGCCGGCACGGTCACCGGCGCGGTCGCCCCCGAGCTGCCGGCGATGACTGCCCTCGACACCACCGCAGCTGACGTGTGGGCGATCGGGCTGTCCCCCGAGCGGTCGGCGACGGAGTTCGTCCGGGCCGAGCTCGACGCACTGGGAGTGGTCACTGCGGCCGGGCTGGCCGACGTGCGACACGGCACGCGAGTGCTCGTCGGCGGGGTGGTGACACATCGGCAGCGCCCGGCGACAGCCAGCGGCATCACGTTCCTCAACCTCGAGGACGAGACCGGGCTGATCAACGTCATCTGCTCGGTCGGCGTGTGGCAGCGCTTCCTGCGCATCGCCCGCGACTGCCCGGCGCTGGTGATCCGCGGCCGGCTGGAGAAGATCGAGGGCGTCACCAACATCGTGGCCGAGCACTTCCGCCCGCTGGAGCTGCCGATGTCAGCCCGCTCCCGCGACTTCCGCTGAATCAGCGCCCGGCAACGATGCAGGCCCTGGCACCAATCCGGTAGGAGCGACCCGAGTCCGCGAAGTCGGCGGAGGCGACGAATGAATCCACGTCGCGCAGCCCGCCGGTTCGCCAGGTGATAGCCCCGATCTCGTAGACGAAGTCACCGCGGCTGACGCGCACCACCTTGTTGAGGTCGGCGACTGGAACGTGGACGACAACAGTGCCCTCCGCCGTGTCGAACCGACCGGTGATCGACGAGTCGAGCTTGGTCGAGGTGTAAGCGCCATTCCCGCCTACGTGGCCGCTGCTGCGCCGCAGCTGGTAGGACTCGCCCTCCAGCGGGGAATAGGTCGCCTGGGCGCGGAAGTAGACCTCGCCGACTTGGAACTGGAAATCATAGAGCGCACCTGTGGGCGACGACGGCGGCGGGAGTGTCAACGAGGTGACCCGCGCCCTCATCGCGAGGATCACGCCATTCGAGGCGATGTCCACGGAGCGCAGATCCAGCGCGTCGTCCTCGAGTACGCCGAATTCGTCGGAGTCACCGGCCGGGTCGGTCAGGAAAGGACACTGGGGAGCTGCCGCCGAGGGGGCGGCCAGCAAGCCGGAGAGCACAATGGCGACAGCCAGGTGCACGCGCATGCCCCATGGTTCGTCAAAGCACCGCCGGCACCTGCCGACCCATCTCCTTCAGAGCAGAGCCTGCTGGCTGCCCGGCTTTCCAGACGACTCGAGGTCGAGCAGCAGCCGCTTGCGATCGACGCCCCCGCCGAAGCCGACGAGCTTTCCGTTCGCGCCGATAACCCGGTGGCACGGGACGATGAGTGAGATCGGGTTGCGCCCGTTCGCCATCCCCACCGCGCGCGCTGCTGTGGGCCGGCCGACTTTCACGGCAAGCGCCCCGTACGTGCTGGTCTCGCCGTACGGGATCTCGCGCAGCGCCGCCCACACCCGCTGCTGGAAGTCGGTGCCGCGCGGCGCGATTGCCACGTCGAACTCGCGCAGCTCCCCGGCGAAGTACGCCGTCAGCTGCGCCGTCACCTCGGCGAAGACACCGGGCGCCGAGATCCACCCTGGGTCGATGTCATGCGGCTCCATGCGCAACCCGGTCAAGGCGCCGTCCTCGTCGGCCGTCAGCAGGATCCTGCCGATCGGACTCGGCAGCACGGTGTACGACGTCGTCATCCGGCTGCCTCCACCGCTTCCGCCGCTTTGCGAGCCGCGATGAGGACCGGGTCCCACACCGGCGAGAACGGCGGAGCGTAGGACAGGTCGAGGTTGAGCATCGCGTCGACGGTCATCTCGTGCCACAGCGCAGTGGCGAGGACGTCGATGCGCTTGGCCGCACCCTCCTGCCCGATGATCTGCGCGCCTAGCAGCCGCCCGGACCCCTTCTCCGCGACCAGCTTGGTCTTGATCGGCGCCGCCCCGGGAAAGTAGCCGGCGCGCGTGGTCGAGTCGACCACCACACTGACGAACTCGAAGCCGGCGTCGGTCGCCTCGCGCGAGCTGACCCCCGTGCGGGCGATCTCCAGCGCGCACACCTTGGTCACCGCGGTGCCGATCACACCGGGGAAGGTGGCGTAGCCGCCGCCGATGTTCACCCCTACCGTGCGGCCCTGCTTGTTGGCGTGAGTGCCGAGGGCCACGACTACTGGCTTGCGGGTGATCCGATGGAAGCTCTCGACGCAGTCCCCGGCAGCCCACACCCCGTC
>DATLOQ010000004.1:0-92630 GCA_035536235.1 Mycobacteriales bacterium
TGGGTCGCGCGATGCAGGTGCCCCCGGTCAGTTGGCTGGCGGCCGGGGTCTACCGCCTCATCGCGAACAACCGAGGCCGGCTGCCCGGCGGCACGGCCGCGTGCGCGCTGCCGCAGGCCCAACGTGACGCCCTGCAGGCGAAAGGCGAAGGCCCGGCCGCCTGACCGCCGCACTAAGGTGCCGGGCTCACCGCGGTCCCGAGCACCACTGCGCTGGTGATCAGCAGCGTCGTACGGCGGCTGCGCACCATCACTTGCCCACCGCGACGCACGACGGCGTACCGAGGATGTAGCTCTTGCCCTCGGCGGTGTCCACAGTCGCGGTCAGTCCGCCGAGGGGGATCCGCGGGGAGGGGCCGACCGCTTGCGACGGCACCAGGCGCTGGCCGATGAGCACCCGTCCCTCGGCGATCAGGCCGCTGAGCTTGGCTCCCTTCGGGAGCTTCGCGCGCGACGCGAACGCCGCGAGGGGCACGTGGATGCGCAGCTCGCTCTTGTCGAGGTCGACGTTGCCAGTGGCCTCGCCGAGCTTGTAGGACGTGTTGATGCCGTTGGTGGGGTCGACGCCCTGGTAGCCGTAGAGGAACTCGTTGCCGGTCGGGTAGAGGCCGGCCGAGACGTAGAGCGGGTCCGGCGAGCCCTTGACGTTGAACACCATGAAGTATGACTGGCCGAACGGCGCCCGCGGGTTGGGGTTGGCCAGCTTGCTCACCCGGATCACCGCCGTCAGCGTCTTGGCGTCGCTCGCCACGTCGCCGCTGACGAGGTCGACCGACGAGTCGCTCGGGGTGGCTACCAGGGTGTCGTCACCCGCGGCGTCGACGATGATGTTGCAGACCGGCTTGGGAGCAGCGGTCGCCGAGCCGGCGAGAGCCGACAGTGCGACGGCGGTGACGCCGATGCTGGTGCGCAGCTTCATGGCGGTGGTCCTTTTCGATGGGGAGCCTGGATCCGTCCCGAGTTCTTCGCGGCGGCCGGGTCGAGGTCCTGCAAACAGCCCGCTATGTCCGGATTTTCTCGGTTGGCCGAGTCGGGACCCGCTCGGGGATACTCCGCAACCATGGGACGACTGCAGCAGACCGAGGGCCTGACCGACATCCAGCAGGAGATCCTGCGGACTGTGCGCGGCTTCGTGGACAAGGAGATCCTCCCCTCCGCCACCGAGCTCGAGCACAAGGACGAGTTCCCCGACGCGATCGTCGAGGGGATGAAGGAGATGGGCCTGTTCGGCCTCATGATCCCCGAGGAGTACGGCGGGCTGGGCGAGTCACTGCTCATTTATGCGCTGGTGGTGGAGGAGATTGCCCGCGGCTGGATGAGCGTCTCCGGCGTCATCAACACCCACTTCATGGTCGCCTACATGCTGCGCCAGCACGGCACAGAGGAGCAGAAGCAGCACTTCCTGCCCCGGATGGCGACCGGTGAGATCCGCGGCGCCTATTCGATGAGCGAGCCCGGCTGCGGCTCTGACGTGGCGGCGATCAAGACCAAGGCCGTCCGCGACGGCGACGACTACGTCATCGACGGCCAGAAGATGTGGCTGACCAACGGTGCCCGCGCTGCGGTGGTCGCCACCCTGGTCAAGACCGACGAGGGAGCGGAGTCCGTCCACAAGAACATGACGACCTTCCTCATCGAGAAGGAGCCTGGCTTCGGTACGACGGGCGGCATCACCATCCCGCCGAAGATCGAGAAGATGGGCTACAAGGGCGTCGAGACCACGGAGATGGTCCTCGAGGGTCACCGGGTGCCGGCGTCGGCCGTGCTCGGCGGCACCGGCGGTCTGGGCCGTGGGTTCTACCAGATGATGGACAGCATCGAGGTCGGCCGGGTCAACGTCGCCGCCCGCGGCTGTGGCGTTGCGCTGCGGGCGTTCGAGCTGGCCATCGCCTACGCCCAGCAGCGCGAGACTTTCGGCAAGCCGATCGGCCAGCACCAGGCGGTCCAGTTCAAGCTGGCCGAGATGGCCACCAAGGTCGAGGCCGCCCATCAGATGATGGTGATGGCCGCGCGCAAGAAGGACTCGGGCGAGCGCAACGACATCGAGTCCGGCATGGCCAAGCTGCTGGCCTCCGAGTACTGCGCCGAGGTCGTCACCGACTCGTTCCGGATCCACGGCGGCTACGGCTACAGCAAGGAGTACGAGATCGAGCGCCTCTACCGCGAGGCGCCGATGCTGCTGATCGGCGAGGGCACCGCCGAGATCCAGAAGATGATCATCGGCAAGGGTCTGCTCGCCGAGTACGCCCTGCGCACCTGAGCGCCGTACTTTCCGCCGTGGAGGCGCACCTCGTCGCGACGCTGGGGGAGTGCTCCGGCCGGGCCGGGGTGACGTTCCTCGGGATGGAGCCCATCGAGGTCCTCCGGTTCGGACCGGATTACGTGGGCCTGACCCGATACGTCACCCTCGGCATGTCACGCCAGCCGCTGCCCGACCCCACGTCACCGGTGCTCGAGACGGTGACCGGCCCGCGCGCCGAGCTGCTGCTGAGCTTGCACGGCACCCACGACTCGGTGCTCCGGCCGCTCGCGGTGCTTGCCGCGACGCCGGCGGTGGACGGCACGAGGCCGAGCCCCGGGTCGTCGTACGACGTCGGCACGCCCCTGTGCGACGGCGCGTCGGTCAGCGCGGTGCTGGTCGGCGAGCCGGGCGGGCTGGTCGCCGACCTCGATGTCGACGTCGGCACGGTGGCGGTCTTCCCGCTGCTGCCGATGACGGCAGAGGAAGCGGCGTGGAAGCGCGCGCACTCGGCCGCCGACCTGGAGGAGCGCTGGCTGGCCGCGGGCACCGACCTGCGCGACCCCGCCCGCACTTCGGTCGCCCTGGACTGAGCGGCCCCGACGTTGCGGGGAGAGTCACGCCCCGTTCGCGGTGGCCCCGACGGGGCGTAGGTCTCCCCGGAACCTCAGGAGGGGGGCGGCCAGGCGGGGCACCCGGAGGCGCTCGAGCGGGAGGAAGGCGAGCAGGCACATCACGTGCGGGAGGAAGATGATCGAGATCGTGGCGAACGTCACCAGGTGGAAGACCACGCAGAAGGCGACGAGGCCGCGCCCGACCCGACCGCGCAGCAGCAGCAGCGGTGACGACAGCTCGAAGACGAGAATCCCCCACTGGGTCGCCTGCAGCAGCCATGGCGCGTCGAGCAGCGGCCGGCCCAGGAACGTCCCGCGCCGCAGCACCGCGCGGGTCAGCGTCGCGCCGTTGGCCCAGTCAAGGCCGCCGAACCGGAACTTGGCGAACGCGGCCAGGAAGTAGGTCAGCACCACGGCGACCTGGATGCAGCGCACCGCCCACCCGGCAGCGTCGTCTCCGTGCCGGTCGCGCCATCGCGCAGCGCCGACGGTGGGCAGCACCGCCAGCGCGAGGAGGAAGGCGTATCGGTCGTGGTCGACCTTGCCGTAGCTCATGGCCACGACCATCCACTCGAAGTACAGGACGAAGACCGCCGTACCGAGCACTCGCGGCAGCCGTCCGGTCGCAGCGACGACCGAGGCGATGACGAGAACGACCTGTAGAACCTGCACGAAGGTCGGCCCCGGCACGGGCAGCGGTAGCAGCCGGCCGACGTACAGCGGCTGATACAGGTCGCCAGGCACGTCGCCGTGCCGCGCGACCCACGACGTGGTCAGCAGGACGTCGACCGGGACGAAGAGGTACAGCGCAGTGCGCAGCCAGGCGACCCTGGCGCGCGGCACGGGCTCGAACCACCACTGCACCATCGAGCGCAGAGTCACGGTCGCCGCCAGATGGCGACCGGCTCTTCGACGTAGCCGACCCGCCGCCCGTCAGAGAGCACCCACCTGGCCTTGAGCAGGGTGACTTCCCGAAGGCGCGGCGCGTCTGGCGCAGCGCGTTCCCGCGCCACCACCAGCGAGCCCAGCAGCGACGGGTCGACGGCGAATCGGTCCAGCTGGCCCTCGAACTCCGCTCGGCGCAGCCCGAAGCTGCCCATCGGCACGCGCACGTCGCGGCCGTCGACCGTCACAGCGCGGACCAGCGAGACCTTGACGATGCCGTCGCGAGGCGTCTTGGTGGAGAACATCCGGAACGGCCCGAACGGGAAGTGGTCGTCCTGACCCACTGCCGTCCCGGCGAGGGTGAGGCCCAGGACAGCTGCAGCGGCAGCCGTGCGCAAGCGCCGGCTGAGCGGGCTCAGCATGAGCCCAGGGTAGCCGGTAGCCTCCACGTCGCTCGACGCTCCACACCGGTGTACAGAGAGAGAGTCGCTCATGCAGTTCGGTCGTTACTTCGAGGAGTTCGAGGTCGGCGCGACGTACAAGCACTGGCCCGGCAAGACGGTGACGGAGTACGACGACCACCTCTTCTGCCTGCTCACGATGAACCACCACCCACTGCACCTGGACGCGCACTTCGCGCAGACGTCGACGCAGTTCGGCAAGAACGTCGTCGTCGGCAACTACATCTACTCGCTCCTGCTCGGCATGTCGGTGCCTGACGTCTCCGGCAAGGCCATCGCCAACCTCGAGGTCGAGTCGCTCAAGCATGTGGCGCCTACCTTCCACGGCGACACCATCTACGGGCAGACGACCGTGCTCGACAAGACCGAGTCGAAGTCGAAGGCCGACCGAGGGGTGGTCTACGTGGAGACGGTGGGCTACAACCAGGACGGCGCGCTGGTCTGCATCTTCCGGCGCAAGGTCATGGTGCCCAAGCGGTCGCACGCCCTCGGCGGGGAGCAGCCCGGCCGACCCGAGCTCCAGGAGATTTGAGCGGAGCACGGCTGCACCCTGTCGGTGCGTTTGACCACCCTTACCTTCGGGCAACCCCTCATCCGACAGACATTCCCGCCGGATGCCGGCGCCAACGAGGAGGCCCACCGTGGCACGTCGTATCGTCGAAGAGGACGTCCCCAGCACCACCGTCGTCGGATCTGACGGCTCCTGGGTCGGTCAGACCATCGTCGCGCTCGTCGTCATCGCCCTGCTCGTCGTCGGCGCCATCTACTTGTTCAACAACGTGGGTGACAACGACAGCGACGGCGGCGGCGGTGACACCAAGAAGGTCGACGTGAACGTCGACACACCCGGAGACAGCAACGAGCAGCCGGAGCCGGCTTCCAGCTAAGGGACCCGACATGAATCTCATCGTCTTGCTGGTCATCCTGCTCATCGTGCTCGCGGTCGTCGCCTCCATCGGCGGACCCCGCGTCTACAGCACACGGCGGCGGACCACCGTTATCGACGACGCCCCGGTGGTGACGACCCGCCGGGTCGAGACCGTAGAGACCGTAGAGGACGACCGCATCGTCTAGTAAGCAACGTCGAGTCAGCTACAGAGCACACCCAGTCCACGAGGGTCCGTCGGTTACCCGGCGGACCCTCGTGCTGTGCTGTGCGGTTGCTCGCCATTCTTGACGGCGTCGTACGGCGACGAGGACTGTGAGAGCCATGAGTTCCCTGGCCACCTGCCCGCGGTGCGCGGAAGACCTCCGGCCGCCGGGCTTCTGGTCCAGCGCCTGGCAGTGCGACCGGCACGGCGACGTGCATCCCTTCCACGTCGCGCCGATCCCGACCTTCGCCGCTCTCGAACGACTCGTCGCCGACTCCCAGGTGCCCGTGTGGCTGCCGCATCCGCTGCCGACTGGCTGGACCATCACCGCAGTGGGCGGAGCCGGCGACGCCCGGACCGGCATTCGCGGCACTCTCGTGGGGCTGAGCGGGCCGCACCCGCAGGGCGGGCCGGCCGATCTGGTGCTGATCTCCGAGGAGCCGGGCATCGGCCTCGGGGCCCGCTTCGCCGGCCTGGTCGGCACCGACCCGGGTGCTGCCCCGGAGGGCCCGCCGGACGCCAAGGTCGAGGCCGCCGGGCACCCTACGGCGCTGTGGCGCACGGCGACCGGGGACGCCTCGTGCTGCGCGTACGCCGGAGAGGCCAAGGGCCTGTGGCTCTGGGCCGTCGTCTGGCCCGACGACTGCCTCAACGTCCTCAGCGGGCTGAACCTCCAGGACCTGCGTGACGGTGCGGTGCCAGAGCTCGAGCTGGTCTTCGGTGCGGCGATGCCCCGGCTGGGTGGCCCCGCGTGAGAAGCGCTGGCTGCCGCGGCTAGAAGCTGGTCGTCGAGGTGAAGGCGAATCGCGACAGGCGTACGGCGGGGGCACGGGACGCGCCGAAGAAGAGCTCCGTCGCCACCTCGGAGTCTCGACCGATGTCCTCCACCGCGCTGAGCGCGCCGAGGATGGACTGGGTGAACCGGAGGTTGCGCACGCCGCAGACGACCGCGCCGTCTTCGACGAGGAAGGTGCCGTCACGGGTCATGCCGGTGATCGTCGACTCCACCGCGTTGACGGAGTTCGTGTAGTGGAAGCGCGTGACCAGCAGGCCCCGCTCGCAGCCGGCCACCAGCTCGTCCAGGGAAGCGGTGCCCGGCTCCATGAGCAGGTGCAGCGGGATCGCGCCGTCCGGGTTGGGCGCTGGCAGCGCGTGTCCGGTCGGCTCCACGCCCGCGGTGCGAGCCGACGCGAGGTCGTGCACGACGCCGACCGCCACGCCGTCACGGATGAGCTCGGTTCGCCGCGTGGGGACCCCCTCGCTGTCGAACGGCGTGCCCGGAAGCAGGGGAGATGTCGCGTCGTCGACGATGGTGACGCGCGGGTCGCAGACCTGCTCGCCGATGCGTCCGCTCAGCGGCGAGCGCCCCTCGGCCACCACCTTGGCGCCGAACGCCGTCCAGCCCAAGAACTGCACCAGGGTCGACGTCGCCGCGGGCTCGAGGATGACCGCCCAGTCGCCGACTTCGACGTCACGAGGGCCTCGTCCGCGCTCGACCTTCGTTGCCACCCGGTGGCCCAGCCGGCCCGCGTCGAGGTCGGCGAGCCGCCCGCCGCCATCCTCGGCGTAGCCGCTCGAGTCCGGTCCGCTGGCGAGCAAGGTCAGTGCTGCGCGAGTCGACCGGTGGTAGGCACGGATCCCCGTCGAGGTGATCACGGCGCGTTCGCCACTGCCGGTCTCGACGGTGCCGGCACCCACCGTGTCGGCGGCCAGCGGAGCGAGCAGCCGCGCGACGAGGGTCGCGCGCTCGGCGGGTGTCGTCGCGGCGGTTGCCTCGTCGTGCACTCCCGCGCTCGGGTAGGTCGAGGGGCTCGCCAGGCCGCCGAACTCCGGGTCGGGTGGCAGCAGCCGCGCTATCTCGAGGGCTTCAGCGGCCGCCCGGCGTACGCCGTCGGCTCTGAGGTCGTTGGTGGCGACTACACCGACGCGCGACCCGTCGACGATGACGCGCACCCGGGCCTCGCCGTCGACGCGGACGGTGTTCTGGTGCACCCGCGACTCCGCGAAGCGGGTCAGCGCGGCGTCATAACGAGTGATCAGCACTTCTACGCCGTCGGCGCCCGGGAGGTCGAGAGCGGCACTGCCCACGGAGAGCAGCCGGTCTTCTCCCCACGTCATCAGCGCATCCCCACTGCGACGTCGCGGAACCGGCCGGTCGCAGCGCCGTGCGCCACTCGGGCGACCTGAGCCGGCTGGCCCTTGCCGCAGTTGGGCACGCCCCAGACCCGCCAGTCCTCGCGTCCACCGACGGCGTCGCAGGAGCCCCAGAAGTCAGTGGTGCGGGCAGCGTAGGTCGGGTTGCGGTACATCCGGCCGAGCCGGCCGTGCCGGATCTCATACGCCAGCTCGCAGCCGAACTGGAAGTTCACCCGACGGTCGTCGATGGACCAGGACTTGTTGGTCATCAGCAGCACCCCGTCATCGGTGTCGGCGATGATCGAGTCGAGGGTGCCCTCACGGGGCTCAAGGCTGACGTTGTTCATCCGGACCAGCGGGATGGTGCCCCACGAGTCGGCCCGCGCGGTGCCGTTGCTGCGGAGGCCGATGTGGCCTGCCGACTCGCGGTTGGTCAGGAAGCCCTCGAGCACGCCGTCGACCAGGATCGGCGCCGAGCCGGCCGGCACCCCGTCGTCGTCGTAGCCGAACGTGCCCAGCGCCCCGGGCGTGGTCGCGTCGGCGGTGACCGACACCAGCGGGCTGCCGTAGCGCAGCCTGCCGCGGTCGGCGACCTCCACGAAGGACGTGCCGGCGTAGGCCCGCTCCATGCCGAGGATGCGGTCGCGCTCGGTCGCGTGGCCGATCGACTCGTGGACCTGCAGAGCGAGCTGGCTGGACTCGAGCACCAGCGTCGTCGTGCGCGCCGGCAGATCGGGGGCGGTCAGCAGCGCCACGGCCTCACTGCAGGCGGTCGCGGCGTGCCCGGGCAGGTCGAGGGCGAGCACGTCCTCCCAGCCGCCGCAGCTGAATTGCCCGCGGAACGAGTTGGGGTAGCTGCGCACCTGCACCTCGCCCTCACCCACCGCGGTGGCGCGCAACCCACCGCCGAGCTGCAGCAC
The DNA here is from genome assembly GCA_035536235.1 of Mycobacteriales bacterium. Lineage (GTDB taxonomy): Bacteria > Actinomycetota > Actinomycetes > BP-191 > BP-191 > DATLNF01. Next base: position 8,346 of record DATLOQ010000004.1, read on the forward strand.
GGTCTGGTCGAACCAGCCGCCTTCGGTCGACCGGAACGACGTCGTACGACGCCACGCGTCAGTGAACGCCTCGACGAAGCTGATTCCCGCGACCTCTTTGCCGGCGGCGGCAGTCGCGAGCAGGTGGTCGACCTTGTCAGCCAGCGCGACGTCGAACGGGTCGGTGCGATGAGGCGTGGTGTAGGTCCCAGCCGGCGGCGGGGTGTCGTCCAGGCGCACCTGGTCGGTGCCGACAGTCGCGCTGGCCCGAGCGATGTCCACGGCACGCTCCACGGTGCGCCGGATCGCGTCGGGATCGTCTTCCGACGTCGCGGCGAACCCCCAGCGCCCACCGACGAGGACACGGATGCCGACGCCGCGGGAAGCGGATCGCGCCACGCCTTCGACCCGCGCGTCGCGGACGTCGATCGACTCGGTGTGCTCGACCACCGCGCGCACGTCGGCGTACTGCACGGTGGGCTGCCGCGCGGCCGTCAGTGCAAGATCGGCCAGCTCCTCAAGATCCATGATCACCACCTTAGAGCGCGCGAGCTCCCGGGGGTGGCTACGTTGGCGGCGTGCGCATCGACCTGCACGCCCACTCCAACGCCTCCGACGGCACCGACGCGCCGAGGGAGGTGATGCGCTTCGCCGCAGCCGCGGAGCTCGATGTGCTGGCGCTCACCGATCACGACACGGTGAGCGGGTGGGCTGAAGCAGCCGGCGCCGTGCCGGCCGGACTGACCTTCGTGCCGGGCGCCGAGATCTCCTGCGGGGTCCGGGTGGGGGTCCGTGTCGTGACGCTGCACCTCCTGGCGTACCTCTTCGACCCGGACGCCGAGCCCTTCGCCACCGAACGATCGCTGATTCTCACCGACCGCACGCGACGGGGGGAGGAGATGGTGTCCCGGCTGGTGGCGCTGGGGGCGCGGATCTCCTGGGCTCGTGTGCAGGAGCTCGCCGCCGGGGGAGCGGTCGGGCGCCCCCACATCGCCCGCGCGCTCGTCGAGGCCGACGTCGTGCCCGATGTGTCAAGCGCCTTCACCGACGAGTGGATCGGCTCGTCCGGGCGCGCCTACGTGGAGAAGCGCTATCTCGACCCGGTCGAGGCGGTTCAGCTGGTCATCGCTGCGGGGGGAGTCGCCGTGCTGGCCCATCCCGGCGCTGCCCGTCGAGGGCCGGTGGTGGCCGACGGCGTCATCGCAGCGATGGCCGAAGCGGGCCTCGCCGGTCTCGAGGTGGACCACCCCGACCACGACGAGGCGACCCGGGCCCGATATCGGGGTCTGGCCGGCGACCTCCGGCTGCTGGTGACCGGCTCGAGCGACGACCACGGGACGCTGACCGGGCGGCGGCTCGGTGCCAACCTGACGGCCCCCGAGGCCTGGTTGGCGCTGCAGGCGCGGGCCACCGGTAGCAGCGTCGTGACGCGCACCTGAACAGCGGTCGGGCCCTCCTGAGCCCAGTGTTGTCCGCGATCAGGGAGAGGTCGAACGTGACGCTGTCGCGCCGAGCTTGTCGGACCCGCCGGTCACACTGCCGCGGTGACCCAGACCGTCCTCCCGGGGATGCCCACGCCGCTCTTCCGCGCCACGCCCGCGCGCTTGACGACGTGGCTCGACTGCCCACGCCGCTATCGGTTCAGCTACGTCGACCGGCCCGCCCCGCCCAAGGGCCCCGCCTGGGCGCACAACTCCTTCGGCAACACCGTGCACAACGCACTGCGTCAATGGTGGAGCGAGCCGCCCGACCGTCGGACGCCGCTCGAGGGGCCGCGCCTCGTCGACGAGGCCTGGATCCCCGACGGATACCGGGACGACGCGCAGGCCGCGCTGCACCGGGAGCGGGCCCGCCAAGTGGTGGCCGGCTACCTTGCGACTCTGGACCCTGGGGCCGAGCCGCCCGGTGTCGAGCGCCGGGTGGCTGCCCGGCACGGCACGCTGGCACTGGAGGGCCGAGTCGACCGCATCGACCGGCGCGGCGACGAGCTGGTCGTCGTCGACTACAAGACCGGGCGGGCGGCGCTGTCCCCCGATGACGCGCGGGGGTCGCTGGCGCTCGCGGTCTACGCGGTCGCGGCGGCCGCGACGCTGCGCAGTCCGTGCCGCACGGTCGAGCTGCACCACGTCACCACCGGCGAGGTGCACTCCTTCACGCACACCGAGTCCTCACTCGACCGGCATCTGGGGCGCGCCGAGCGGCTGGCCGAGGAGATCCGCCTCGCATCGACAGCGCAGGACTTCCCGGCCCGGCCTGGGGACGGCTGCCGCTGGTGCGACTTCGTCCGGTCCTGCCCAGAGGGACGCGCGCGGGTGCCGCAGCTGCTCGACCCGTGGGCTGCGCTCCCTTCCTGACCCAGCTCAGCCGGAGGCCACGGCCCACCTGGCCGCCGCAGCGCGGCGCTGGGCTGCTTTGACGTGCGGGCCGTCACGCAGGGCCGCCGGCACCAGCATCGTCGTGCGCCGGAACGCCTGCACTCGGGCACTCGCAGTGAGGTCGGTGACGGGGAACCCCGGGGTGCCGTACATCCGGCGGGCCCAGCGCGGCTGCAACGCGAACGACAGGCTCGCCACGCCCAGCCACACCGGTCGCAGGGGGGTGGCGATCCTCGGCATGGGTGGCAGGTGGACGAAGCGGAGCGCTTCTCGTGCCGGCGCGGTCACCCGCAGCAGGGGGCGCATCGCAGCGAAGTACTCCGCCATCGCCGACTCGGTCGAGGGCACGTCAGCCCGGTCCAGGCCGACGAGCTCGGCAGCGCGGGCTTGTTCGGTGAAGTAGCGGTCGGCCTCGCCGGGGCCCACCGCGCCCCCGGCCCGTCGGAAGGTCGAGAAGAAGGACTCCACCTCGGCACAGTGCACCCACCGCAGCAGCTCGGGGTCGTCGACCCGGTAGGGCCGGCCGCTCTCCGGCTCGACGCCTTGCAGACCTCGGTGGATGCCGCGCACTCTGGCTCCGGCGCGTTCCGCTTCGGCGGTCGTGCCGAAGGCGACCACGGTGACGTATTCAGCCGTGCGGAACAGCCGGCCCCACGGGTCGTCCCGGAAGGCCGAGTGCTGAGCGACGCCGGCCATCGCCAGCGGGTGAAGCGCCTGCAGGAAGAGTGAGCGGAGCCCGCCGAAGAGCATGGTGGGGTCGCCGTGCACCCGCCAGGTCATGCTCTCGGGCCCGAAGAGGCCAAGGTCAGTCACTCCCGTACCCTCGCAGACTCTGCCGATTCGTGAGGAGCGCCGTGTCCGTCGTCAAGATCAACGTGCTGTCCGTGCCCCAGGAGATGCGAGAGACGCTGGAGCAGCGCTTCGCCGGCCGCGCCGGGATGGTCGAGTCGGCGGACGGCTTCGAGTGGTTCGAGCTGCTGCGACCGGTTGAGGGGACGGAGGACTACCTCGTCTACACGCGCTGGCGCACGGAAGAGGACTTCGCCGCGTGGACCGCTTCGCAGTCGTTCGGCGCCGGCCACGCGCAAGCGAGCACCGGCCGGCCCGACGGGGCGAAGCCGGCAGCGAGCGGGTCGACGATCTGGTCGTTCGAGGTGCTCCAGCAGGCCTCGCCGAAGACCTAGGACGTCAGCCAGACGCGGGGGCAGCCTCAATGGCCACCCAGAACGCGGTCAGCACCCGGGCGGTCTCGTCCGGCGCGTCGACGGCCGGGCTGTGGCCGGCCCCGTCGATGATCGCGTGCGCCGCACCGAGGCGCTGCGCCATCGAGGCCTGCACCGCTGGCTCCCAGGCGTCGTCGGCGGATCCATACGTGACCAGAACCGGCACGCCCGTCTCCTGCAGCGCGTCGACCCGGTCCGGCTCGCTGAGGATCGCGTCGCCCATGCCGAGCAGGCCGGCCCGGGCGTTGCCGACGAAACGGCTGCGGAGCAGCGTCCGCACGGCCTCCGGTCTGGCGGCGAGCACCGCGTCGACGCTTTCGCGGTAGGCCGCGATGTCCGACTGCGTGTGGGTCTCGAGCATCGCCGCCAACGCGCGGGTGCGGGCGGCCGAGCCGCCCCCGATCGCACCCGGGCCGCTGCAGAGCAGCACCAGCGAGCGGACGGCAGCCGGCTCCTGCAGCACGGCTGCCCGCGCGACGAGCCCGCCGAAGCTGTGCCCGACGAGGTGCACCGGACCCTCACCCAGGGCGTGACAGAGCGCGACGACATCCGCCGCGAGCGTGTCGACGGCGTACGCCGTCCTGTCGTCGGGGCCGATTGACTCGTGCTGGCCGCGCAGGTCGACCGCGACGAAGCGGCGGCCGGCAGCAGTCAGCTGCGAGGCGATGGGCGAGAAGTCCTCCTTGCCACCCGTGTATCCAGGCAGCAGCACCACCGGCGCCAGCTCGCTCGAACTCGAGGCCGCCGGCAGGTCATGTACGGCCAGCGGCCCGCTCGGCACGTCGATCCAAGTAGTCACCAGCCGCGCGTCGTCGTGGGAGCTCATCCGCGGTAGCGGCGGAGGTGCGGCACCATCAGAACTCTCCTCCCAAGCCTGCGCGGATCGCTCATCGTAGGTCGAGCGCGTTTGCCGGGGCGTCGCGGGGCGGCGAGACTGTGTGCTCGCCGTCGCCCACCCCGAGGTCTCCCGTGACCCGCACGCTCGCCGTCGCCAACCAGAAGGGCGGGGTCGCCAAGACGACCACCGCTGTGTCCCTGGGTGTCGCGTTCGCGGAGCTCGGCCGCCGAGTGCTGCTCGTCGACCTCGACCCTCAGGCGTGCCTCACGTTCTCTCTCGGCTTGGATCCGGAGGCGCTCGACCTCTCCGTGCATGACGTGCTGCTAGGCCGGGTCAGTGCGGGGATGGCGCTGCACAAGACCTCTGATGGGCCCGACGTGCTGCCCGCGACGATCGACCTTGCCGGCTGCGAGGCCATGCTGCTGACCCGCACCGGACGCGAATTCGCTTTGCGCGGTGCGCTGGAGGAGCTGGGCCAGGGGTACGACGACGTCGTCATCGACTGCCCGCCGTCATTGGGTGTGCTGACCATCAACGGCCTCACTGCCGCTGACGAGGTGCTGATCCCGCTGCAGTGCGAGACGCTGTCGCACCGGGGCGTCGGGCAGCTTCTGGACACCGTCCACGACGTGCAGCGGCTGACCAATCGCGGGCTGGCGGTGCTCGGGGTGCTGCCGACCCTCTATGACGGCCGCACCAACCATGCGCGCGAAGTGCTGGCCGACGTCAGCACGCGGTACGGCCTGCCCGTCCTCGAGCCGGCGATCGCCAAGTCGGTGCGCTTCGCCGAGGCGCCGGCGGCCGGCCGGTCGGTTCTCTCGACTGCCACCCGTACGCCGGGGGCGCAGGCTTACCGAGAGCTCGCCCGCCGGTTGGCCGGCATCGCGGCGGCGGCCACTGAGCCAGAAGGGGCGTCCACGTGAGTGCCGCAGAGGCCAAGAAGAGCAAGAAGAGCAAGAAGATCAGCAAGCCGAAGAGGACCGAGCCGGTCGGGACCTTTGACCGGGTGCGCCCGCGCTCTGCCGCCGCTTCGGTCGGCGAGCCTCTCGAGATCGAGGCGGCTGCACCCTCGACCGACGCCGATGGCACCCGGCGGCTCTACAGCACCGTGTCGTCCAGCCCTGTGCTGGGCGCGGTGACACTGGAATGCTCCTCCTGCGGCGTGGAGTCAGCCATGACGTTGGCGCGGCTGCTTCGGGCGTCGATCCCGAGCATCCACCTGCCCGTGATCAAGGGCCGTTACCCGTCGTACCTCCGGTGCCCGTCCTGCGGTCGCCGCACCTGGATGCGAGCGCACTTCCGGGTGTGAGGGTCTGCCTCGAGTAGCAGCTAGATGGACGAGGTGGCGTCGGGCAGCGGCATGCTGTCCGCGTGCATGTCAGTGAGGCCGGCCAGCATTCCGCAGCCCACGCAGCGAACGCCGAGCGCCAGCCAGTCGACGGAGCCCTCGACGACGTGGAAACCCGCAGCGAGCTCGAACATCGACTGACCGCAGGTTGCACAGGAGTGCATCGGCGGGTGGTTCCAGCGCTCCTCCGAGTCGAGGATGTGCTTGACCGAGCCGCAGCTGAGGCAGCGACGTCGAGCGACTCCCTCGGCCGCATCGCCCTCCACGTAGAACCACGTGGGCGCTTCGTCCCCGTGCGTCGGGTTCTCGCAGTGCGCGAGCCGAGTGACGGAGATGGTGGGGCAGCCGTCAAGGCTCTCCAGCCAGTGGCGCAGGTCATCGCTGCTCTCGCCAACCTGATGGTTGGCCATCTTGCGCATCGCCACGACTGGTCCCCTCGGTAACTCGGCCCTACAGGTTCGTCGGTCGCCGGGGCGGACTGCTTGAGTCAGCTCTGCCCAGCGTCTCCGGACGGGGTGCCCTCGCCTGCCCGCCCAGAGCCACCGCGACGCCTGCGGCGCGGCCGAGCCGTCGAATCGCCGTCTACAAGAGCGGGCCGCGGGGTGCTCGACACGGGTGCAGCAGTCGCCGTCCCGTCACCGTCGCCGCCGACGCGGGTCCGCCGCCGGGGGCGGGTCCGCGCGGGGCGCGCCGCAGCGTCGCCGTCCGTCGGCGTACGGCGCTCCCGGGTCTCGGCGGGCCGGGAGTCACGCGCCTGCCCCCGGCTCGATCCGTCGCCCCGGCCGCCGCTACGTCCACTGTCGCCCCGACCGCTGTCGCCACGGCCGCCGTGAGGGGAGTCGGCCGCGAGCTTCTTGCGGCGGGCCGACCCCGTGTCGCCGATGTCTTCGAGCTGCTCGGCTTGCAGGCCCACCCGCGTGCGCGCGGCCCGTGGGAGCGTGCCAGTGACGCCCTTGGGGATGTCCAGGGTCTCGTAGAAGTGGGCGGAGGAGGAGTAGGTCTCCGGCGGCTCCGGGAAGGGCAGGCCGAGGAGAGTGTTGATCTCCTTCCACCGCGGCATGTCGTCCCAGTCGACGAAGGTGATCGCCGTGCCGAACTCACCCGCGCGGCCGGTGCGGCCGATCCGGTGCACGTAGGTCTTGTCGTCCTCGGGGCACTGGTAGTTGATGACGTGAGTGACACCCTGGATGTCGATGCCGCGGGCAGCGACGTCGGTGGCTACGAGCACGTCGATCTTGCCGGTGCGGAAGGCCCGGACGACCCGCTCGCGGGCTGCCTGCGCGAGGTCGCCGTGCACCGCGGCGGCGGCGAACCCGCGATCGGCGAGGTCGGCGCCGACCCGGTCGCAGCCGCGCTTGGTGCGACAGAAGACGATGGTGAGTCCGCGGCCCTCTGACTGCAGGACCCGCGCGATCATCTCGACCTTGTCGAGGTTGTGCGCGCGGAAGACGTGCTGCGCTGTGGTCGGGACCATCGACGTCTCGGTCGGATCCTCGGCCCGCATGTGCACCGGCTGGTTCAGGAAGCGCCGGGCCAGCGTCAGGATCGGGCCGGGCATCGTCGCGCTGAAGAGCATCGTCTGCCGGTCGGCCGGTGTCTGCGCGAGGATCTTCTCGATGTCGGGCAGGAAGCCCAGGTCGAGCATCTCGTCTGCCTCGTCGAGCACGAGGGTGCGTACGCCGCCGAGGTCGAGATGGCCCTGCCGGGCGAGGTCGAGCAGCCGCCCGGGCGTGCCGACGACGACATCGACACCGGCGCGCAGCGCGTCGACCTGCGGCTCGAAGGCGCGGCCGCCGTAGATCGCCACTACCTTGACCTGGCGGTTCTTACCGGCGCGGTGCAGGTCGTCGGCAACCTGGATGCACAGCTCCCGGGTGGGCACGACGACGAGCGCCTGCGGCCGCTGCGACGGGAGCACGAGACGGTCCAGCATGGGTACGCCGAAGGCCATCGTCTTGCCGGTGCCGGTGCGGGCCTGACCGATCAGGTCGACGCCGGAGAGCGCGATCTGCAGGGTGAGCTTCTGCACCGGGAACGGCTGGGTGATGCCCATCGCCTCCAGGGCGGCGACGGTCTCCGGCGAGGCGCCCAGCACGGCGAAGCCGTTGGGCAGCGGCGCATCAGGATCGGCGAGCTCGACAGACGGAGCCTGGGTGAGGTCGTTGGTGGACAGCGGTGTTGCCTTCCGACGGTGTCCGACTAGACCGGCGCGCCTGCGACCCGTTGCTAGTCGTGCTGCGGGGCGACGCTGTGCGGTCGGACGAGGGGATATGACGACCCTCGAACCGGGGCCGTCTGCACCGGCACGACGTACCGGCACATGCTCTCTTCGACGCTCAGTCTACCCTGGCGCCATGCCGGAGGAAGAGACCGACGCGCGCAAGCACGCCGTCGTCGACCTGATGGCCGCGCTCGCGTACGGCGAGCTCACCGCCTTCGAGCGGCTGGCGACCGACTCGAGGCTCGCCCCGACCATTGCGGACAAGGCCGAGCTGGCCCAGATGGCGTCGAAGGAGTTCGCGCACTATCAGCGGCTGGTCGCCCACCTCGAAGACATGGGGGTGGACGCCGAGCTGGCGATGGAGCCGTTCATCGAGCCGTTGAACGCCTTCCACGACTCGACCGCGCCGAGCGACTGGCTCGAGGGTCTGATCAAGGCGTACGTCGGTGACAACCTCGCTGCGGACTTCTACCGCGAGATCTCCACTCTGCTCGATGACAGGGCGGCCCGGGCGCTGGTGCTCGAGGTGCTGGCCGACACCGGGCACGCGAGCTTCGCGGTCGACCGGGTGCGGGCGGCCGTGGCCGCCGAGCCAGCGCTGGCCGGGCGCCTGACGCTGTGGGCCCGGCGGCTGGTGGGCGAGGCGCTGACCCAGACTCAGCGAGTCGCGGTCACCCGCGACTCGCTGTCCCACCTGATCGGCGGGGCCGAGGACCTAGCCGAGGTGACCCAGATGCTGGCGCGCATCACGGCCCGGCACAGCGAGCGGATGAAGGCGCTCGGCCTCTCCGGCTGACCCCCGCGCGCGCCGGCTTTCTCGTTGGGCGAAGTCCTTCGATAGCATCTCCGCGCTGCCCGACCACCGGGCGTGCGAGCACAGCGAGAGGGCAGTACTTACTCGAGAGGGTCGGCGGCATGGGTCGCGCGTACGACGCGTGGAAGAAGATCAAGGGCGCCTGGGTCGACGGCGACCCGGAGCCGTTGCTCGACGTCTATGCCCCGGATGCGGTCTACCTCGAGGCGCTGAACCCGCCGCACGAGGGACCCGACCTGATCCGCTCCTACCTCGACGACTTCATCACGGCGCGCCCGAACATCGACATCGTGGAGACCCGGGTCATCGACGGCGGTGACTCCTGCGCCGTCGAGTGGACGTTCTCCTACGACCAGCCCACTCGCCGGGTCACCAACCTGCGCCGGTGCACGGTTCTCGTGGTCGACGCCAACGGACGGGTGAAGTCCCAGCGCGACTACACCTGAGGGTGCGCCTGAGGGGTGAGCGGCCGGGTCAGCCGCGACTGAAGCCGACGGTCCGACCCTCGTCGGCCGACGCGATCTCGACGTAAGCGAGCTTGTCGACCGGCACGATGACCAGCTTGCCCTTCTCGTCTACCAGCGTGAACAGCCCGCCCTTGGTCAAGGCCGTGTCGAGCGCGGCCTGGATGACCGCGGGCTTCTCGGCGCTGTCGACAACGAGCTCCCGGTTGGCGAACTGCACCCCGATCTTGACCTCCACGCTGGCACCTCTCGCAGTATTCGCTGGCTGGTGCGTCGAGGTTATCCCGACCGAGCCGCCGTACGCCGCCTGCGGCCGTGCGCCCACAGCGAACGCGCGACCGGTCTCCTGACCCGCGGGGCTACGCCGATCAGGGGGAGCGCTTGGGGGAGCCGGCGAGGCCCTTCCAGGCCAGCGCGGCCAGCAGCTCGACGGCGCGTGCCTTGGTGACCTCGCCACCGGAGGCCAGCCACCATCGGGCCGAGACCTCTGCCTGGCCGGCGAGGGCGACCGAGAGCAGCCGGGCCTCCGCAGGGTCCACCCCGGTGTCTGCGGCGATCGTGTCGGCGATGGCGTCGACGCACGCGTCGAGGGCCTGCTCGACCCGGGCCCGCACGGTGGCCTCGTTGCGAAGGTCGGACTCGAAGACCAGCCGGAAGGCCTCACCGTCGAGGTCGACGAAGTCGAAGTAGGCAGCCACCGCGTTGCGCACTCGCACCTTGTTGTCGGTAGTCGAGTCCAGTGCCGTCCGCACCCGCTGGACCAGGTCGGCGACGTGCGCGTCGAGGAGCGCCACGTAGAGGTCGAGCTTGCCGGGGAAGTGCTGGTAGAGCACCGGCTTGCTGACACCAGCCCGCTCAGCGATGTCGTCCATCAGCGTTGCGTGGTAGCCCTGCGAGACGAAGACCTCTTGCGCGGCCGCGAGCAGCTGCGCCCGGCGGGCAAGCTTGGGCAGCCGGGCAGCGCGATGCGTCGTCGTACTAGCCATCTCCTCGCCTCACCCGGTCAGCAGCCTGGTAACGTCAGGCCAACCTACTCGCGGGTAACATCGGCGGCAAAGACCGCAACGAAGACAGGACTGCCGTGACCTTCTCCATGTCGCTCACCGACGAGCAGGTGGCCACCAAGGCCTGGGCGCACGAGTTCGCCGAGATGGAGATCCGCCCCGTCGCCGCCCAGTACGACGAGAGCGAGGAGTTCCCCTGGCCGGTAGTCCAGAAGGCACAGCAGATCGGGCTCTACGGTCTCGAGTTCTTCCAGATGGCCGGCACCGACGAGTCGGGGCTGACGTCGGCCATCGTCAGCGAGGAGATGACCTGGGGATGCGCGGGGATCACCTTGGCCATCTTCGGCACGGGTTTGGCGCTGGCCGGTCTGGCCGGCTCCGCTACGCCGGAGCAGCTCGGTCAGTGGGCTCCGCGGATGTTCGCCAGGGAGGACGGCTCGCTGGCGCTGGGCGCCTTCTGTGTCACCGAGCCGAGCGCCGGCTCCGATGTGTCGTCGCTGCGGACCAGCGCGAAGAAGACCGACGGCGGCTGGCTGCTCAACGGCCGCAAGTGCTTCATCACCAACGGCGGGATCGCCGACGTCCACATCGTCGTCGCGACGGTCGACCCCGGGATCGGCCACAAAGGCCAGGCGACCTTCGTCGTACCGCCCGGCACGCCGGGCTGCTCCGGCGGCAAGAAGGAGCGCAAGCTCGGCATCCGCGCGTCGCACACCGCCGACGTCGTCTTCGAGGACTGCTTCGTACCCGAGGACTGCCTGCTCGGCGGTGAGGACAACCTCAACCGCAAGATGGAGACGGCGAAGAGCGGCACCTCAGTGCGCAGGTCCGGGGCGTTGTCCACCTTTGAAGCCACCCGGCCCATCGTCGGTGCCCAGGCACTCGGGATCGCCCGAGCAGCATTCGAGTTCTCCCGCGACTACGCCAAGGAGCGGGTGGCCTTCGGCGCGCCGATCATCAGCAACCAGGGCATCGCCTTCAAGCTCGCGGACATGGCCACCGAGATCGAGTGCGCTCGGCTGCTGGTATGGCGGGCAGCATGGATGGGCCGCACCGGGGTGCCCTTCACCCAAGCTGAAGGATCGATGTCGAAGCTCAAGGCCGGTGAGGTCGCCGTCAAGGTGACCGACGAGGCGATCCAGATCCTCGGCGGCTACGGCTACATCAAGGACTACCCCGTGGAGAAGTGGCACCGCGACTCGAAGATCTACTCCATCTTCGAAGGCACGTCGGAGATCCAGCGCCTGGTCATCTCCCGGGCACTCGCCGCTCGCTAGCCAGCCCGGTCAGCCAGCCAGGTCGCTAGGCCCCGCGGCCGTCCTGCTCGCGGCTGCCTTCGCGGGTCCGCATCGGGTCCGGTGCGGTGCGATCGGGAAAGCGCTGGGCGTACTCCGACTCGAGCTCCAGCATCCGGTCCGTGTGCGCCTGGAAGGAGTCGGCGGAGCCGTTCAGGAAGGTCTCGTGGCGGGTCTCGTGCAAGTGCTCGACTTCACGCTCGAGGTCGGCGTCGTCGAGGTCACGGGCGGGGCGGCGGGTTGAGGTGGTCATGGGTCCTCCTTGGTGTCCCGTCGGACATACCCTGTGCGGCGCGCCGTACCCGCATTTGCACACCCGTGCGGAAGGCTGTGACCAGAATTTCCCGTGCGGAGGTCTCCGTGGCAGAGCGCGACACACCGATCCGACCGACGTCACCGACCGACACGACGCCGACCTGGCAGGGCGTCGCTCCAGTACGGCGCGCACGGCACATCCGGCGGGTGATGCTGGTGTTCTTCGCCGTCTTCCTCCTGCTCGGCGCCACCGGGTTTCTCGGTGTGCGCACGGGCCGGGTGTCGGCGAGCGGCGGCGGCTATGACCTCGACGTCGAGTACCCGCGGATCACCCGTGCGGGGCACGCTGTGCCGCTGGCGGTCGAGGTGCGCAAGTCCGGCGGGTTCGGCGACGAGCCGATCGTCATCGCGATGCGCGCGGGGTACTTCTCGCTCTTCGACGAGAACGGCGTCCTGCCCGGGCCCAGCAAGGAGACCGCGGATCGGCAGAACGTCATCTGGGAGTTCGACCCACCGCCGGGTGACGTGCTGCGCATCCGCTTCGACACCCGGACCGGGCCCAATCGGCAGACCAGCGAGGACGGCACCGCCGCTGTGCTCGTCGATGACATGACCGCGGTGCTCGTGTCCTTCACGACGTGGGTGATGCCGTAGTGGACGTCGTCTGGCGGGCCGCGATCGTCTACCTCTTCCTACTGCTGTTCACCCGGGCGCTGGGCAAGCGCGAGCTCGCCGAGATGTCGGCCTTCGAGCTGATCGTGCTGGTCACGATCGGCGACCTCGTCCAGCAAGGGGTCACCCAGGAGGACTTCTCGGTCACCGGCTCGGTCCTCGCGGTCAGCACGTTCGGCTTCCTCGCGCTGATCGGCTCCTACGTCTCGTTTCGCTTCCCCCGCACGCAGCCCCTCCTCGAAGGGCGGCCGGTCGTCGTCATCCACGACGGGCGGCTGCTTGAAGACGTGCTGCACATCGAGCGGTTGAGCGACGACGAGGTGAAGGAGGAGGCCCGGACCCAGGGCATCGCCGACCTCAGCGACGTTCGGCTGGGCATCCTCGAGCCCGACGGGAAGTTCTCCTTCATCAAGAACGACGAGTCGCAGCACCGCGCCGACGAGAAGCACCAAGCGTGATGGCGTGATCGCGTGGGGTGGAGCGCCGGCGCATCATCTATGACGCGCCCGCACTCCAACTCCGTGCCTAGCGGGGGAGCTTCTGCTTTCGCGTCAGGACCTCGGCGAAGAGGTCACCCATCGCCTCGACTCTGGCCAGCACGTCGTCGGTCTCGAACACCAGCTGAAGGTCCCTGGAGGCGCACGCGGCGACCTCGTCCCAGGTCACCGGGGTAGAGCAGGTCGGACGCGAGCGGGCGCGCAGCGAGTAGACGCAGGCAGTGGTCTTCGAGTCGACGTTCTGACTCCAGTCGACGAGCACCTTGCCGACCCGCAGCTCCTTCTTCTGCTTCGACACGACCAGGGCCGGGTGCTCGCGCTCCAGCTGCTCGGCCACCTTCTTCGACCACGGTGTGGTGACGTCGTACGACGTCGACGTGTTGAGCGGGACGTAGACCTGCAGACCCTTCGACCCTGAAGTCTTGGCGAACGACTCGAGCCCCAGCTCGCCGAAGAGCTCGCGGAGCAGCAGCGCGACCTGGCAGCACGCCACGATGTCCGCCGGTGCGCCGGGGTCGAGGTCGAAGACCACCATCGTCGGGGTGTGCGGGGTCTTGGCCAGCGCCATCGTCGTGTGCATCTCGAGGTCGGCGAGGTTGGCCGCCCAGACCAGAGTGGGCAGGTCCTGGGCCAGGCAGTAGTTGATGTCCTTGTCGTTGGACTCGCTCCAGATCGCCTGGGTCTTGACCCAGGTCGGCCGGTGCTCTGGGCAGTTCTTCTCGTAGAAGAACTGCCCGTCCACGCCGTTGGGATAGCGCTTGAGCGTCAGCGGCCGGCCCCTGAGGTGCGGCAGCAGCACCGGGGAGATCCGCGTGTAGTAGTCGATGACCTGCCCCTTGGTGAAGCCGGTCTCCGGGTACATCACCTTGTCGAGGTTCGACAGCGTCAGCTCGCGGTTGCCGACCTTGACCCGCACCTCGGTGCGCGCGGGACTCACACCGGCTCCCGCACGACGTCGCGCGCCGGCTTGTCGAAGCGCAGCCCCTTGTACGACGGATGCCGCAGTCTGCCCTCGCGGGTCCACGCGGTGAACTCCACCTCGCACACCAGCTCGGGCGCCACCCAGGTCGCTTTCGCGGCGTGTGGGCGGGGAACTTTGCCGTCGAACGGGCTTACCTCCTGAGCGATCGGCGCGAGCTGCAAGCTCAGGTCGCGCAGCGTCTGCTGGGTGAAGCCGGTGCCCACGTGCCCGGCGTACTGGAAAGCGCCGTCCTCGTCGTAGTAGCCCAGCAGCAGCGAGCCGACCCGTCCGGCCCGGCTGCCCTCGCCCGGCGACCACCCGCCGATGACCAGCTCCTGGCGTCGGATGTTCTTCACCTTCCGCCAGGCGTCGGAGCGCTTGCCGGGCAGGTAGGGGCTGTCCAGCCGCTTCGCCATGATGCCCTCGAAGCCGCGGGACTGGCTGGCGGAGAGCACTGCCGCGCCGTCGCCGGGGAAGTACGGCGGCACCTGCCAGCTCGGACCGGACAGCTCCAGCGACTCGAGCAGCGCCCGCCGCTCGGCGTAGGGCAGGGCGACCGTGGCATGCCCGTCGAGGTGCAGCAGGTCGAAGGCGAGGTAGACCACCGGGACGGTGGCGGCCATTCGGCGTACGGCAGCGCCGGTGAGCTTCATCCGCTGCTGCAGCAGGCCGAAGTCGCTGCGCCCGGCGGAGTCGAAGGCGACCAGCTCCCCGTCGAGGACGACCTGGCGGGCCCCGAGCGACTCCGCCAGGTCGGCCAGCTCCGGGTAGGACGGGGTGATGTCGAGGAGGTTGCGGCTCAGCGCCTTCGCCCGGCCACCGTCGACGCGTACGACGGCACGCACGCCGTCCCACTTGAACTCATAGCCCCAGCCGGCGTCGTCGCTCGGCAATCCGCCGCCGGAGGTGGCCAGCATCGGCGCGATCGTGTCGGGCAGCGGCGTCCAGTCCGGCTCGGGTGGCGGGTCCATCCGATGCATCATCCACTGCTTGCCCCGGGTCTTGAACAGCACGTAGCGACCGCTGACCCGTCCGCCGGACAGGACGAACTTCACCTCTCGCTCGTCCCACTTCTCGAGCTCGTAGGTGCCGGAGTCCCACAGGATGACCTGGCCGCCGCCGTACTCGCCGCTGGGGATTGTGCCCTCGAAGGAGCCGTAGGCCAGCGGGTGGTCCTCGGTCATCACCGCGAGGTGGTTGGTCTTGGGGTCCAGCGGGATGCCCTTGGGCACCGCCCAGGACACCAGCACGCCGTCCCGCTCGAGACGGAAGTCCCAGTGCAGCGCTCGGGCGTGGTGCTCCTGGACGACGAAGGTCGGTCGCTTGGCGCGCTTCGCCTTGGCGGGCGCCGCCGGCGCCGGCTCGGGTGTCTTGCTGAAGTCGCGCTTGCGCCGGTACGTCGTCAGCTCGCCCACCTCACCGCCTTACCCCGCTGCCGCCCGTCAGACCCGTCACCTGGCTACCGGACTTGTCCACAGAAGCAGCAGCTCCCCTGCCGGGAGCCGCGAGGGCGCGCCACGCTGTGCGGATGAGATCTCGGACTGTATTCCTGCTCCTCGGCGCGCTCGTTGTGGCGGCGGTGGTCGTCGTTCCGAGAGCCCGCAGGGAGCCGGCGTACGACGGCCCGGTGGCACTGGCGGCGCCCGGGCCCACGGTGAGTGCGAGCGCGGCGCCGCAGTGGCGCGCGGTGATCGCCGCGCTGGACCAGGTGCGAGCGGCGGGCTTCGCCGACCCCAGCACGGCCGACCCGCTCCACTGGGTGAGCGCGGACTGCCCCTGTCTCGCCGTGGAACGCGCTGCCCTCGCGTCCCTCGTGCGCGAGCACCGCCGGCTGGAGGCGGGCGCACCCCACCTGGTGACGGTCGAGGTGGTCACTGCGGCGGAGGTCGCGGCTACCTTGCGCGTGGGCGACGTCCTCCCGGCGTACGACGAGGTCGACGCGGACGACCGGGTGGTGCGGGCCTGGCCGGGGCGGGCTGCTGCGACCTGGACCGTCACCGTGGTGCGCCAGCAGCAGGGCTGGCGCTGGTCGGCAATCGAACGTGCTGCCGGCGCCGAAGTGGCAGTCGGCGTGGACCGGAGCCGCGCGGGGTAGCACGATGTTCCAGACGACCGGCGCGATCCCCACGCGCCGGCGGCACGGGAGGGCGACGGCATGCGATCGATCTGGAAGGGCTCCATCTCCTTCGGGCTGGTCACCATCCCGGTGAAGCTCTACTCCGCGACCGAGGAAAAGGACGTCACCTTCCGCCAGGTGCACCGAGCTGACGGCGGCCGGATCCGCTACAAGCGCGAGTGCACGGTCGACGGCGAAGAGGTGCCGTACGCCGACATCGCCAAGGGCTACGAGATGCCAGATGGCTCGATGGTCGTGCTCACCGAGGAGGACCTGGCCAGCGTCCCGCTGACGACGAGCCGCGCGATCGACGTGGTGCAGTTCGTGCCGCTGGAGCAGATCGACCCCATCTACTTCAACAAGAGCTACTACCTCGAGCCGGACAAGGCGGGGGTCAAGCCGTACGTCCTGCTGGCGAAGGCACTCGAGGAGTCCGGGCAGGTTGCCGTGGTCAAGGTCGCCCTGCGCCAGCGGGAAGCGCTCGCCGCCCTGCGGGTGCGGGACGGGGTATTCGTCCTGGAGACCATGCTGTGGCCGGATGAGGTCCGCGATCCCGAGTTCGCGTTCCTCGACGACGACGTCGACGTGCGACCGCAAGAGCTCGCCATGGCGGGCACCCTGATCGAGAGCCTGAGCGGAGAGTTCGACCCGTCCGCCTTCACCGACGCCTACCGGGAGAAGCTCGAGGAGCTCATCGAGGCGAAGGTGGAGGGAGCGGAGGTAGTCCAGCCCACCTCGGCGGCTCCGGACAGCGGAGCGGTGGTCGACCTGATGGCCGCGCTGCGCGCGAGTGTCGACGCCGCCAAGGCGCGCGGAGCCGGAGCGGCGGAGAGCGCCGCCGTGCCCAGCGTCGCGACGCCGGCCAAGGCAGGGCCGGCGCGCAAGGCCGGCAAAGCCAGCAAGCCGGCCAAAGCAGTCAAGGCGGTCAAGGCGGTCAAGGCGGTCAAGGCATCGAAGGGAGCTGGCAAGCCGGCCAAGGAGGGCAAGGCCACCGCGAAGTCAGTGCGCAAGTCCGCCTGACGCCTGCCCGACTCAGCTGCCTGACTCAGCGGCGGGACCGCCGACGGGGGCGGTCGCCGGACCCACCGACCAGCGAGTGGCCGAGATGGCACTTCTCGCCGCTGCTGTCGACTGGCGCCGTCATCCCGCACATCTCGCAGTAGCGCGTCTCGGTCTGCGCTGCTGGGGGCGCGCTGTCGGCGCCCGCGTGCTCGCCGAGTCCGGCTGGGGGCTCGGGCAGAGCGCCATCGGACGCCACTGGCGCGCTGTCGTTGTCGACTAGCGCTCTGTCGTCAACAGGCGCTCTGTTCGCCTCCACCTGCGGTGGGTCCCACGCGCCCTCCGGTGCGGCGGACTCCTCCGGCGACGTGTCGAATGCGGTCTGCGGTGCGGCGTACTCGACCTGCGGGGGGTCGGGTTCGACCAGTATTGAGTCGGGCGACCGGTCCGCGGCGACGTCCGGTGGCGCCTCCGGCGACTCGTCGTCGTCCGTCCAGAGCGACGCGAACTTCGAGGCTGTCTCTGGCTCTCGGATCGGCTCGACAGGGGGGATGAGCTCGTCGAGCGGGACCTCGTCTTCCACCGGGAGCTCGTCATCCACCGGGAGGTCTGCGCCGTCCGGGACCTGGGTGCCGGTGTCGTCGGCGGCGACCAGAGGTGCCCGGACGATCGTCTGGGCCGGCGGTGGCGGAGAGAACGCCGACCCGATCCGGGCCGCGTCGGGCGGGGGCCCGGGAACCGCCGCGTCGGAGTCAGGTCGCGTGTCTTCGTCGAAGCCCACGAGGATCTCCTCTGTGCTCAAGCGGCCACCCGGGGGCGCCGACATCTGTGAGACGGTGGATTCTGCCTGTCCATGAGAGGTCAACCTTCAGATGACGGTAACGGACTACGGCGAGATCGTCGCCGCTCTGCGTGCCGTTCCGGGCGTGGCGGATGCCGACGTCGAGCCCGATCGCGACGGCGGCGGCATGGGCCTGCTCCGGTTGGGCCTGGCGCCCGGCTTCGACGAGGTGCAGGTCGCGACCACGGTGGGGCGGCTGCTCCGGGAGCGGTTCGGGCTCGGTGTGGACGCGGAGCGGGTTCAGCTCGTCGAGGATGCCGCGATGGTGGCCGCCCCGACGGCGTCAGCGACCGCTTCGACCACGGCGAGTGCCCTTCGAGCGCTCGATCTGCGCACCCGGCCCTCGATCCAGCGCATGCACCTGGTGTCGGAGGGCCTCGACATCACTGCGTCCGTGACGCTCAAGCTCGATGGGCGCGTTCGGGTCGGGGAGGCGCGAGGCACGGCGACCCCGAACGGCGTCCAGCGCGCGGTCGCCCTGGCCACCCTGCAGGCCGTGGAGCAGCTGACGGATGGGAAGGTTCGCTTCGAGCTCGACCACCTCGACATCGCCCCGACCGGCAGCGAGCGCACCGTCGTCGTGGGCCTCACGATGGTCGCACCGACGGGCAGCGAGAAGCTAACCGGTGCGGCAGTCGTCCGCGAGGATGTCCGCCAAGCGGTCATCCGATCCACCCTCGACGCCCTCAACCGACGTCTCGGCACCCTGATCGAGGGCTGACCCGACGTACGCTTGCCTCGATAGACGAGGAGGCCGAGCGTTGGGCGTCATCTGCCTGCAGGGCGGGCGAGAGCACACCGCGGCGTGTGTCGGCCTCGACTCGGATCTCCTCGAGCTGGCCGAGGGGGGACCGGTCGTGGTCCTCGCGCTGGCCAGCGAGAACCTCCGCTCCAACGCGGCCGCCGCCGACCTTGCGAAGCGGCACTTCCTCGACCTGGGCGCCTCAGCGGTCTCCGTCATCACCGACCCGGGACCCGCGGCGGCGGCGGTAGAGGCGGTGCGTGGCGCTCGCCTCGTGGTGATTCCCGGCGGCTCGCCGCGAGTGCTGATCGACGCGATGCACCGGTCGGGGCTCGCCACGGAGGTCACGCGGGCGGCCGCGGACGGCACGGTGATCTCCGGTGCGAGCGCTGGAGCGATGGTGCTCTGCGAGTGGATGGTGCTGCCTGGGCGCCGTCTCGAGGTCGGGCCTGGACTCGGCCTCGTCGAGGGCTTGGTCGTCTTGCCTCATTACGACGGAGGCCACGCGGACTGGGTGAGCGTCGTACGTGCTCGACTCGGTGATGACGTGGACATGATCGGTCTGCCCGAGTGCAGCGGCGTGCTGCTGGACGGCGAGGCGATCGTCGCGGTCGGCGCGGCTGCCGCCACCCTGCTCACCGTCGACGGACCACGCCTCTTGGCGATCTAGCCGACCGGACCGAGATCGGTCAGGCGGTGATCGTCAGGTCGCGGACGTAGACGGTGGCCTGACGACCGGTGTACGCCGCCGGGTCCAGCGCGGTCAGCGCCGCTCGGCTGACGGAGATGACGACCTCGTTGCGCCACCCGCGGGCGGCGGCCGGCAGTGCCAGGGTCGCTGTGATGTTCTTGCCACTGGGCACCGTCATCGTGCCGAGCGACACGGTGCCGCCGAACGCGGTGCGGACGGCGACGACCACCTGCAGCGGTCGACCGGTCTTCGTGACGGCACCGACAGTGGCCTTGATGGCAGTGGCCCGGGTGAGGTCGAGAGCCTCCCGAAGCCGCATCTCCGCGGCGCCGCCCGTGCCGGCCCCGACCTGGCGGGCGACGAAGCGGGCCGCACCCTCAGCCGGGCCGGGCGCGTCGTACACGGGCTGGCCCACGGTCATCCCGGCGCCGGTGACGGCGGCGAACACCCGCGGGTCGCGGCCCGACTCGAAGTCAGCCAGCCGCAGGGGGCTCACGACCGTCCGGGTGTCGAGCAGACCGCCGTACGCCGGCTCCCGGGTCGGTCCGTACGTCGCGGAGTAGGAGTCGATGAAGTTCTGGGTGTTGTAGCCACGGTGGTCGGGCAGCTCGGCCCAGCCGATGCCGATGTAGCGGTAGCTGCGGCTGAGGATGTTCTCGCGGTGCCCGGGCGAGCTCATGTACGCGTTGAAGAGGGAGACCGGGTCACTGCTCGTGCCGACGTTCTCGGCGGCGGCGCGCCACTGGGGGCTGCCGGCTGCCGTGAGCTGCGCGGCGTAGTTCGGGTTGTGGTACATCCGGCGCTGCGTGGCCTGCGTGGCGGCCCATCGACGAGCGACGTCCGTCGCCCCAGATGCCACGGCCAGCCGGGGGATGCCCCGCGACGTCCGGGCTACGTTGATGAGCTCGACGAGCTTGGCCTCGACTCCGTTGAGCCGTACGCCGTCGACCGTGCTGGCGGCGTGCGCGGGGGCCGTGCCGATGAGCCCGAGGGGCAGCAGACCGAGTAGCACCCCCAGCACGGCCAGGGCGGCTCCACGACGACTGGCGGGGGCGGTGTTCGTGGTCTCATTCATGGTGATTTGATCGGCCACCGTTGCGGGGCAACTGTCACCCGTTCGGGTGGTGACTCCGTCGAGGAGCGGTCGGGTTACAGTCCGGAGATGACCCCTCGCGCGCCTTCACTCGCCCCGCCGACAGGCCTGCGCCCCGTGTGGCCGGGCTCGACGGTCGACGCGCAGGGCCGGTCGCTGTACGTCAGGCGAGGTGGCACGGCGGGGCAGCCGGCAGCGCTCTTTGTGCACGGCCTCGGTGGCAGCTCGACCAACTGGACCGACTTGATGGACCACCTCAGCGCCGAGGCAGACAGCCACGCGGTGGACCTGCCCGGTCATGGGCGCAGCGCGGCGCCTGCGGACGGCCGCTACGGCTTGGACAGCCATGCCCGTGCCGTCATCGGGTACATCGAGTCCCAACGGCTCGCTCCCGTGCACCTGCTCGGCAACTCCATGGGAGGGGCGGTCGCCACCCGGGTAGCGGCCGAGCGCCCCGACCTCGTGCGGACGCTGACCCTGGTCGCCCCGGCCCTGCCGAACCTGCGGCGAGTCAAGGGCAGTGACCCCCGGCTCCCGCTGCTCTTCACGCCGGGGCTTTCCGGAGTCACCAAGCGCCATCTGGCCCGCCTGCCTGTTGAGGCAAGGGTGCGGTCGGTGATCACCCTCTGCTTCGCCGACCCCAGTCGGGTCCCCGCTCAGCGGCTGGCCGAAGCCATCGACGAAGGCCGCCGACGCCAGCAGCTGCCCTGGGCGATCGACTCGCTCGTGGGCTCGCTGCGGGGGATCGTCCGGGCCTACCTCGATCGGTCACCGCGCAACCTCTGGGCCCAGGCCGCCACCGTCGAGGCTCCCACCCTGCTGATCTACGGCAAGCAGGACCGCATGGTGTCCTTCGCCACTGCTGCCCGCGCCGCCGCGACGTTCCCGCACAACACGCTGCTCGCTCTCGACCACGTCGGACACGTCGCGCAGATGGAGGACCCTGCCGTGGTGGCCCGAGCGGTCCGCGCCCACTGGGCCGGCGCCTCGGTGGCCGCCAGGTAAGGACGTGGTGGCCGCACCGTCCGTGCGTGCCTGGCGCTGTGCCGTCTGCGAGAGAGGATACTGTCCGCCCACGACCCTCAGCGCAGACCGGAGTCACTTGTGGACGAACGCTCTCCTGGCGAATCTTCGCCGGATGCCCCACCGCCGTACCTCGGAGCTGCTGCGCCGGCTGGCGGTCAGATGTCGGAGCGCATGCAGTCCCTGCTCTCGCGGGCCGTCGAGGACCAGATGGCCGAGCAGCGCCAGCTGCAGGTCCTGGTCAACGACATCCGCACGTCGTTGGCGCAGCTTCAGCAGGAGGTGCGTCAGGGGTCCGGGCTCGGCGAGGAGGTCCGCTCGACGACCACCGCCCTCGGCGAGCGCCTCGAGGCTGTCGTTCGCGCGGTGACCGCCAGCGTGCAGGCAGCGCAGGCCGCCGGTGCGCAGATGCAGTCGATGCAGGAGCAGCTGACGGGGCAGCGGGAGGCCATCGCCGCGCTCCCGGCCGCTGTGCAGCGCGCGGCCTCCGAGACCACCGCAGGGGAAGCGGCCATGCGTGGGGAGATGGCGGCACTGCGGGCTGAGCTCGCCCAGCTGCGCGCGACGACCACCGACATGATCCGGACCGAGATGACCGGCCTACGTGCCAGTCTGCAGGCCGACAGCGCCGATCAGCAGCGACAGTCGCGGGAGAGTGCTGACGAGGTAGCGCAAAAGGTGACGGCGCATGTCGACACCGCCGTGCTCGCACTCGCCGAGGCACTGCTGCGTCGACCTAGCTCAGGGTCCGCGATTCCGCCAGCCGATACGACGGCTGGGAGATCGCCGGCCGAGTCATCGAGCTCTGCGGCAGAAACCGCAGCCGAATCCCGCTTCGCTCCGGCCGCACCGCGATTGTCGACTCCCTCTCCCCAGCCAGTTCAGGTCGAGCCAGCGCTGGCCGAGGCGCCGGCCGCCGACGAGAACGCCGGTGGGGACGCGCCCCGCGGTGAGCCCGGAGTCGGGAAGCAGGGCACCGGCAGCGACCTGGCTGGCGACGACCTTGCTCATGCCCCTGGTGCCAGCACTCGCTTCGCGCGACCGGAGGCCGACGACGACGCACCCCCTGGCGGGGCGGGCAGCGACGCCGGGGTGGCGGCGCGGGCTGACCACCCAGACGTAGCGGACGATCGTGGCGATTCCTCGGACGAGGAGAGCTCCGTGGCGGCCGGCGACGACGAGGCGCCGATCCCGGTCGTGGCGCCGCTGAGCGGCCCCGCACCTTTGGCCAGCGACGTAGCCGACGGTGCCGACACCGCCGCTGACGTGAGTAGTGCCAGCCCCGCGGGCAGTGCCGGCCGCAGCGACAGCGACGGCAGCGACGACGACGACAGCGACGACAACAGCGACGACGACAGCGACGACGACAGCGACGACGACAGCGACTCGGGCACCGGCCCGCGGTCGGCGGCCGGCTCGCCGGTCGGGAAGTCGGGGTCTCCCTCGGCTGACGACGATGCCGATGACGACGACGACGACGATGACGACGACGACGATGATGACGACGACGACGATGACGACTCGCTCGACTGGACAGACGCGGACCGGCCGCAGGCGTCGCTGCGGATGGGCGGTGGCTGGAACTCCCCTGCCGGTACCACTCCGGAGCCAACGTCCTCCTCAGCCGCGGAGCCCGCGGAGCCCGCGGAGCCTGCGGGTGATCGGGAGCGTCGGCGCCCGTGGTGGCGCCCGGGCGGCTGAGCTGTAGCTCAGTCCGAGGACAGCGTTGCCAGCGCCGTGACTCAGCCGCACACGAAGACAGTGCACAAGAAGAGGCCCCGAGCCGTAGCCCGGGGCCTCTTCTCAGCGGTGCTGACCCGCAGCAGCCAGCCTGCTAGCTGAAAGCGTCCTTGACCTTCTCGCCAGCCTGCTTGAGGTTGCCGGTGACCTGGTCCTTCTTGCCTTCGTTCTCCATCTGCTGGTCGTCAGTCGCGTCGCCCACCGTCTCCTTGACGTCGCCCTTGAGCTCTTCGGCCTTGTTCGAAATCTTGTCCATGGCGCCCATGTGGGTGGTCTCCTTCGTATCGACGGCAGTGCCGCAGATGACCTACCCGTGCGTGTCGGGCCGTACACCCACGCCGGCGCCAGGCCGGATCAGTCTCGGTGATGCGGAATCCGCGCACCGCGGGGCGAGTTACCGCAAGGGCAGCGAGGCTGCTTTCGGGATAGACCGCATCCGCAGCGCGTCAGCGTGCATCTGAGGAGCCGACATGCCATTGCCCCCGCTCGTCGAGCCGGCCGAGTCGCTGAGCAATGACGAGGTACGCCGCTACTCGCGGCACCTGATCATCCCCGACGTCGGGATGGACGGGCAGAAGCGGCTCAAGAACGCCAAGGTGCTGGCCGTCGGCGCAGGCGGCCTGGGCTCACCGGCGCTGATGTACCTGGCTGCGGCCGGGGTCGGCACGCTGGGCATCGTCGACTTCGACGTCGTGGACGAGACCAACCTGCAGCGCCAGATCATTCACGGGCAGAGCGACATCGACCGGCCCAAGGCGGTCAGCGCGGCGGAGACGATCCGGGAGATCAACCCCTACGTCGACGTACGGCTCCATGAGGTGCGCCTGGACTCCTCCAACGCGCTGGAGATCTTCGCCGGTTACGACCTGATCGTCGACGGCACCGATAACTTTGCCACCCGCTACCTCGTCAACGACGCGTGCGTCCTGCTCGGCAAGCCGTACGTGTGGGGGTCGATCTTCCGCTTCGACGGCCAGGCCTCGGTCTTCTGGGCCGAGCACGGTCCGTGCTACCGCTGCCTCTATCCCGAGCCGCCGCCGCCGGGCATGGTTCCCTCCTGCGCCGAAGGCGGTGTGCTGGGAGTGCTGTGCGGGTCCATCGGCGCGATCCAGGTGACCGAGGCGATCAAGGTGATCACCGGCATCGGCGAGGCGCTCGTCGGCCGCCTGATGATCTACGACGCCTTGGAGATGTCCTACCGCACCGTGCGCGCCCGCAAGGACCCGGAGTGCCCGCTGTGCGGCAAGAACCCCACGATCACTGGGCTCATCGACTACGACGCGTTCTGCGGTGTGGTGTCCGACGAGGCCGTCGCGGCCGCCGCTGACTCGACCATCACCGCGCGCGAGCTCAAGGCGATGCAGGACGCCGGCGAGGACATCCTGCTCGTCGACGTACGCGAGACGGGCGAGTACGACATCGTGCGCATCCCTGGCTCCGTGCTCATCCCCAAGGGCGACCTGCCCTCGCGCCTCGCGACGCTGCCCACCGACAAGCCGATCGTGCTGCACTGCAAGAGCGGAGCCCGCTCGGCGGACGCGCTGGCGCTGCTGAAGGGCGCCGGCTTCGCGTCGGCGAAGCACGTGCAAGGCGGGGTGCTCGCCTGGGTCGCCCAGGTTGACCCGTCCCTGCCGACGTACTGACCCGCCTCGGTGCTGATCGCACACAAAGTGACATGGTCTCTCTCGATGCCGTGCTCGGCCGGAACTCCTACCTTGTGCACCTTCCCGACAATGTGTGCGGGCAGGGGGTTGCGCCCTGACTAGGGCTGGCCAAGAGCCGACGCCGTACGACGAACGCGTGCTGGCCGTCGTCGCCGGGATCCCGCGCGGCAAGGTCATGACCTACGGCGACGTCGCGGAGTACATGGGGGAGGGCGGCGCCCGCGCCGTCGGCGGCGTTATGCGCCGCCACGGCGGGTCGGTGCCGTGGCACCGCGTGGTGCTCGCCGACGGCCGGCCGGCTCCCCCGCACGACGGCTTGGCGGCCGCGTTATTGGTCGACGACGACACCCCGATGACGCCCGACGGTCGCCGGGTGGAGCTGCGCCGAGCCCGCTGGGACGGCCGCTGAGCGCGTGCGGTCGGCGAGGTGACCGTGATCTTTGAAGACGGCCGGCGCGTGGAGCGGTAGCTAGAGGTTCGAAGATCACTGCAGACACGGCCGGTCGGGTCAGCAGCCCGGTGTCCGAGGCAGGTGGTTTGCTTCGCGGCATGGCACGCCAGGTCCGCTACCTCCTCGACACCACGCCGCCGCCGGCGATCCAGGTGCCCACCCTCGACGAAGAGCAACGCGCGGTCGTCGAGCATCGTGGCGGCCCGCTGCTCGTCCTGGCCGGCCCGGGCACCGGCAAGACGACGACCCTCGTCGAGGCCGTGGTCGACCGCGTGGAGCGCGACGGCGTCGACCCGGACCGGCTGCTGGTGCTCACCTTCTCCCGCAAGGCCGCCGACGAGCTCCGCGAGCGCATCAGCGGACGGCTCGCGCGGACCGTCGCGACGCCGTCGGCGTACACCTTCCACTCGTGGTGCTACGCGATCGTCCGGGCGTACGACGTCGCGCCGGGGGCTGATCCACCACGGCTGCTCTCCGGGGCGGAGCGCGATGTGCGGGTGCACGAGCTGCTCGTGGGCAACGCCGAGGGAGCCGGTCAGACGAGGTGGCCGGAGGAGCTGGCGCCGGCCCTGCGGCTGCGGGGTTTCGCCCGCGAGGTCGCCGACCTGCTCGACCGAGCCCGCGAGCGCGGCCTCGATGGCGCGTCGCTCAGGCAGCTCGGAGACGAGGCAGCTCGACCGGGATGGGTGAGCGCCGGGAGCTTCCTCGACGAGTACCTCCAGGTGCTCGACTCGGCCGGTGAGCTCGACTACGCCGGCCTCGTCCACCGCGCCGTCGCCCTGCTGCACGACCCGTCGGTCGGCGCCGAGGTCGCCGGCCGCTACGCCGCGGTCTTCGTCGACGAGTACCAGGACACCGATCCGGCGCAGAAGTCGCTGCTGCAGCGCCTTGCCGGGTCGGGCCGCGAGCTCGTCGTCGTCGGTGATCCGGATCAGTCGATCTATGCCTTCCGGGGAGCCGACGTCCGCAACATCCTCGACTTCCCAGCGGAGTTTCCGGGTGCCGACGGGCAGCCGGCCCGCACTATCGCTCTCCGGCGCTCGCGCCGGGCGGGCACCGCACTGCTCGCTGCCAGCCGAGCTATCGCGGAGCGGATCCCGGTGACCGGAGCCCTCGCCGGCCAGATCCTGACCGAGCACCGCCGGCTTCTCGCCGTCGTCCCGGACGGGCCCCCGCCGGAGGTCCGGCTCTATCCCACGGTCGCCGAAGAGGTCACCGGCATCGCGGACCTGCTGCGGCGCGCGCACCTCGAGGACGGGCTGCCGTGGAGCGAGATGGCAGTGCTGGTGCGCAGCGGAGTGCGCAGCATCCCCGTCCTGCGTCGCGCGTTCGCGACGGCCGGGGTGCCGGTGGCCGTGGCGGCCGACGAGGTCGCGCTGGCTCGCGACCCGACCGTCGCCCCGCTGCTGGCGGCACTCGACGTCTCCGTCCGGGGGTGGTCGGCACTGGCCGACCCCGACGACGCCATCGCCCTGCTGCAGAGCCCGTTGGGGCGGGCCGTGCCCAGCGCACTGCGGGCGCTCGGCCGCCGCCTCCGTGCTCTCGACCGCGCTGCCGGGATCGAGCTGCCGCGGCCATCCGCGGATGCGATCCGCGATGCGCTGGCCGACCCGCGTGATCTCGTCACCGTCGAGGACTGGATCGCCGAGCCGGTACGCCGGCTGCACAGCCTGCTCGCGAGTGCGATCGAGCGAGCCGCTGCGGGCGCGAGCCCTGAAGAAGTGCTCTGGCTGCTCTGGGAGCGCAGCGGGTGGGGCCGCCGACTCGCCGCCGAGTCCGCGCGGGGGGGCGACTCGGCCCACGCTGCCGACCGCGACCTCAACGCGGCGCTGGCGCTCTTCGGTGCTGCCTCTCGCCTCGAAGATCGCCGCCCCCACGCCGGGGTAGGGGCTCTGCTGGATGAGATCTCGGCACAGCAGATCCCGGCCGGACCGCTCGAGGAGCGGCCGGGAGTGGCCGACGCCGTACGACTGCTGACGGCTCATCGGTCCAAGGGGCTCGAATGGTCGCTCGTCGTCGTCGCGGGGGTGCAGGACGGCTGGTGGCCGGACCTGCGCCGTCGCGGTTCGCTGCTCGAGCCGGACCGTGTGGGCGTGCTGCGGACCGGCGCCGGCCACAGCGACGGCGCACGGCTCAGCGGCGTCACGACGACGAAGGAGCTGCTCGCGGACGAGCGGCGGCTCTTCTACGTCGCCTGCACGCGCGCGAAGCATCGCCTCGTGGCGACTGCGGTGGCGTCCTTGGACGACAGCGGCGAGCGACCGTCGCGTTTCCTCGACGAGCTGGGGCTGCGGGACATCACGGACGAGAGCTCGACGCCGGTGGTGCAGCACGGCGGCACGGAGCTGCTCGCGGTGCACTCGCTCGTCGCTCGCCTGCGGCGTTGCCTGCAGGACCCCACTGCTGACGCCGGTCTTCGGCAATCGGCGGCAGTCACGCTGGCCCGTCTGGCCGACGCGCAGGACGTCGGGGAGCCCCTGGTGCCGAGCGCGGACCCGGGCCAGTGGTGGGGGCTGGTCGACGTGACCCCGGGTGTCGGCCCGGTGCGCGACCCGGGCCAGCCGGTGCGACTCTCGGGGTCGGGGGTCGCGAGCTTCGAGCGCTGCCCGCTCCAGTGGTTCCTCGAGCGCGAGGTGCACGCCCGGGGTGCGTCATCGGCAGCCCAGGGCTTCGGCACGGTGGTGCACGCGCTAGCCCAAGCGGTCGGTGACGGCACGCTCGCGGCGGATCCGGACGTCCTCGTCACCGCCTTGGACGCGGTGTGGGACCGGCTGGGCTTCGAGGCGCCGTGGCAGGCGGAGCGCGATCGCCGCGAGGCGCGCGCCGTGATGGCGCGATTCCTGCGGTGGCACGAGGGAAACGCCCGCGAGCTGATCGGCACCGAGGTGGAGTTCCGGGTGGTCGTCGGCGATGCCGTGCTCGGCGGGTCGGCCGACCGCGTGGAGCGCGACGGCGACGGTCACCTGCACGTCGTCGACCTCAAGACGGGCAAGTCCACCCCCGCGCAGAAGGAGATGGGGGCTGAGCCGCAGCTCGGGATCTACCAGCTTGCCGCCCGCGAGGGTGGCCTCAGCGCCGACCCGCCGCCCGTCGAGCTCGGGGGGGCGGAGCTCGTCCAGCTCCGCCACGAGGTGAAGGCCAGCGGTCTGCCGAAGGTGCAGGGCCAGGCGCCGCTCGATGCCGCTGACCCGTGGGCCGACGCGCTGGTAGCCCGTGTCGTCGCCGCATTGCGCGCGGAGGAGTTCGCCGCGCGGCCCGGGGCCCAGTGCGGCAACTGCGCCCTGAGGGCGAGCTGCCCGGCGCATGACGAAGGTCGACAGGTGCTGCCATGGGCATGACGCCAGTGGCACCCGAGGCCTCCGGGCACTACCTCAGAGCGCTTCTCGGCGTGCCTCTCACCGACGAGCAGGTCGCCGTAGCCACTCACCCGTTGGCCCCGCAGCTCGTCGTCGCCGGCGCCGGCTCGGGCAAGACGGCGGTGATGGCGGCCCGAGTGGTGCACCTGGTGGCGCACCACGGCATCGAGCCGTCGCGGATCCTCGGTCTCACCTTCACCAACAAGGCAGCCAATGAGCTGTCGGAGCGCGTACGCCGATCGCTGCGCGCGGTGAGCACAGCCGGGAGCACAGCCGGGAGCACGGTCGATGATGACCTGCCGACGGTGTCGACGTACCACGCCTACGCCGGCACTGTCGTCCGCGACCACGCCCTGCGGATCGGGCGGGAGCCGGCGCTGCAGCTGCTCACCGAGGCGACGCAGTGGCAGCTTGCGGTGCGCGCGGTGCGGCGCGCGAAGGGACCCTTCGACCACTTGACGTGGACCCCGTCCACGGTGGCACAGCGCGTCCTCTCACTCGACAGCGAGCTCGCTGAACATTTCGTCCCCGTGGCGCAGGTGCGGGAGTACGACGCGCGGTTGATCGCTGACGTAGCCGCCGCCGTCAAGCCGGTCGCCGCCGTCACCGAATGCGCCCAGGCGGCCAGGGAGCGGGAGGAGCTGCTCACCCTCGTCGAGGCCTACCGCGCCCTGAAGGTCGAGCTCGACCTCGTCGACTTCGGGGACCAGGTCGCGCTGGCGGCCGAGATCGCCGCCGCCGCCGAGGTCGCCGCGATCGAACGGGAGCGCTTCGCGGTCGTCGTGCTCGACGAGTACCAGGACACCGGCGTGGCGCAGCGGCTGATGCTGCAGCGCCTCTTCGGCCAGGACCACCCGGTCACGGCCGTGGGGGACCCCAACCAGGCGATCTACGGGTGGCGCGGCGCGTCGGTGGGCAACCTGCTCAACTTCTTCGACCACTTCTCCGCCGGCGGAGGAGCGCAGGCACTCATGACGTCCTTCCGCTGCGGCGGTCGCATTCTGGATCTGGCCAACGCCGCTGCGGCGCCGCTCCGGGCCTCCGCGCAGGCGCGCGGGCGGTCGTGGCTCGACGTACGGCCGCTGTCGAGTACGCCGGATCGCACCACCGCCGGCGAGGTGGTCGTCGCTGCGCATGCTGACGCGATGGCCGAGGCGCGCTGGGTGACCGAGCAGGTGCAGCTGGCGCACGGCGCGGGCACGCCGTGGGGAGAGATCGCATTGCTGTGCCGGCGTCGTAGCGACTTCGCGCTGCTGCATCGCACCATGGTGGATGCCGATGTGCCGGCCGAGGTCGTGGGCCTCGGCGGCCTGCTGCAGATGCCCGAGGTCGCCGACGTCGTGGCGATCCTGCGGGTGCTGGCTGACCCGGTAGCCAACCCCTCCGTCGTCCGGCTGCTCACCGGGCCGCGCTGGCGGATTGGCCCTCGTGACCTGGCCGCGCTCGGTCACCGGGCGCACCGGCTGACCCTGGTGGAGGCGCACGACGACGACGCCGTCGAGCAGGCAGCCGAGCGACCGTCGTCGAACCCGCTGGTTCGCGCAACGCAGTCGGTCGATCCCGTCGACGTCGTCTCGCTGATGGACGCCGTCGAGAGCCCGGGCCCGCCCGTGCTCTACTCGCCCGAGGCGCGCGAGCGGTTGGAGGGATTCCGGGACGAGATCCGCGGGCTGCGGCACCTGGTGAGTCAGCCGATCGTCGAAGTCGTCGCGACAGTGCTGCGTCGTACCGGGCTGGCAGTGGAGATCGAGAGCGACAGCGCCGCTCTGGCTGCGGCGAGGGCGGCCAACCTGGCGACATTCCTCGACCACGCTGCGCATTTCACCGGGCTCGACGGGGAGAGCGACCTGCGGTCGTTCCTGAGCTACCTCGACGCCGCAGCGGACGAGGAAGACGGCCTCGACGTCGGCGGGGTGTCCTCGGCAGACACGGTCAAGCTGATGACGGTGCACAAGGCCAAGGGCCTCGAGTGGGACGTGGTGGTGCTGCCGGGCATGTCGGTCGGCGTGTTCCCTTCGGCAAAGGGCCGGTCTCGGTGGACCAAGGCGGCGCATGTGCTGCCCTACTCGCTGCGTGGCGACGCCGCCGACCTGCCCGGTGACCCCGCACTGACGAGTGCCGGCCTCAAGGCATTCGCTGGTGACTGCCGCACCGATGACACGGACGAGGAGCGTCGGCTCCTCTACGTCGCCATCACCCGGGCCCGCCATCGGCTCGTGGCCAGTGGGTCGTGGTGGAGTGGCACCCGCGCCACGCCGCAGGGCCCATCGGACTTCCTCTCCGAGCTCCACGCGCATCGTTATGCGCAGGCCGATGTCTGGCTCACTGAGGAGGACGCCCCGCCGGAGAATCCCCTGCTCGCGTCAGCGCGTGAGGATGTGGCCTGGCCGCGGCCGTACGACGTGGAGGTGGTCGCCCGGCGGCGCGCTGCCGCGGCCGCGGTGACTGCCGCTCGCGGGGTGTCGGCCCATGATCCTGAGCAGCCACGAGTGCCAGAAGGCCGTGAGGATGCTCAGAATCACGGGAGAGCCGCGGGCGGCGGGGCGGGGCCGGCCGCCGCCGAGCGCTGGACCGAGGAGTCGGCCATGCTGCTGGCCGAGCTGCGCAGCCAGCGCGCGCTCGACCGCGTCGTACCGCTGCCGCGAAGACTGACGGCCTCGCAGGTCGTCGCGTTGGGGCACGACCCCAGCGAGCTTGCCCGGATGCTGGCCCGGCCGATGCCGGCCGCCCCGGTGCGCCAGGCCCGACGGGGCACCCGGTTCCACGCCTGGGTCGAGGCGCTCTTCGGTGACCGGGCGTTGCTCGAGCCCGATGACCTGCCCGGCGCCGGTGATGAAGACCTGGTCGACGACGAGCTCGCGGCGCTGCAAGGGCAGTTCTTGGCGAGCGAGTGGGGCAGCCGTCGTCCCCATGCGGTTGAGGCGCCGTTCGAGCTCGTCCTCGGCGGGCGGCTGGTCCGCGGCCGCATCGACGCGGTCTATCGCACCGACGCCGGCTTCGACGTCATCGACTACAAGACCGGCGCCGTGCCGGCCGACTTCTCCGCAGCCGCCTTGCAGCTCTCCGTCTACCGCCTGGCGTGGGCTGGTCTGGCCGGTGTCGATCCCGCCACCGTGACGGCGGGCTTCTTGTACGTGCGGCTGGGTGAGCTCCGTCGTCCTGACGAGCTGCTCAGCGCCGAGCAGCTCGGCGCACTGCTCGGCAGCGTCCCCCCGGCCGGTCAGGTGTCGCTGTTCTGACAGAAGCTGAGCCTCGCTGTCCTAGCGACTGCTGGTGAAGATGTCACCGGACCGGCCGAAGTACAGCCGTGTCCCGTGCCAGGACAGCGACGGACGAGTCTCGGGGCCTGGGCTGTTGACCGCCGGGCCGAGGTTCACCGGTGCCGACCAGGTGTCGAAGACCGAGCTGCGGGTGGACGACCAGATGTCGAAGGCGCCCCGTCCGCCCGATCGAGTCGAGGCGAACACGACCTCCAGCCCGTCCTTTCGCACGTTGGGCATCACGTCGTCGGTGGAGGAGTTGAGTGCTGCCACGGGCTCACCGGGCCCGAAGCTGCCGTCAGCGAGTCGGCGGCTCACGTAGATGTCCTGGGTGGAGGCGCCGAGCGGTCCCCCGGTCGAGTAGAAGAGCTGCGTGCCGGCGTCGGTATCGACAAGGGACGGCCCGAACTCCGTGCCGGGTCCGTTAGGACCGCCGTTCGACTGGCACCCGAGGTTGCGTGGCGCCGCCCAATCGCCGGTGGCCGGGCTCCGCCGCGTGAGGTAGATGTCACCGCCACCGCAGGCAGCCGTGCCGTACGCGTCGGTGCCGCTCCGGTTGGACACGAACAGCAGTCCGTGGCCGCGTAGCGGCGTAGGACAGAAGTCGTTGGCGTCGGTGTTGACCGGCGCGGGCAACATCTGGGGAGCAGCGAACTGCCCGTCGTCACCGCGAGCCGCCACCCAGATGTCTTGATCCCCGCCGGGGCCGCGCGTCGACATGAGATAGAGGCTCTGCCCATCGGGTGACTCGATCGGGCACCCGTCAGCCGCCGAGCTGTTCACACCTGTCACCGCGGTGGCCACCGTCCAGTCGCCGTACTGCTTGGCGTCCGCCCCGGTCGTCGCGCCGATCGACGCCAGTACGCCGATCGCCACACAGCTGACAGCTCGCCGCATGCCTCGTCGCATGACAGCCCCCCAAGTCTCGTCGTCGTGAGCCCGCTCATGCGGGCTACCGAACATCGACGGCGTCGATGTCCTCTTGCCTCAGCTGCCCGTGTTGGGAGCCAGGATCCACACAGCGGGTGTCCATGCGCCGCCGCAGGTGTTCTGCTTCACCGTGCCGCGAAATGCTCGGGTGCCAGGCTTGTTCCACTCCACAGTGCCCAGGACGTACCGGTCACCCACGCTGCACCGGTTAGAACGAGCTGAGCTGGTCAGCGTGAGGTCCGCGCCGCTCACTGACCACTGGCCGGTGTCGATCGGGTCAGCCGATTCATCCGCGATGAAGTAGGTGCCGTCGCGATCCATCTCGAGCACATGCCCGCCGCCTTCGGCCAGCCAGAGGCCGAGAAGGGTGGTCTTGTCAGACAGCGGCTGCCAGCCTGTGTCCTTCGAGAAAACCAGCTCCGCCATGCCCCTGGAGGTCGGCAGCAGCCTGTTGAGGCCGCCTCGTTGGGACGGGAGCGGCGAGCATGCGCCGGGGATCGTGTCGGATTGGATGAACTGCAGCTCACCTGGTTCCGACAGCGAGACGCGCATCGCAGTCTCCGTGCCGACGCATCCGGTCTGCTTGTCGCCAGTAGTCGTCACGGTGATCAGGTCACCGTCTATCGCGTAGGTGCCGGTCGTAACAGGATCAGAGAACAGCGTTCCATGTTCGTCGAACCGCACGTCGCCCTTCGCGTCGAACTTCACCGTGGTCTCGCCGTTGTCCAGGCGCCAGATTCCGCTGATGAGCGCAATGGTCGGGGCGCTGCCGCTAGGTGGAGCCGCGACGGCGTTGCTAGGGCTCGCTCCCGGGCCGGCGAGCCGCGTCGTGTCGGGATCATCGCCCAGTGCCAGGGAGGCGGTGATGCCCACCGCACCGAGAACCACGGCCGCCGCGGCCGCCGCCGCAACGGCGCGACGGCGATCGCGACGGCTCGCGCTGTCGATGCGCTGATGGAGCTCGGTACGCGCCTCGTACAGGTGTGATTCGGTCACGACTACCCCTCCCCTTACTGCCGCGACGTCCCGTGCGAGCCGCTCTTCGATGCTGCTCATCGGGCCACCTCGATCCGCTGTTGTAGGGCCCGCAACCCGCGAGAGGTGTGGGCCTTGACTGACCCCGTGCTGATCTGCAGCTGATCCGCTGTTTCCGCGACCGACAGCTCGAGGACGAACCGGCACGCGAGGACCTCGCGCTGGCGTCGGGCTAGCGTCCGCATGGCCGCCACGAGTGATCCGACCTGGTCGCGGCCGACCGTCGTGTCCTCGGCGCTCTCGTGGTGCTCGCGAACCAACATGAGCGGTCGGACGGCTCGTTGAGTGGCCTGTCGCCGCACCCAAGACCGGCTGCGGTTGAGCACAGCACTGCGCAGGTAGGCCTCCGCCGCGGCTGGGTCGCGCAGCGACCGCCAGTTTCGATGGAGAGCAACGAAGGCCTCTTGGACCGCGTCCTCTGCAGCCTCGCGGTTACCCAGTACGACGACAGCGAGCTGAAGGAGCGGGGTGTAGTGCCGGCGGAAGAGCGTTTCGAGGAGCTCGGGGCGTGTGGGCGATGTCGCGGCACCGCGTCTGTCGACGACCCGTCGTTCCTGCATCGACAGGATCTCCTCCGCCGCGGCGTGCGTCATGCCCAAGAGTCGCGCGACCCCCCGCTCAGGTTGACACGGCCCCGCCGCGATTTTCCGGACGTCTCCGCCCGTCCTCCGTCGGCGTGCTAGCGCGGCTCGAGCGCGCCGGTGACGTGCCCTGCCTCCGAGAGTGACATCACGGCTCGTCGATGTCGACGGCGAGCGCGCAGTGGTCGGACATCGCAAGCGCGAGTGACTGCACGCCGGTTACCGGCGGCAGGTCGCCGTCGGCGAGGATCCAGTCGAACTGCACGGACGGGTTGTGCGTCGGATAGGTCTTCGCGTCAGCCAGCGACCGCCACCCTGAGACGAGCTTCGGGAACCCGCCGAACATGTTGAGATCTCCCGCGAGGATGTACGGCGGAGGCAGCAGCCGGCGCATCTCCCGGACGACGGTGCGCAGCTGCCGGGCGTTGACGACGGGCACGAAGGACAGGTGGGTGGTGGCGATCGTCATCTGACCTAGCGGCGACTCGACCACCGCGCACAGCGCCACTCGCGGCTCGTCCTGCATCCAGATGACCCTCTTGGTACCCGGAATCATGATCGGCGACTTGAGCTTGGCGGCCGGGAGCCGGATCACCTCCCAGCGCGTCACCGGCCACCGGGAGACCAGGCCGACGCCGTAGCCCGCCTCGCCGGTGCCGAGCAGGTAGTCGCCCTCTACGGCTGCGCGCCAGGTGAAGCCGGGCGTGCCGATGAGCGCCGGCTCGAAGCGCCAGTGCTCGGCGCCGTTCGCCTCGGCGATCTCCTTGGTCAGGTCGAATCCGTCGGAGCGGGTCTGGTCGCGGTCGACCTCCTGCAGGCCGAGCACGTCGGCGTCGATGCTGGCGCAGGCCGAGCGCAGGCGCTCGAGGTCGACGAGACCGTCGGATAGCGAGCGGCCGTGGAGAAGGTTGAACGTCGCGATGCGCACGACTGCTCAGGCTAGTACCCCGCCGCCCATGGTTCTCATCCGACGATGATGCGTACTTCGAAGAGCGTGCTCGGCGCGCCGCACGGCGGCTCCGCGTCCCGGCACTTCGGGTCGCCGCTCGAGCGGACCACCGTCGTACCCGAGGAGACCGGCTCGATCTCCCACTCGCTGAAGCCAGGGTCACGGACGAACTGCCGCTGGTTCAGACGGATGGATGCGCCTTCGAGCGTCGGCTGGCTCCAGTTGTAGAAGCTCCCGCCGAGCCGCAGGACAGCGTCCGACGTCGCGCGGCTGATCTCGAACGTCTTGCCGTTGTCTTCCTCGGTAATGAGCAGCGGCGCCTGCGCCTTCCTCGGCGACGGGGTCGGCGCGGTCGTTGAGGTGGCCCGGGGCGCGGGCGAGCGGCTGGGGTCTGGCGGCCTAGGGCTGGACGACTGGGCGCTGGCCGGGCTGGCGCTAGCGGGTGGCGGCGTTGGGGGTTGCCGCGCCGAGGCCGGTGATGAAGACGTCGTACGTGGCGCAGTGGTGGCAGCGGGTGCCGTGCCGTCGGTCGGTGAGACCGTGAAAGCGGCGGAGCCCGCCGGGGCCGGGCGGCTCGTCGGGAAGATGCTGGCCGCGATCTCCGGGTGGTCGCGGAAGAACTCCTGGCAGCGCCGGGCGTCCTCGCCGTCGGGGCCGGGATACTCCGTCCAGCCCGCTCGGCACTCCTCGGGCACCTGCGCGGCCAGCGACTGGGTGGAGTCTCCGTCGCCACAGCCGACGACGAGGGCGAGTCCGATCACTACCACGAGCAGGCCGTGCTTCATGGAATCCACGCTAGTACGACGTATCCGGGGGCGCTGCGGATCCGTCGACCGCGCAAGCCGGGCAACTTCGGTGAGCTCGTCCGCAACGCCGAGCAACAACACACCATTGATCGCCGGCCTGGACGCCGCCGCGCCGCTGCCGGGGGGCAGGCGGCGGCGGACTGTCAGGCCGAGTGCGGCTGAAGGGAGCCGAGGATCGCCAGCTGGTCCTCGCGAGTGGCATCTCCGGACACGGTGACCACGAGCGAGCTCCCCAGCGCCCAGACGTGCGGGGTGGTGCGGGGGCCGATGAGCAGCTGCGCCGGAGATCCGGCGAGCGCGCCAGTGGAGACGGTGAGCTCCTCGGGGTCGTCGAAGAAGCCTTCGCCGCTGGCTAGGGGGTCCGACCAGGAGCTGTCGCCGAGGCACTCCGTGCACTGCCCGGGTGCGCTGCCCGGCTCGCGCCCGTCCACGATCGGGCCGCGCAGCCGGGTCGTCACCAAGATCCGGTCGAGTCCCCGGTGGTAGGCCAGCGACACTGCTTCCCGAGTGCGCGGGTTGAGCCCCTCGTTGCCCGTGCCCCCGGCCTTGTCGACCACGGAGATCTGGCGCAGCTCGAAGCCCTCCGGCAGCGCATCGCCGGACGGCACGAGCGGTGCGTAGCCGACCCGAGCTGGCACGCGGTCGAGGGAGTCGAGCCGCTTCCAGCCGGCGTCGAAGCGGCTGAGCTCTACGCCCGGCGGGAACTCGATCGTGAACTCTGACCGGGGGATCTCACCGCTGTTGGCGACGAGGTCGGTGAGCCGGAGCTCCCGGAAGAACTCGCCCGAAATGGTCTCGACCACCTGCACCGGATAGCCGGTCTCCTGGTCGACGGTGATCGCCAGGTGGTCTCCGCCGCCGCCGATCTTGTTGGGCTCGACGTCAGTGTCGAGCTGCCAGGCCTCCCGTCCGTCATACGTCGTCGCGGTGACGGTCAGCTCGGTGTCTGGCCGCCCCGAGTTTGGGGCGAGTAGTGCCCGGACGGTCGAGCCCAGCTCACGCTGCAGCACCCAGGTGGCCGGGCCCTCGTCGGGCGGACCAGGCGAGATGCCGCGGCGCTCCCCGCCGAAGTCGGGACCCGTGGGGTCGATGAAGTAGCTGCGCTCGACGCCGGTGCTGGCGTCGTACGCCAGCTCCTCCCGGCGGGTGATCCCGCTCTGCCGGAAGTCACCGTCGTCGGTGACCGCAAAGCGCGATCGCACCTCACCGTCGACGTCGCGGAAGACGAGAGTGCCGCGCAGGTTCTCCACCGAAGACAGAGCGGCCTGCACCTTCTGGGCGACCTCGACCGCCGTGGCGGGGAGCGCGACAACCGGGGGTGAGCCGCCAGGACCGGGCGAGAGCGAAGAAGGTCCGTCCAAGTTGACGCCGACGGCGACGCCGATCACCCCCGCTGCGGCCGCGAGGACGGCGATGCGCAGCGACTGCCGCCGCCACTGCCGGCGTCGCAGCGGTACGACTGCGCCGCCGACGGCAGGCGGGGCGAACGACTCGGCCGCCGGCACCTCGGGAGCGCGGGAGGGAAAGGCGGCCCCGGCAGCTGCCTCCAGGCTCGACTCAGCCTCGAGCTTGGTCTGGAGCGAGTCGAAGAACCCGGGTGCGTGCTCCGGCGCGGGCAGGTCGCGCAACGCGGCGCCCAGCGCGTGGTCGCGGGTGGGCAGGGCGTCGAAGGTCGAGGTGTCGAAGGTCGGGTCGTCGGTCATCGGAGGTCTCCAGTGGTGAGGGCGGCGCGGAGGGCGGCACGGCCGCGGCTGACCCGGGAGCCGACGGTGCCGGGAGCGACTCCGAGGACGTCGGCGGCGGCCGCGTAGTCCATGCCCTCCGCGTCGACGAGAAGCACAGCGATGCGCTGGTCGGCCGGCAGCGCGGCGAGCGCGGCAGCCAGATCGGTGCGGGAAGCGGCGACGTCGGCCGGGTCCGGCGCGGAAGAGGCAGCCTCAGCCGCGACCTCGAGCGGGTCCGCTGGGCGTCGAGCGCGAGCTCGCACCATGTCGAGGCAGACGTTGTAGGTGATGCGGTAGAGCCAGGTGCCGACGGCCGAGTCGCCGCGGAAGGCCTCCCGCGAGCGGAAGGCCTTGAGGTAGGCCTCCTGCAGAGCGTCGTCCATCAGGTGCACGTCGCCGAGCAGGCGCCAGGCGAGCGCGCGCAGCATCGGGTCGTGCTCGCGCACCATCTGCAGGAATTCGGTCGCGCCGCCGGGCGGAGCCTCGGTCGGCGGCGGTGCCACAGCACGGGTGGTCATCATGGCGGGTTCGACGGCGGCCAAGGCCGGATCCTTCCTCTCGGTCATCCGTGGCGGTCCTTCGTCTCCACCCGCGTGCTCATCCGGACACTGTCTCTCGAAACAGCGCCGCGGCCTCGCGGACACCCCGGTCGACGAAGCGCCGCTCGCCGGTGTCCAGCCCGTGCAGCACCTCCTCCAGCGGAAAACGCCGCCGGTAGGCGCGGGCGCGGATCCAGAAGTCGTCGTCGTCGTCGGCGTACGGCGGCAGCAGCTCGGCGACCACGGGCTCGGGCAGGTCCTCGATGAGCTGTGCTGCCTCCAGCGCCGGGTCGCCAACCTGGGCGTCGCTCCAGTCGATGACCCCGTGGAGAAGGCCGCGCGCGTCGTCGGCAAGCAGGTGACCGCGGTGGAAGTCACCGTGCAGCAGGGTGGGCGCGAAGTCCGCCGGCAGGGGCCGGCCGAGAAGGGCGCTCGCGCACGCAGCCGTGTCCCCGTCGAGCAGGGGGAGGACTTCGGCGCGAATCCGCACGGAGACTGCCTCCCGGGCTCGCCACCACGATCCCACGTCGGCGACGGGTACGCCGATGTCACGAGCCTCGCGCACCGACACGTCGGCGAGAGCGGCCAGCACTCCAGCGATCTGCGATCGAGCCAGCCCGCCTCGCGTCGAGCCGAACAGCTCAGCCGTCACCGGCTCGCCGGCGATGCGCCGGTAGCCCGCCCACCGGGTGCGCCCGTCGCTGAGCACGCCCTGCACCTCGATCCTGGGTACGGCGACGGCCAGGCGTGGTCGCAGCGCCGGCAGCAGGACGACCTCCATGGAGAGCTTGGTAGCGACCTGGGCCCGGCGCGGGAACCGGAAGACCCACTCGTCGCTGATCAACACGTCGAAGTCCCAGCCCGGCGAGCTCAGCTGCGCACTCGAGAGGTCGAGATCCGGTCGTCGCTGGTGGACGAGGGAGGCGGCCGTAGCCAGGTCCATGGGTCGAGCGTAGGGCTGGCGCGGCCGGGTTTCGTAAGGTGACGCGCATGACTGACATCCGCGACTACGTGACTCAGCACGCCGACCGGCTCTACGCCGACCTCGACGCGTGGCTGCGCATCCCCAGCATCTCCGCTGATCCTGCGCATGCCGGCGATGTGCGGGCCAGCGCCGAGTGGGCGGCCGAGGCACTGCGTCGTACCGGGTTTCCGACCGTAGAGGTGTGGGAGACCGACGACGGGGGCCACCCGGCTGTCTACGCGGAGCGACTGGTCGGGGCCGACAAGCCGACGGTGGTCGTCTACGGCCATCACGACGTGCAGCCGGTCGATCCCTTGGAGCTGTGGGAGTCGCCGCCGTTCGAGCCGACCGTCCGCGGCGATGACCTCTTCGCGCGAGGCGCAGTCGACGACAAGGGGCAGGTGCTCTTCCACCTGCTTGGGCTCGAGGCCGCGCTCGCGTCGTACGGCGAGCTCGGCATCAACCTCAAGGTGCTCGTCGAGGGGGAGGAGGAGGTCGGCTCGCCGCACTTCGCCGCCCTGCTCAAGCGGGAGCGCGAGCGGCTGCGATGCGACGTCGTCGTCGTCAGCGACACCGGGATCTTCGACAAGGACACCCCGTCGATGTGCACGGGGATGCGGGGCCTCGTCTACTCCCAGGTCGACCTCTTCGGGCCGGAGGTCGACCTCCACTCGGGGTCGTTCGGCGGAGCCGTGCCCAACCCCGCGACCGAGATAGCCCGGCTGTGCGCCGCGCTGCATGACGACGACCGGCACGTCACCCTGCCCGGCTTCTACGACCGCGTCGTTCCGCTGTCCGATCGAGACCGTGAGCTCATGGCCGCGCTTCCGTTCGACGAGGCGGCGTGGCTGCGCGACGCGACGTCGACGGCGACCCTGGGGGAGAGCGGCTTCACCACCCTCGAGCGGGTCGGCGCCCGGCCGACCGCCGAGGTCAACGGCATCTGGGGTGGCTACACGGGCATCGGGCAGAAGACGATCATCCCGGCCGAGGCGCACGCCAAGATCTCCTTCCGCCTGGTCGCCGACCAGGTCCCGGCGGAGGTGGAGGAGTCGTTCCGGCAGTGGGTCGCCGAGCGGGTGCCGGCTGGCTTGCGGCACGAGGTCAGGTTCATGGGCGGGGTGCGGCCGTGCCTGACGCCGCTGGACCACCCGGCTCTGCAGGCAGCCACCCGCGCCATGGAGCGGGCGTTCGGCGGTCAGATCCTCTACACCCGCGAAGGCGGCAGCGGGCCGGAGGCTGACCTGGCCGAAGTGCTCGAGGCGCCGGTGGTGTTCCTCGGCGTCGGGCTGCCTGACGACCGGATCCACTCGCCCAACGAGAAGGTCAACCTGCCCAACTTGCTGCGGGGCGCGGAGGCGGCGGCCTACCTCTGGAAGGAGCTCGCCGACGCGGACCTCGGCCGGCCGTGAGGGGATCGACGGTCTCGTCGATCCGCCGCGCCGGGGCGTTGGTGCTCGCAGTGTTCGCGGTGGTGGCCGGGGTCAACACGGCCTTCGTCGCGGCGTACGCAGTCGACCGCGGCCGACTCGCCGGTCCAGTAGGCCTCGCGGCCGGCGCGGGTGTCGTGATCACCGGTGCTCTGGTCTGGTCGGCCGTGCACCTCTGGAGTCGCCACGACGTGATCGAAGGCTGAGTACTAGGCGCCGGGTCAGCCGGATGCGGCTAGCGGGCCAGCTCGGGGGGGAGCTCCGTGGTCGGGTCGGTCACGGACTGCACCACCTGGCGGGCTAGGTCGTGCACCCGAGTGCCGCCGCGACGGGCTACTTTGCGCAGGATCTCGAAGGCCTCACGAGGCGGCGCAGATACGCGTTCGGCCAGAACACCGATGGCCTGCTCGACGACGACGCGTGCAGCGAGGGCATGCTCGAGCTGGACGACGGACGCCCGCAGCCGCTCGACCTCGGACAGCTCGCCCGCGGTGCGCTCGGGCCGGCCGGTCAGCGCCAGGTCGTCGGCGAGCAGGTCCGCGAGGACCATGGCACTCGTCAGCGACGACTCGTGCTCGGTGTCGCCCACCGCCCAGCCGTGCGGCGTACGGCGGACCGAGACGGCGCCTTGCTCGGGGACTGCTGCCAGATGTGCGGCGACGATGCCGGCCAGCTCGGTGAGCACGCCGATCACGTGATCGTCGACCTCTACGCAGCCGTGGTCGACCCCGCACAGGGTGCCGATGACGTGGCCCTCGACATCGCGGATGGGCACCCCGACGTACGACATCACGCCGAACTTGTGATGCGCCGGCGTGTCCAGGTAGGCGGGGTCCCTTCCGGCGTCCGACGTCGACGGCGCCGCCCCGTCGAGCATCCGGCGGCAGAAGGTGGCAGAGAAGTCGATGGCGAATCCCTCGGCGATGCCCGGCCACGTCCCGGCCACCCGCTCGAAGCGATAGGCCGCCTCATCGATCGTGCCGATGAAGACCACTTCCATGTCGAGGAGGGTTGCGGCGCACGACAGTGCGGCGTCGATCACCTCGTCATACAGGGCGGCGGCGCGCATGGGGGGATCCTCTCCGGTGGGGCTGGCCCATCGTGGCGCACTCTGAGCCCAGGCGGAAGTCGGGCAGCTGCTGACGACTGTCCGCGGCCGTGGGCTAGGCCACGCACGCCCGGATCTGGGCCGGTGTCGGGTTGGTCAGTGCGGTGCCGTCCGGGAAGAGCACCGTCGGGACCGTGCGGTTGCCGCCGTTGACCGTCATGACGAAGTCGGCTGCCTCCGGGTCGGTCTCGATGTTGACCTCCCGGTACGGCAGGGACTCGCCGTCCAGGAAGCGCTTGAGCCGCACGCAGTAGCCACACCACGTCGTGGTGTACATGACCAGCTCACCGTCGCGGTCCACTCATTGGCTCCTCACAGGTCGACGTAGGGGGCAACCTCGCCTCCGCTGGATTTCATCCCCCGCTGGTCATCCGCGAACCCCTCCGTCGGCGGCGACTGGGAGACTGCTGTGGTGACGGCCGGCCGAATACTCGATGCCCTCGATCCTGAGCAGCGGACTGCCGTCCTGGCTCCCTGCGGTCCGGTCTGCATCGTGGCCGGCGCGGGCACCGGCAAGACCCGCACCATCACGCATCGGGTGGCCCATCTCGTGGCGACCGAGGCCGTGGCCCCGCAGCACGTGCTGTGCGTCACGTTCACGGCGAGGGCGGCTGGTGAGCTGCGCGGGCGGCTGCGAGCGCTCGCCGGTCGAGGCTCAGGGGTGGAGCGGGTGCAGGCGCGCACGTTCCACGCCGCGGCGCTGCGCCAGCTCACCTACTTCTGGCCCCGGGCCGTCGGCGGTGCGATGCCGTCGCTGCTCGACAACAAGTTCGGTCTCGTCTCGGCCGCCGCGGGACGCAGCGGCCTGCGGGTGAGCAACGCCGAGGTGCGCGATCTCATCGGAGAGATCGAGTGGGCGAAAGCTCGGATGTTCTCCGCTGAGCAGTACGCCGCTGCTGCCACGGCGGCCGGTCGGGAGTCGCCCTGGCCGGTCGAGGAGGTGGCGGCGGTCTATGCGGCGTACGAGGACGCAAAGAGCCGCAACGGCCTGCACGACTTCGACGACCTGCTGCTGCTCACCGCAGGTGTGATCGAGACGCACGAGGACATCGCTGACGAGGTCCACGCGCGCTATCGGCACCTCGTCGTCGACGAGTACCAGGACGTCAACCCGCTGCAGCAGCGCCTGCTCGACGCCTGGCTCGGCGGACGAGACGACCTCTGCGTGGTCGGCGACGACGACCAGACGATCTACTCGTTCACCGGCGCCGACCGCGGACACCTGCTCCAGTTTCCCCGGCGCTTCCCGGGCGCCACCGTCGTACGCCTGGTGCGGGACTACCGATCGACTCCCCAGGTCGTCGAGCTGGCCAACCGGGTGATCGCCGGCGACACCACGCGTCGCGGCCCGGCGAAGACCCTCGTCGCCCAGCAGCCAGCTGGCCCCGCACCGCTTTTCGCCGAGCACGGCTCCGAGCCGGAGGAGGCCCGGTGGGTGACCGCCCAGGTGAGGGCGCTGGTCGATGCCGGCACACCGCTGTCCGAGGTCGCCGTGCTCTACCGCGTCAACGCGCAGTCGCAGGCCTACGAGGCCGCGCTGGCGGCTGCGGGCGTGCCCTACCTCGTCCGCGGCGGGGAGCGCTTCTTCGAGCGGCGCGAGGTGCGCGAGGCGGTGGCCGCCCTGCGGGGAGCAGCGCGGGTCGATGAGCCGGAGCCGCTGCTGCAGCGCGTGCATGCGGCACTGAAGGAGCGTCTTGACTGGCGGCCCGACGGGGCGCCGTCCGGCGCCGGTGCTGCCCGGGACCGTTGGGATGCCCTCGCCGCGATCGTCGGCATCGCTGCGGATCTCGCCAACGGCGACCCCACGGCCGGCCTCGCGGTCTTCGTCGCGGAGCTCGACCAGCGCATCG
Source organism: Mycobacteriales bacterium (assembly GCA_035536235.1). Lineage (GTDB taxonomy): Bacteria > Actinomycetota > Actinomycetes > BP-191 > BP-191 > DATLNF01. The sequence goes on from DATLOQ010000004.1 coordinate 52,184, forward strand.
CTGACCAGCACGCGCCGGCGGTCGCCGGGGTCACCTTGGCGTCGTTGCACGCGGCCAAGGGCCTGGAGTGGGACGCAGTGTTCCTGGTCGGTTTGGCGGACGGCACCATGCCGATCCAGCACGCGACAACCCCGGAGCAGGTCGCCGAGGAGCGCCGGCTGCTGTACGTCGGCATCACGCGGGCCCGTCGGCATCTCGGCCTGAGCTGGGCGCTGGCCCGGGCGGAGGGCGGTCGCCGCACCCGTTCGCGCAGCCGATTCCTGGACGGGCTGGCCGGCGCGCCGGAGCGCGTGGTGGCAGAGCGCAGCGGGCGACCTCGTCGCACGGTCGCCCAGTGCCGAGTCTGCAGTGCTCCGCTGCGGGACGCGGCTGCGCGACATCTGCGCCGGTGCGCCGACTGCCCGGCCACGATGGACGAGGCGCTGTTCGAACGACTGCGGGACTGGCGCAAGGGTCGAGCCGGCGAGCTCGGGCAGCCGGCGTACTGCGTGTTCACCGACCTGACGCTGACGGCCATCGCGGAGGGGCGACCGACCTCAGTGGACGAGCTGGCCGCGATACCCGGGGTCGGGCCGACCAAGCTGGACAAGTTCGGCCAAGAAGTCCTGGCTTTGGTCTCGAATGAATAAAAACTGTCGGCTACGCGATAAATCACTTGCGGCTTTCCGGCGGGGCCCCTAACCTCGCGCCAGCGCTGGCCGAGTGGTCAGACCGGGTCGGCTGCCAACGACTCGACAAGAGCTAGTCCGGAAGGGAGGTGCCCCATGCGCAGGACCTACGTCGATACCGCGGCCGCCATCGGTCGTGGGCTTCGTGCTGCTCTCTCGCTGGGTTGCCTCTCGAACGAGAGCGCTCGCACCCGCACGCTCTCGCCCACGACCCTGCACCCGGCCGCCGATGTCGCGGCCATCCCGGCGACGACCGGTTTCGCGTTTGCCGTCACGGGCGCGAATGCCATGAAGCGCACGGGGACCCATCCGCCTCAAGAGCTGGCGGCTCTGCTCTGACAGAGCATTGCCACCGCCTTGAGGCCGTGGATCCCTTACCGGGATCCACGGCCTTTCTGTTTGTCCGGCCCATTCGCCCTCCATCCCATCCACTCCGATCCGCAATCTGCATTCCATCGCTGCCTGAGGGGTGAACGACATGTTGGACCTGTTCGCGGTCGACTTACCTGACGACGTCGAGGCATCGGACCTGCCGTGCTTTCGCACGGAGCCGGACCTCTTCTTCGCCGAGTCGCCCGCTGACGTCGAGCTCGCCAAGGCGTTGTGCGTCGACTGCCCGATCCGGGCGACCTGCCTCGCCGGGGCCGTGGAGCGCCGGGAGCCGTGGGGCGTCTGGGGCGGCCAGCTGTTCGTCCAGGGCGCCATCGTCGCGCGCAAGCGGCCCCGCGGTCGCCCGCGAAAAGAAGTCGCCGCGTGAGCGTCGAATCCATGAGCCACACCACAGTGAGAGGAACACCGTCATGAACCTGATCCACGAGGAGCTGGCCCGCACCCATCAGCGGGCGCTGCTCCGGGACGCCGAAGTGCAACGGGTTGCGTTGCGACTCGCCCTGGCTCGGCGCTGGGCGCGCCGCGCCGAGGCGGCCGGCCGGCGAGCCCGGGCGGCAGCCAACGCGGTCGCCGAGATCGCGTGAGCGGCCCGACAGCAGCGCAACCAGCTTTCCCAGCCTCACCAGCGCCAACCGGAGCCCCCGGTGCCCTTCCCCGGCACCGGGGGCTTCGTCGTACCGCCGAGCACCCGGGTTAGGCTCAGCCCCCGCCGTAGACGCTGTGAAGGAGCTCCGTGCCGCTGCCCGACCGGGTTCTCGAGGTCTCTGGCGAACCGGCCGGACTCGCGCCAACGCAGGAGCTGCGCCAGCGTGCGCTCGCCGTGCTCCTCGCGCCCGGTGTGGGGCACATCGTGGACCTCGTCGCTTACGCCGACGGCGATGTCATCGAGGTCGCCAATGCCGACGGCTCGACGGCTTTCGACCGCTCGGCGCCGCACGCCGTACGACGAGTCACCGGCCGCGACCCGATCGCGCGGCAGGATCCACTCGCCTTCGCCAGGCTGGCCGATGAGCCAGTCGCTCCGGCGAACGCCGCGAACTCCTACCCGTTCGCCCGCGAGCGGCTGGCGGGCCTCTTCGAGCACCCGGCCGCCCCTGATCTCGCCGTGGTGCACACCGCGGGCCATTACTGGCCGGAGCGCGGCGGCCATCTCGGTGAGCACGGCTCTCTCGACGTCGTGCAGTCGCGTGCGCCTCTGGTGCTGTCTGGCGCTGGAGTCGTGGAGCGCGGTCTGCTCGACCGAGCGGCGCGGACGCCGGATGTCGGCGCCACACTGCTGCACGCCGCCGGGGTCGACACCGATGACAACGGCGGGCACCACGCTCGGCAGACCGGTGCGTCCCTCGACGATCTGGTCGCTGCAGGAGCCAAGCACGTCGTCGGGCTGCTGTGGGACGGCTGCAACAGCAACGACCTCTACGCCCTCGCCGCCTCGGGCGAGCTGCCCGCCGTGGCGAGACTGCTCGCACGAGGCTGCGCCCTGCGTGGCGGAGCGATCGCCGAGTTCCCGAGCGTCACACTCGTCAACCACACGTCGGCGCTCACCGGATGCGGCCCGGGCCGCCACGGGATCCTGAACAACGCCTTCTACGACAGACGCTCCGCCGAGCGCGTCGTACCCAACGACTCCTCGACGTGGCACCGGGCCTGCGAGTGGCTCGAGCCGGACGTCGAGACCGTGTTCGAGACGATGGCTCGCGCCCGGCCCGGTGCGATGACGGCGTGCGTCAACGAGCCGATCGACCGGGGCGCGACGTACTCGACGTTCGGGCTGGTGCGCGCCCGGGGTCATTCCGACGGGGCCAAGAGCCTGGGCAGCGAGCTGCCCGACCCGACCGTTGACCCGCATGCGTCGGCTGAGCAGGTGGCCGCCGATCCCGGCTACGCCTGGGGTACGTCGGTGGACGCGACCGGCTTGGCGCAGGTGCTGGGCCTGTGGGCCGAGCCGGCGACGCGGCCCGCGATGATGTGGTGGAACACCACGCTCACCGACACGGCGCACCACCTCGGCGGCCCGCACTCGGCGGTGGCGCGCGCGTCGATGCGGGACGCCGACCGCCGTCTTGGCGTGTTCCTCGACCTGCTCGAATCGACGGGTACGGCGGACGACACGTTCGTCCTGCTCACCAGCGATCACGGCTCCGAGGCGGCTGACCCGACCTGCTTGGGAGACTGGGACGCCGCGCTGACTGCGGCCGGCATCCCCTTTCGAGACGAGGCCTACGGCTTCCTCTACCTCGGCTGATCCGACAACCTCCGGACCGGGGCATCTCCTTTCTCCTGCTCGACCAAGGCGGCCGTCGCGGTTCGTGCGTTGGAACGAGTGACGGTAGTTCGGTTCGGGTCAGACCAGACCGCGACGACGTCTACGTGCGGGCCTCGAAAACTCGGTTGAACGGAGTCTCGGTGGCGCGCCGGAACCGCCCGAACCCGGCCTCGGTCAGCAGTTGACGCCACGTCGACTCCGGGACCTGGGGCCCAAGCGCATAGCGGCCACCCTGCGCCTTGGCGTGGGCGACGCAGACGAACAGGCCGGCTGAGTAGAAAAGCTTGCCGAGCGGGTTGACGTTGTCGCTCACAGTCTCGCCCGCCATGGGCTCGACCAGCAGGAGCGTCCCGCTGTCCGCCAGTGACGCTCGGATGTGCGCCGCTGCCTGCAGCGGGTCGCCCATGTCGTGAAGGGCGTCGAAGACGCAGGCGAGGTCGAAGCCACTGCCGGCGTAGTCCGCCGCACTGGCGACCTCGAAGCGGACCCGGTCCGCGACGCCGGCTTCCGCGGCGCGCTTGCGGGCCACCTCGATCGACTCGGCGTGGTAGTCGACCCCGAGGAATGTGCTCTTCGGATAGGCCTGCGCGAGCACGATCGTGGACGCCCCGTGGCCGCAGCCGATGTCCGCGACCGACCCGCCGGCGACCAGCCTCGCCTCGACGCCGTCGAGAGCGGGAATCCAGGAGCTGACCAGGTTGCCGACGTAGCCGGGCTTGAACAGGCGCTCGGTGCCGTCGAAGAGGTCCTGGTGGTGCTCGTGCCAGCCGACGCCGGCACCGGTGCGGACGGCCTGCCGAAGCAGCCGCTCCTCGTCCTTGAACAGCACCCCGGCGATGGAGAGCATCCCGGCCGCGAACGCCGGGCTCGACTCGTCGGTGAGCACCTCGGCCTGCGCGGGGGTGAGGCTGATCCGGCCGGAGCCCGGGTCGTGCGCGCAGTACCCGGCGGCGACCTGCGCGTCGGCCCACTCCTGCAGGTAGCGGGCGTCGCATTGGGTGCGCGCTGCGAGTTCCTGCGGTGTGGCCGGGCCGCCTGAGGCCAGTGCCTTGTACAGCCCGAGCTTGTCGCCGAGGATGACGGTCGCGGCGTGGAAGGCGGTGGCTGCGTCGCCGACGACCTGACTGAGGAAGGCGTCCAGGTCGGTCGTTTCTGTCGTGGTCGTTGCCGAGGTCTTGGTCATGTCGCTCCTCCTGTGGTGATCGGATGCCGGCGACCCTGTGCCTGCTGCCCTGCAGCGACCATGCAGCCGCGGCGCCGGAGCGCTGCAGGCCCACTGCAGGAGTGACGCCGACAGTGCAGCCATGACCACGACGACGAGCACCACCACCGCACCGGCGACAGCACTGCCGACCCCGTCCGCGGTGGACCGGCTTCTCGAGGCGATCGCCACCGGGCGCGGCGGCACCGTGGCCGCGCTCTTCGCCGATGACGCCCTCTTGGACGCCACCGTGCCCGGCTGGCGCTTCCGTCGATGCGGCGGGCGCGCCGTGGCCACGGAGTACGCCTCCTGGTTCGCCAGCCCGGCGCGGTTCGAGGAGCTTGACCGGCTGCCCGTCCAGGACGGTGAGATCGTCACCTACCTGCTGACGTGGCTGGAGTACGGCGTCCCGTGGGCCGCACACCACTGCCACCGGCTGACGCTGGACGCGAACGGACGGATCTGCGGCGACCGGGTCTTCTGCGGAGGTCGCTGGGACGCCGCACTCCTCGCGCGGATGGAGCAGGCTCAGGTGGAGTCCGACGAGCAGGAGGCTGGACATGTCCGCTGACGCCGCCCCGGTGCCCGGCCGTACGGTGGCCGACTCGGTCGACGAGCTGCTCGCCGGGGCCAGCCGGCGTGAGCCGTTCGTGCCCGCCGAGACCCGCTCGACCGCTCGATTCGAACGAGTCTGGGTCGACGGCGAGCCGATGGTCCTGAAGTACCTGCACGCCGACGACGACTTCGCGATGCGTGCCACCGGCGACGTCGGCTCCCGTGTCCTGCTGGCGTGGACCGCCGGGCTGTTCGACGTGGCCGCCGACCTTGTCGACCACGCGGTCGTCGGCGCTGCCCGGGGCGTTGGACGACACGGGTGGGGTGCGGCGCTGCTCATGCGCGACGCGTCCACCGACCTCGTGCCCCCGGGTGACGATGAGTTCCCTGAGGCGCGGCACGACGGCTTCATCGGCGCCCTCGCCGGCGTCTGCGCACGCACCTGGGGCTGGCGCGACCAGCTCGGTCTGCTGCCGTACGCCAGCCGGTGGACGTTCTTCGGCCCGGACACTCTCGACGCGGAACGGGCGCAGGGCTGGCCCGAGCCGGTGCCGAGGATCGCCGCGCAGGGCTGGCAGGCCTTCGCGGAGCGGGCCCCGGCCGACGTAGCGGCATCCGTCGACGCACTGCGGCGCGACGTGGGCCCGCTGGTGAGCGCGCTTCAGCAGACGCCGTCGTGCTTCCTGCACGGTGACTGGAAGGCCAGCAACCTCGGCACCGCGGCTGACGGCCGCACCGTGCTGCTCGACTGGGTCTACCTCGGCGAGGGTCCGGCCTGCCACGAGCTCGGCTGGTACCTGGCGCTCAATCGGGCCAAGCTGCCCAGCGCCCGGCCGAAGGAGCGGGTGGTCGAGCAGTTCCGGGCAGCGCTGGAGAGCCACGGTGTCGCGACCGGCGAGTGGTGGGACCGCCAGCTGGCACTCAGCCTGCTCGGCACGCTGGTCGAGTTCGGCTGGGAGAAGGCCCTCGGGGACGACGCCGAGCTGGGCTGGTGGTGCGACCGAGCGCGGGAGGGGCTGGCCCGGCTGTGAACGCCGACCTCACCGCCGCGTACAACGCCACGGGGCGCGCGTGGCAGGTCGGCGCCGGACCGGTCTACGACCGGCTCGCCGACGTGGTCGTCGGGCAGTGCCCGGTGCCGCTCGCCGGTGCCCGGGTGCTCGACCTAGGCGCCGGCACCGGCGCCGCTTGGCGCGCGGCGCGACGTCGGGGGGCCAACGTGGTCGCCGTCGACATCGCCGTCGGGATGCTGACGGCCGCCGCTCGCCGGCCGCCGAGTGTCGCGGGCGACGCGGTTGCCCTGCCGTTCCTCCCGGGCTCCTTCGACGCCGTGATCGCCGCTTTCAGCCTGAACCACCTGGCTCGTCCGGTGGCGGGGCTCCGGGAGGCAGTCAGGGTGCTCGCGGCCGGTGGCGGGCTGGTGGTCAGCGCCTACTCCGCCGACGACCACCACCCGGTGAAGGCGGCGACCGACGCGGCAGCCGCGGCTCGGGGGTGGCGCCCGGAGCCCTGGTACCTCGCACTGCGCGAGCGAGCGGTGCCTCGGCTGGCCACAGTGGAGCGAGCGGGGCAGGTCGCCGCGGAGGCCGGGCTGGACGGGGCCGATCTCCGTACCGTCCGGGTGTCCTTCCCGGAGCTGGGAGCACGTGACCTGGTCGCGTGGCGGCTAGGCATGGCCCAGCTGGCGCCGTTCGTCGCCGGGCTGCCGCGGCAGGCTCGGGCGGCGCTGGTCCGCGACGCCCTGGGGCGGCTCGGCCCCGAGCCACCCGTGCTCGTGCGCTCGCTGGTGGTGCTGCGCTGGCGTGACGGCCGCCGGCCCTCCCGCGACGTGACGGGCTGCGCTCAGCCCAGCACCCGGGACGCGAACGCCCGGACCGCGTCCCCGTCCGGTGCGTCGGCCGCGACCGCGACCGCCCGACGCTCGGCCTCGGCCCGCCAGGTGGCGTTGCCGAACTCCGCGGCGAGCCCGGCGACGAGCGGCCAGCCGTCGAGGGCGGCGCAGTGGCCGAGCTCGCCGACGACCGCGTCGAGCCGACCGAGGTCGCTGGCCGGCTGGCCACCGGCGAGCGCTCCCACGGCAGTGGCGAGCAGGGCGTAACGGCGAGTGCCCCGGGAGGTGGCATCACCCTCGACCTCGGCGCTGAGCCGGGCAGCCGTGTCGTGATCACCGCTGGCCAGCGCGAGCCGTGCGCGGGCCAGTCCCCACCGGTGCCGCTGGTGCCAGGCCATCGTCCCCTGCCACTGGCCGAGGCCGTCCATCCGGTCGAGGAGCGCGGCGGCGCCGTCCAGGTCACCAGCGAGCAGCCGGCCGTCGGTGAGGTCGAGCAGCCCCGCGTAGTACGGCTCGGAGAACGGACCGCTGGGCTCGCCGCGGCTGACGGCCTCGTTGTTCAGGTCGTCGGCCGGGCCGGGCAGACCGGTCCACCGCAGCACCCACGCCCGGGCGTTGAGCGCCGGCCCGCGCATACGAGCACCCACGTCGCCGGCCCGTGCGACGGCGGAGTCGAGCGCGTCCAGGGCAGGAAGGGCCTCGCTCACCCGGCCCAACTGGCCCAGCGCGAGGGCGCGCACGAAGCGACCGTGCAACGGCGCGAACGGGTGCGCGAGCCGCTCCGGGGCGAGCAGAGCCGGCCCGAGCAGCGCCAGCGCGTCGGCGGGCCGGCCCTCGTGGATGCGGACCTGCGCCAGCCACACCGCCGCCAGTCCCCGCACCTCCGACGGAGCCGGCTCGGCCACCGCGGACTCGAGCCGGTCGGCGGCCTCCCGCACATCCCCCGATCCGTGTCGTACCCGACCGGCGAGCGCCAGGCAGCTCACCCGCACCGCGGGTTCGACGGCGGTGGCCACACCCTCGTCCGCCTGCACCTGCGCCAGGTCGTAGCGGCGCTGGTAGTAGGCCACCCAGCCAGCGACCTCGAGCGCCCGCGCCCCGCCACCTGCGGCGACCGCCCGCGCCGCGTCCTCGGCCGCATCGTCGATCCGGCCTCCGGCCATCGCGAGCCGGGCTCGGGCCGCGTACGCGTCGGCCGACTCGGTGAGCGCCAGCGCAAGGTCGACATGGGCGCGCGCCGCAGTCAGGTCGTAGCGGACGACGGCCGCCTCGGCCGCGCTCAGGTACCACCTGGCGGCCAGTGCGACCTCGCCGCCGAGCCGCGCGTGCACGGCCACGGTCAGTGGGTCCGGTGCAGGGCGGGAGGCTAGCGCGCGCGCCGCGTCGCGGTGCAGCAGCGCCTGCCGGGCGCTGCTGACGGAGGCCTCGAGGGCTTCGCGCTCCAGCTCGTGCCGGAAGGCGAGGCCGGCGCCTCGGTCGACGAGCAGTCCCCGGGCGGCGGCCGCCTCCAGGTGGTCGAGCAGCCGGGTGGCCGGCGACCGCAGGACCGCAGCCATCACGTCGAGGTCGATGTCGTCGCCGAGGACGGCTGCCGCGCGTAGCGTGCGCGCGGCAGCGCCCAGGTCGGCGACCCGGTGGGCGACGGCCTCGCGGACCGACGTGGGCAGGTCCTCGCCCCGGCTGTGCGCGAGAGCTGTGAGCAGCAGCGGATGGCCACCGCTGCGGGCGTGCAGTTCATCCGCTCGCGCGTGCCCGACGACGGCCGCCGCCGCGGCCAGGTCCAGCGGTCCCAGGGTGAGGACCGTGTTCGCGCCGAGGTGGAGGTCGCTGCCGGGCCTGGTCGCGACGACCACCACCAGGCGCGGCAGTCGTCGCACGGCGAAGGAGAGCCAAGCCGACGTCGACGCCGAGGCCAGGTGCAGGTCGTCTACGGCGACCACGACGGGACGACTCTCGGCCAGGCGATGCACCACCCCGAGCAGCGCGCCGAACAACCGGGCCCGACCGAGGTCGGGGTCGCCCAGGACGGTCGCGCCGCCGACATCGGCGATCGCCTCGACACCGAGGAACGGGCCGATGACGGTGGTGTCGTCGCCCAGCGCGGACCGACGCTCTGCGGGCGAGCGCCCGGCAAGTGCCACCGTGACGGCGTCGAGGACAGGCTGAAGCGGCAGGTCTCGCCCGAGCGGGTCGCAGCGGCCCAACAGCACCAGGGCTCGCAGCGCTGCCCGGCTGGTCCACTCCCGGATGAGGACCGACTTTCCGATGCCTGCCTCGCCCTGGACGACGACCGTGCAGCCGTCTGCGGTAGCGACAGCCCGGTCGAGGGCGGCGTCGAGCGCGCCAAGTTCGATGTCGCGGCCATGCAGCGTCGGGATGGGCGGAGAAGATGGCGTCGTGCCGGGCGGCAGGTGCCCGACCACGATCGCCTCGTTGAGTGCCACTGTCTCGGTCATCGGCGGGACGCCCAGGTCCTCCGCCAGCCGCGCCCGCATCCGCCCGTACGCGGCCAGCGCAGATGCGGGCCGACCCGCGGCCGTATTCGCCCGCATCAGCACCCGCAAGCACGCCTCGTCGTACGGGTCGTGCGCCAACGCCTGCTCGGCCAGCGCAGAAGCCGACACGTGGTCGCCGGCGCGGTCCGCCGCCTCGGCCGCGATCTGGCGGGCCGACGCCGAGCAGGCGAGTGCCGCCGCGCGTTCGACCTCGACCCAGTCGCCTTCCTCCTCGGGTAGCACCGTCCCACGGGCCAGCGCGATGGCTGCCTCTGCGGCGGCGCTGGCCGTACCGAACCGGCCGCGGGTGAGTGCGTCGCCGGCCTCTGCTACGCGCGCCGCGAGCTCCTCGACGTCCAGCCAGTCGACTACCAGCAGATACCCGGCGTCGGTACGCCTCAGGCGGTCGGCACCCAGCACACCGCGGAGTCGGGATACCAGCACGCCGACTTGGTCAGTCGGGCGTGCAGGCGGCGATTCGCCCCAGAGAACCTCGACGAGCCGTTCGCTCGAAACGGCAGCCCGACGGGCGAGCACGAGCACCTTGAGAAGCCGTCGCGCCTTGAGGCTGCCGAGCGCGCGTTCCTCCACTCCCTCGACCGCGAGGCCGCCGAGGACACGGACGCGCAGCCGCCTGACCATGCCGGAAGTCTTGCGCAAGGACAGCCCGTCGCGCAGTCTGTGCAGATCGCGCCGCCCAGCGATGGCGCAGGCAATCGAGAATCGTCGGAAGCAGCCTGGTAGGTGGTAGCGGGCACTGCACGCAGTCGTCGCGGACCTGCCCTGCCCGCCGACGCCGGCTCAGACGCGGCTGCGGGGCTCGTCGGTTCGAGGGGTCACCCCCCGCGGCTGCCACGACATTCCATCGATGCGATCGTCAGCGACTGATGTGTTCTTTTACGAGATGCTGACAGGTCGTACATAGGGGCATAGTGACCATGAAGGTCAGCGCGGCTCGGGACAACCTGTACTTCTTGAGCACACCCCCTCTCAGAAGGCCGGTTCTTCCGTCGGCTGCGTGCCGCGCAGGGGCAAGGTCCGCTGCCGTACTTGTGGGTGCCGGCGCTTTCACAAGACGGCGAGCGTTTCCATGTCCACTTCGGGTCAACCGTTTCATCACTCGCGGCAGGATCGATGAGGCAGGGCGTCACGGCTGGATCAAGATCAAGCGGCTCACGGAAATGCCGGTGGCGTTGTCGTCGTGGGACGAGGCGCGCTGTGCTGCTGGGTATCAGTCGAAGTACGTGAGCAAGCCGTTCACCGGACCGCAGGTGATCGGCCGTCAGCGCTACGGGGTCGCGGAGGGATTCCAGCCCGCAGTCGAGGTCATCGAAGGCACCAGTGCCGCGCAAGTACTCGCCGTGAGGTCAGGGGTCATGGGTCGAGCACCGTCGGTACGCGGGCTGCCGCCCACCGCTCGCGCGTCACGGCGTACTCCACATCCCCTTCTTCGTCACCGTCGATCTTGTCCGGCCAGTCGGCGAAGAACGTACGGACCAGGTGCAGACCTGCCTTCGCCATCACGCGGCGGGACGCGGCATTGGCCGCCATCGTCTCGGCGTACACCCGCCGTGCGCCGTAGTCCGCGAAGGCCGCGTCGACGAGCGCTCGCGAACCCTCGGTCGCGTAACCCCGCCCCCACGCCGACCGATGGAAGCGGTAGCCGAGCTCGGGCTCGTCTGGCGCGGACCTCCCGCCGGGCCGCAGGTGGAACCAGCCGAGGAAGTTCCCGCTGACCTTGTCGAGCGCGGCGAAGAAGCCGTAGTGCTCGTACCTTTCGTAGTGGCCGAGCCAGCAGGGGAGCACCTCCTCCGCGATCTCCTCGTGGGAGGTAGGCCGCCCACCGTTGATGAAGCGCATGACGGCGGGGTCGCTGTCGAGGTCGACCAGCAGGTCCGCGTCCGCTGGAGTGAATCGGCGCAGCACGAGCCGTTCCGTAGTCAGCACCACATCGCCGTCGGTCCCACCCTCCTCGCCCACGGCAGGAGCATAGGTCGGGCGGTCGTGCTCGGCGGCGACTACTTGTGGGTGAACGTGTAGGCGACCTTGGCTGTCGGTCCGCCCTCGACGTTGCAGACGGCGATCTTCACCAGCTGGCCTGGGGTCGCCTTCTTGTAGGTCACCTTGCGCACGGGTGCAGTGTTCGTGGGGTCGAGCTCGGCGGCCTGCCCGAGGAGCCTGCCCTTCGCGTCGAAGAGCTCGAGGACCCAGTCGCCGAGGAACCCGCTCAGCTCGATCTCGAGCACCCCACGGCTGGGCAGCTTCACCTGCCGGGTGTTCTTCGTCATGCCTTCGAGGCCGTCCGTGCAGTGCGACGCGCCGTCCACCGGGTAGGGCACGGGTGCGGTGACGGAGTAGCTCTCCCGCACCGGCGGCTGATGTCCCGCGGACGCCGGCAGGGCGAGCGCGACGACGGCGAGCACGGCAGGCACTGTCCTTCGCATGCATTCCGTATTCGCCGGCGCGGCGCCCAGACCTCCCCGCCGGTCGGATGCGCCAGGAATGCCGGCCTGCCGAGATCATCGTCCGACCTCGCCCGGACGAGGGCCGCCGGGTAGCCTCCGCGGCATGGCGAGTGACGACCCGCGCCCGGCGTTCTGCAGCTGGTGCGGCGCGAGCGCGCCGGACGGCGTACCGCTGTCGTGGTCTACGCAGACGTCGGAGCGCGGCGTGCAGACCCTGTGCGAGGCCTGCACCCGCACCAACGTGCGCTCCATAGAGGCCAAGCTCGACAGCGAGTGGTGGTAGTCGCGAATCACGCGGTACGGCGGCGAGCGCGCGGCTTGCGGGGAGCCGGCGCGAAGCCGGGCAGCAGCTCCTCCGCGATGGCCCGGAACCGTCCGGACGCACCGAGCTGGCACAGGACGCCGGTCGTCCCGGTGGCGACGCGGTGCACGAGCAGGTAGTCCGGCGGCAGGTTGAGCTGGCGGCCCAGCCGGCCCATCTCCGACCGGGGATCACCGACCCGTCTCGCCTCGTGCCGAAGCCACTCGCGGCTGAAGGTGAACTCCTCGTCGACGACTGAGGCGAGCAACGGTCCGACGTAGGCCAGGAGCGCTCCCGGCGCAACGCTGATGTCGGCGCGGAGGAATCCCTCGGAGCGGAAGAGCCCTTCGACGCGTGCCGCGTCGTCCTCGACGACAGCGCGAGCGATCTGACCGAAGCCGACCGGCATGCCGCCGGGCAGTCGCGCGACCGCCCCGAAGTCGATGACCCCGAGCCGCCCGTCGTCGAGAAGCCGGAAGTTGCCGGGATGCGGGTCCGCGTGCAGGAGCCCGACACGGGTCGGCGAGTCGTAGAGGAAGCGGGCCAGCCGCGCGCCGGCCAGGTCGCGCTGCTCCTGGGTGCCCTCGCGGATGATCTCCGCCAGCGGCGTGCCGTCGAGCCACTCTGTGACGAGAACCCGCTCTGCGCCGGCGACGACGTCGGGGACGGCGATGTACGGATCACCGGCGTACGCCAGCGCGAACGCCCGCTGGGAGTCGGCCTCCTGAACGTAGTCGAGCTCCTCGGCCACTCGAGTTTTCATCTCCGCCAACAGCGGGTTGATGTCCAGCCCCGGAGACAGCACCGCGAAGAGGCGGGCCAGCCGAGCGAGCTGCGTCAGGTCGCTGAGCAACGCGGGGCCAGCGCCGGGATACTGCACCTTCACGGCGACCCGCCGGCCGTCGTGCCACACTCCGCGATGGACCTGGCCGATGCTCGCTGCAGCGGCAGGGACGTCGGAGAACGACGTGAAGGCCTTCGACCATTCGGGGTCCAGCTCCCGCCGCAGGACGGCGTGCACCTGGGTGGCCGGCAGCGCCGGGGCAGCCTCCTGCAGCCTCGTCAGAGCCGCCCGGTACGGTCCCGCGATCTCCTCCGGCAGCGCCGCTTCGAAGACCGAGAGGGCCTGGCCCATCTTCATGGCGCCGCCCTTGAGCTCCCCGAGCACCCGGAAGACCTGCTCGGCGGTGCGGTGCTGCAGCTCGGTGGCCACGATCTCCGCCGGTCGGCCGCCGAGGCGCTTGCCCAGTCCGAGCGCACTGCGACCGGCGAAACCCAGGGGAAGCGTGGCGAGCTTCGCGGTGCGGGTCACTGCCCGCCGAGGGATGTCCGGCACTCCCTCACTATGACGCGGGGAGAGCCCCTGCGCCGCCTGAGGCACACCCGGGCTCACCAGCGGTCGACACGCAGCCGCACCGAGGGTGGGGCGACCAGCCGCGCCGGCGCACCGACCACTCGGGCAGCCGCACCTCGAGGGTCGCGTTGACGCAGAGGGAGGGCATCGGACCGGCGAGATGCGCCAGCACCTGCGCGGTGGCGAGTGCGGCGACCGCAGCAGTCAGCGCAGCGCCGCCAGCGGACCGGGCGCGACCCGCGGTCGCGAGCTGTGCGGCGAGGAGCGGCCAAGCAGGATCGCGTTCGGCGCGGGCGAAGTCGAGGCACCGTGGGCAGGCGCTCCGACCTGGGACCGTGAGCGGACCGACGACGCCGCAGGTCTCCCGGACGCCGGCCAGCAGCCAGGGCACGTGCTCGGCCCGCAGGAGATCGACGACGTCATGCCGGGCGACCGCGTGGTGATCGGCCGCGACCAGCACCAGGTCGGCATCGGCGCAGTCCTCCACCGACGGCAGGCGGACCGCCGCATCGACGTCCGCAGTGCCGCTCGCCCGGACGTGCGCCATGGCGCTCACCACACGTGGCCGACCATCGGCCGACGGCCGAACTCCGGGTACGACGTCGCTCTCGTCGCCAGTAACGTCGTCCCGCAACAACAGGCGCCCGACACCGCTGGCGGCAAGCAGACCCGCCGTCAAGGTGCCCAGCCGGCCGCAACCGGCGATCAGCACGGTGGCCTGCCCCCGCGCCGTCATGACGCGCCGTGAGCTGCCGGGCGCTCCGACCAGCGAGAGCTCGGCGAGCTCGGGAGCCAGCCGAGCCTGCTCCCAGCGGGAGACCGACGGCGGTGACACGGAGGCGTCGTCGAGCGCCCCGGCGGAAAGGAGCAGGTCGAGCATCGACTCCACGTCCGTGCTGGAGATGCCCATCCGCGCCGCCGCGGCTGCGACGCCGGCCCGGTCCCGAGTCCCGTCGAGAAGCGTGAGCAGGCTCTCGGCCTGCGGCGTGAGGCCCTGCAGCACCACGCTGTGCCGAGGATCGACACCGAGCTGAAGCGTGGTGGCATCACGCCACAGCAGGCGCAGAGCCGAGTTGAGCACTGGTCGCATGATGTTCGCACCCCTTTTGGCCGACGGCGGGTGGCAGGGTTACATCAGTCCGACTCTGCCGCCGTACGCCGTCCACAGCGGGCGCTTGTCCCCAGATCCGGCGCAGCACCTCCGAAAAGCCGCGAGGCAGCATCCCGGAAGGGATGCCGCCTCGCAGGGAAGAGGAAGTGGACGTCAGGCCTTGCCGAGGATCCGGTTCATCTTCGTGGTGCAGACCGGGCACGACCCCTTGGCCATCCGACGGCCGTTGTCCGTCGTGGTGACTTCACCGTCGAACTCACGCTTCTCCTTGCACTTCACGCAGTAGCCCTCGTACTTCTCGGACACGGTGCTCCTCCTCCGGTGGGTACTGGTCGAGGCCAGCGTACCGGTCTGAGCACGAAATCCCGCCTAAGGGCGGTGCGCAGCGCCCTGTCGAGGTCGCCGTGAGGATGCTCAGCCGTCCGCCGGCTGATCATCGGACGGCTTGCCGCTGGGCTCAGGGCTGGGCTTCGCGCTCCGCTCGTTGCGGGGCTCCTCACTGGGCTTGGCCCGGCGCTCGGAGCTGGCTGTGGGCCTTGACGTGGGCTTGCCCGTACGCCGGTCGGAGCTCTTGGTAGCGCGTGCCTTCGGCTCCTCGCGGTCCCCTTGCTCCGCACCCCGGCCCTTCTCGTCGTCGTCCTGGGCGCCACGGCGGGGCTCGGCCGACGGACTCGGCAGGGAGGCGCGCTGAGCGTCCAGGGCGGCGCAGAGGCTCTCTACGCCAGCGGCCGTGGAGAGGTCGAAGCTGCCGAAAGGCAGCGCGAGCGTGTCGGCGTGTGCGGCCGCCCGGACGAAATGACCGTGGTTGGTGGCGGCGCCGGTCTTGGCGAAAAGGGGATCCTTGCCCCTCGGGGAGCAGGCAGCGACCCTGGACACGAGCGAGCCGCGGGATTCCGCCCGGGACGCCTTCGGCGTCGGTGCGGCGGTGGCACTCGGCCGAGCGCTCGGGTTGGCGCCTGCTGGCGCGGCCTCGAAGGCCCCGGATACAGCCTGGACCGAGCCGCGAAGCGCTGCGGCCACGG
This sequence comes from Mycobacteriales bacterium, assembly GCA_035536235.1. Classification (GTDB taxonomy): domain Bacteria; phylum Actinomycetota; class Actinomycetes; order BP-191; family BP-191; genus DATLNF01. The sequence continues at coordinate 67,843 of DATLOQ010000004.1, forward strand.
GGTTCGCGATCTCAACGCCGGCGGCGTTGCCGATCGCTGGCGCGAGGACGGCGAAGCCGACAGAGATCGCGATGCCACCGGCTAGGCGGCGAACCGCTCGACCGCGCGGGCTGCTCGGCCGATGGGGCTGTGGCTGCGTGCTGTCGCTGGGCACGGGGCGCCATTCTGCCGATGAAATCCGCTTCCGCGGGCGACGCTGCTGCGTCTACAGAGACCTCCAAGTCTAGATCGTCAGGGGCCCAGGGCCACCTTCAGGGCTGAACGGCGTAATTCACGCTGCAATCGGCTGAGCCAGTCGGCGTCGCCGCGCTTACTGCGCGGGGTGGCGAGTGGCTCGGGGTAGCGTCGCTGGCACCGTCGACGGACAGGGAGGCTCGCGTGACCGACGTACCCCTGCGGGTGGAACGCCCCGCAGACGGGGTGGCGCTGCTGACCCTTGACCTGCCCGACCGGCGCAACGCCATGACGCCGGAGCTGACCGCGGCCTGGGCGAGCGCTGTCGCCGACCTTGCCGTCGACCCCGCTCTCCGCGCGGTCGTCGTCACTGGCTCGGGCAAGGCGTTCTGCGCCGGCGGAGACCTGTCCTGGCTCGGCGGTTCGCCCGACACCACGGTGGCGCAGCTGCGGGAGCGGATGCTCCCCTTCTACCGGACCTGGCTCGCGATCCGGTCCCTGGACGTGCCCGTGATCGCCGCCGTCAACGGCGCGGCAGTCGGCGCCGGACTCTGCCTGGCTCTGGCCTGCGACATCCGGCTGGCGTCGACCGCGGCGGTCTTCTCCGCGCCCTTCGTCTCCCTGGGCATCCACGCTGGCATGGCCGCGACGTTCCTGCTGCCGGAAGCTGTCGGGCTCCCGCGCGCGCGGGAGCTGCTCTTCACCGGCCGCCGGGTCGACGCGGGTGAGGCGCTCCAGATCGGCCTCTGCGAAGCAGTGCATCCGCCCGCCGAGCTGATGCCGGCCGCGCTGGCAGTCGCAGCGCAGATAGCCGCCGGGGCGCCAGTCGCCGTGCGCCTGACGAAGGCGGCGCTGAGCTTCGCCGGACACCGGACGATCGAGGAGGCGCTGGCCTGGGAGGGCCTGGCCCAGCCGGTGACGATGGCCGGCGCTGACCTGCAGGAAGGGCTCGCGGCGCAAGCCGAACGTCGGCCGCCCCGCTTCACCGGCCAGTAGACCGAGGCTCCTGGAGCCGCCTGGACCAGGGTCGGTGGGAGCCAAGAGCCGGATCTGGCCCGGCCGGCACCGGGATGCGGCAAAGCCCCCGGTGTCCTCGTCCCACCCGCCTTCCCCTTGCGGATGGAACTCGGCCCCCGGGGGCTTCGTCGTGCAGGACGGTAGGGGCCGTCATGGCGGTGGTCAACGACCCGGACCGCGTGCCTGTGGACGACTCTGGGGACGACCTGGGGACCCGTCCCGATAATGCTGTGGACGATCTGTCGACACCGTTGTGGACGAGGCTGTGGCTTACGCCGCTCGCCGCCCCGCTGACCTGCGGGGATGCCACCGCGGCGGCTGTGCACGAAAGAAAGTTGCGATCGAGGAAACGCGAGGTAACACCAGAAACGCTCTTTCGCCAGCCCTGGGCCCCGCTTACCCGGCCCCGCTTCCCTGCCGTGGCCGCCAGCGGCCCGTACCGTTGGTGGATGACCGTCGCCCGGCCCGACCACGTGGAGCTGCGACTCGGCGATGCCAGCTCGGGCGTAGTCGAGGTGCGGCGCAGCGCCCGCCGCCGGCGGACCGTCTCGGCCTACCGGGACGGCGACCGCACCATCGTGCTGGTCCCCGCGCGTCTCTCCCGCGCGGAGGAAGAGCGGTGGGTCGAGACGATGCTGACTCGCCTGCGCACGCAGGAGACCCGCCGTCGCGTACGTCGTGACGACGACCTGATCGCTCGCGCGCAGCGCCTCTCGCGAGCGCACCTCGACGGCCGGGCTCGGCCCGCCGACGTGCGCTGGGTGACCAACCAGGCGACCCGCTGGGGCTCCTGCACGCCCGCGGACGCCACCATCCGACTCTCGCACCGGCTACGGGAGATGCCTGACTGGGTGGTTGACTACGTCCTCGTCCACGAGCTGTCGCATCTTCTGGTGGCCGACCACTCGCCGCAGTTCTGGGACCTCGTCGCCCGCTATCCGCTGGCCGAGCGGGCCCGCGGGTTCCTCCTCGGCGTAGCTGCGGCCGGTCGCCTTCCCGCTGACTCCGACTGCTCGTGACGCCGGTCATGGTCGGCGCGGTGCTGGTCACCCCAGCGTCATCCGCGCGGGGCAGCGCCCCGCCAGGAGTGGATGTCTCCGCCTGGTGGCGGGCACTCGTCGAGGACACCCAGGACGTCGTCGCGGCCCTGACCTCGGTCCGGCCAGCCGTTGCGGTGGCCGCGCCGGTCGATGCCGAAGCCGTGCGGGCGTTGACGTGGCCGGGCACCCCCATCGTGCGGCTGCCGGCCGGGCTGGACCCGGCCCTGCACCTGGTGACGACCCTGGATGCGCTCGGAGCGCTCGGTGCAGAGCTGGCCGTGGTGCTGGCGGCGGACGCCCCGGACCTGCCCGGCATGCTCGTCGGCAAGCTGTTCTCCGCGCTCGAGGACGCCCCCCTCGCGGTCAGCCCCGCCCGCGGCGGCGGACTCTGCGGACTGGGCGCGCGTCTGCCGTTGCCCGAGTGGTTGCGCGCTGCACGCATCGACCTGGACCAGGCCGATGCGCTGGACCGGCTGCACGCTGCTGCGCCGGCCGGGGGGGTGGTCGTCGGGCCTGGCTGGCACCGGCTGCGGAGCCCGACCGACATCCGGCACCTCGACGCCAGCCTGGAGGGGTGGGACGCTACTCGCGCACTGCTCAGCGGACGGTGACTGCCTTCGCCTGAAGGCGGCGTCCGGCTGGCCCGGAGGTGTCGTGCGTCGTACCGGAGGTGCGGTGCTGGCTCCTCGGCCACTGGTTCGCCGACCACAGGGCCGCGGCCCGCGAGCCGCTCTGGGCGTCGCGCTGCTGATTCTCGGCGTCTGTGCCACCTCTGTCGGCGCGGTCGACGCGTGCGGCACCGGGCGGCCGCGTACCGACGGCTGGGAGCAGCTGGCGATTCCTGCGGGCTTCGGCCCGGACGGGATTGCTGACTACGCGGCGTCTCCGGACCGACCCGACCTGCTTCTCGCGACGGACGGCGCATCGGTCGCTCGATCGATCGACGGCGGGTGTGCCTGGACGCTCACGCTGACCCGCGGTGGTCTGATGGTGGCCGGCGTCCCGCTGCTCGTGGAGCGGGTGATCGACCTGCACGTCGCCGTCAGCCCCGGTGGTCGGAGCCGCCTCTACGTGCTGGGTGAGGTCGCGGTCGGCGACCTGACGCGCACCGGTGTGCTGGTCAGCGACGACGAGGGAGTGACCTGGCAGGAGGGCGGCGTCGGATTGCCGGTGATCTCCCAGGACGCGACGCTCACCACGTCACCGCTCGATGTCAACCTCTCGCTCGTCAGCTTGGTCGACGCCGCGCTGCGCACGCAGGCCGTCTACGCGAGCACCGACGCTGGACGCTCGTGGTCGCGTCGCACCCCGATCGTCGGCGCGGACTCGACGCCGCCCGCAATCCTGGCCGACCCCTCCGACACCAGTGTGGTGCATGGCTGGGGTACCTCCGGGGTGACCACTTCGCGCGACGGTGGGCGCTCTTTTACGGCGTCGGGCGCGATCAACGGATCGGTGGCGGATCTCGCCACGAGCCGGCGCACCACGACCGGCAGCCGGCTCGTCGCTGCGGACGCGGAGACGCCGGCGCTGCACCGCAGTGACGACGGCGGCGTGAGCTGGCGCACGGTCGTGCTGCCCATGACGGCGTCCTCAGTCGACACGCTCCCGCTCGCCGATGTCGTCGTGGCGGCCGGCGAAGGTGAGGTCGTCGCGGCGATTCGCGGCGTGCTCTTCGACGTGTCGCCTACTGGTGAGGCCGCCCAGGATGTCTCGATCAGCGCATCTGCCGCCGGATTGCGCGTTCTCGCCCGCTCCGGACCCGCGCTTCTCCGACGGGACCTGCTTCCGCGCGGTCGGGTCACGTCGGCGCTGCCCCGGATCGACCTGCGCGCGGCTGACGTCGTCGATGTGGTCGCCCCCACCCTGACGCCGCAGAACCTCGCTCTCAGCCTGCGCCCCGGGGAGATCCGGGACGTGCCTTACTCGCTGGCGTTGCCCGCTGCGCCCACCCCGCTCGACGTCTTCTTCCTGGTCGACACCACCGGGAGCATGGGCCCGGTCATCGCCGGCCTGCGCCGCGACATCCAGCAGATCATCAACGAGCTTGCTGCTGCCAGCATCGCTGCAGAGTTCGGGGTGGGGGAGTTCAAGGACTACCCGACGCCGCCGTACGGCTCCGGCGCGGACGTGCCCTATCGACTGCTGCGTCGCGTCGGACCCGTCGACCGAAGCCTCGTCGAGGCCATTGAGGCACTGCAGGCCGGCGGTGGCGGTGACATCCCCGAGTCAGCATTCACCGGGCTCTTCCAGGCCGCCACCGGCCTCGGTGACGGCTCCGTGGTGCCGCCGGGCCAGGACGCCGGCTTCCGGCCGGGAGCGCTTCGGGTCATCGTGAACGTCACCGATGCCCGCTTCCATGCAGAGAGCGACTATCCCGGTCCGGGTCTCAACGAGACCGTGGCAGCGCTTCGGCGACGGTCCGTGCGCCAGGTGGGACTGTCGGTGGGCGGTGGGGGACGCAGCGACCTCGAGGACGTAGCGGTGGCGACCCGAGCATTCGCGCCAGCCGACGGGCTCGACTGCGATGGTGACGGCGACAAGGATCTCCCCGGCGGCGCGCCCCTGGTCTGCGATGTCGGGGACTCCGAGGGCTTGTTGCCGGTCGGCAACCCGGCGGACGGACTGCTGGGCGACACTCCCGTGCGGATCGCCCCCGCCATCGTCGGACTGCTGCGCTCGGTGCGGGACGAAGCCGCGGTCGAGCTGCAGACCCAACGTGACCGCCTCGCCCGCGTGATCGGACGCAACCGGGTCGAGCGGGTGGACGCCAAGCAGGACCGCGTGCTGCGGTTCGTCGTCCGCTACTCGTGCCCGCCGACCGGGCTGGCCGAAGACGCGATCGTGCCGCTGCGCGCAGTCAGCCGTGAGGCGGTGATTGCTCGCGCCTCGGCGGTGCTGCGGTGCCCACCGCCGCCCACCGTGCCCTTGCTCGACCGCTTGGACCTGCCACCCCGCGCGACCGCCCCCCTCGCTGCCCTCGTCGTCCTGGTCCCGCCGCTGCCGCCCCCGGCCCCGGTGTCGCAGGGGCAGCCCGACCCGCAGTCCAACTCCCAGCCCGAGTCCCAAGCGCAGGCACAGGCACAGGCTCAGCCACAGGTAGGCGTCGTGGCGGAGGAGCAGGACGAGGTGCAGGTCGCGGCCGTCGAGGTGCCCGCCGAGGGGCGGGGCGTCCAGGAGCTGGCGATGAGCGACGGAAGACGAGCCGACGACGACGTGGCCGTCGTCGCCCTGGGACTGGCTGCCGTGGCCATGTGCGGGGCGGCCACGATGTTCGCCGCGCGTCGGCGTACTGCTGGGACGAGCGTCCCGGTTCGTTAGCGGCCGGCGGGTTCCTAGTCCTCGGGGGGAGTGAGCGGCTCGACGCCGGCGGCGAACGCGGTCGGGTCGTCGAGGTCGGCAGGCGTGGGCAGCAGATCCGGGTGCTGCCACACAGCGTCGCGCGCATCGGGGCCGCGGGCGTGCCGCACGGCGGACCAGAGGGCGGCCGCCTCCCGCAGCCGCCGCGGCCGCAGCTCCAACCCGACCAGCGTGGCGAAGGTCTGCTCGGCCGGACCGCCGGTCGCCCGACGACGGCGCACGGTCTCGCTCAGCGCGTCAGCCGAGGGCAGGTTGGCGGAGGCGACCTCCACGACCTCGGCGACCCATCCTTCGACGAGGGCGAGCGCGGTCTCGAGCCGCTCCAGTGCCGCCTGCTGCTCCGGGGTCGTCAGCGGTGAGAAGAGGCCCTCCCCGAGAGCCTGCTGAAGGCTCTCGGGGTTGGTCGGGTCGATCTCGGTCAGCGCTCGGCTGATCGCCTCGCCGTCGACGGCGATGCCTCGGGTATAGGAGTCGACCGCTGCGAGAAGATGACCGCGTAGCCATGGCACGTGGGAGTAGAGCCGGTGGTGGGCCGCCTCTCGCAGGGCGACGAACAGACGCAGCTCCGCGTCGGGCACCTCGAGACCCTCGCCGAAAGCGCTGACGTTGCCGACCACCAGGGCGCCGAGACCCGCTGGACCCAGGGGCAGTCCGATGTCGCTCGAGGACAGCACTTCGCGCGAGAGCGCGCCGAGCGCCTGCCCCACCTGAGCGCCGAACATCATCCCGCCGACGGACCCGAGCAGGCCCAGCATCGGACCGGCCTGGGCGCGCACCTCCTCGGGAAGTCCGCCCGACATCGCTGCCGTCACGCGGCTCGCCACCGGGTCGCAGAGGGCGGTCCAGGTCGGTTGGGTGCGCTCGACCCACTGCACGCGGGTCCACGCTTCCACGGAGGTGACACCCGACGGGAGGGCGGTCGCCGCATCGAGCCAGACGTCGGCTAGGCGCAGCGCGTCCCGCACCTCGTCGGTCGCGCCGTCGGGCAGGGTGAAGTCGCTCTCCGCCGCCGCGGCGATCGCGATCTGGCGGGCCAGCTCCCAGTTGACCGGCCCCGACGAGGACAGCAGCTTCTGCAACTCGGCGAAGAGCGGGATCTTGCCGGCGACCTCAGCGGGGATGCCGCCGGGCATGCCGAACCCCGGGAACGGCACACTGCCCTGGGCGTCGTCGGGAGAGGGATCGGAGGAGGAATTCGCCATGGCCCTCACGGTACGCGGTGCCCGCCCGACCGCTCTCCGCCTCCGTCGGTGAGAGGCTGGTCGATGTGACTGACCGGCTGCTCGATGTGCGGAGTACCTCGCTGTCGGTCGACGAGTGCGTGGCAGCGGTGCGCCGTCCGTCGGCCGGCGGCATCGCTCTGTTCGTCGGCGTCGTGCGGGATTCTGACCACGACCGCGCCGTGGTCGAGCTCGAGTACTCCGCGCACCCCGACGCGATAGCGGTGCTCGAGGCTGTCGCCGACCAGGTGACGCGCTCTCACCCGGCGGTGGTGGCGCTGGCTGCCGTGCACCGGGTCGGACTTCTGGCGGTGGGCGATCTCGCCGTGGTGGTGGCGGTGTCCTGCCCGCATCGGGCGGAGGCCTTCGCAGCCGCCCGTGACCTCATCGAGGCGCTGAAGGCGCAGGTGCCCATCTGGAAGCGTCAGCTGTTCGCCGATGGTGGCGTGGAGTGGGTGAACTGTGCCTGACGGCTACACCTGGGGTCGACGGTCAGTGTTGCCAAACCCTGGGGGGCAGCGCTTATCCTGGCCCCTCCGTCCCGCTCCCCGAAGGTCGTGCTGTGCTCTTCCTGCTGCCCATCCCGGTGAGCCTGCTGCTCGCGATGATCTGGGTGTCGTGGCGCTCCCGCCCTCGGCGCCCCGCCGAGGCAGCAATCACTGTTGAGGCGTACCGCAAGGCGTTGGCCGTCCTCGCCGCCCCGGTGGAGCAGCGTCGTGCGCCGCAGTCAGAGCGCTCCCGCGAGCTCGTCAGCTAGCTGCTTCGGTCGCTGCCGCACGAGGTCACCGCGGTGACACCGGGCTCGCCGCCGGCAGCCAGTCCGTGCTGACGCAGTAGGCCTGCCGGTCATCGGAGATGCCGACGCAGAACTCGGCGGGGTCGGCAAGAGCGGGGGCAGCCAGTCCGAGCGCCATGGTGGTGGCGAAAGCGGTGGCGAGTACGGCGCGGGCGGCGGTCACTTCTGGGCTCCGATGCTGGGGACGTCGACGGGCGGGAGGGGGATTGCTTCTGGCACGCGGTACCTGGTCTGACCGCGGCTGCACTCGGTGAGTGGGGTCTGGGGGGTCACGTCGCAGAAGCCGACGTAGTTGCTCCCGACACTCACGCGCTCGACACCTGTCGGGTTCTCCGGCAGGGCGGGCCCGATGTAGAGCATGTCGCCGCGAGCCTGCTTGCTTCCGACGCAGGTCCGCTTGCCGGTCGCCGTACTGCACGCAGTGGGCACTGCAGTCTGCAGTAGCGTGGCCGCTGTGCCGACCCGGCCGGGACCCGCGTCGTACGTCGACGGGTTGAGGGCTCGATCCGCGGCACGCACGGCGCCGGACGGCGTGACGGGCTCGTTGAAGGTCTGCTGGGTGATTTGGTCGGGACCCAGCGCAGTCGACGGGGCGCGCCGATCCAGAGTGCCGAGGCCTCCACCGACGGTCATGCCCAGAGCCAACGCACCTGCGACGCTCATGGTGGCGAAGGCGGAGACGTTGCCCTTGACCGCCTGCCGGGCAGCTGTCCGCAGCCGGTTGAGGCCGCGCAGCGCGATGAGGCCCGGCGCGAGTGGCACGAGGCTGCGAAGGGGGAGGGTGCCGCCACGTACTGCGTACTCCTTGCGCAGCGCCCGTCGACCTCGGTGGAGCAAGGAACGGACCGCCGGCTCGGATATCGCGAAGCGCTCGGCGATGGCGTCGTAGTGCAGGCCCTCCACCTCGCGGGCCCACAGGATCGCAGCCTGGCGCTCAGGGATGGCTTCGAGGGCCTCCAGTGCGGTGCGCGCCTCAGCGCGGGCCACGACGATGTCTGCGGTGTCCCGGCCGACCCGCGAGTCCTCCGGCACCTCGGCGACCGCGATCGAGCGGCCCCGCACCCGGAGGCGGTCGATTGCCAGTCGCTGGCCGACCACGGTGGTCCACGCGACGAGCTCGTCCTCGGTGCCCAAGGTGTGCAGGTGCTGGTGAGCGCGCAGGAAGGTCTCCTGCGCGATCTCCTCCGCCTCGCCCGGATCCCCGAGCTTGCGCATGATCAGACGCCGCAGGCGAGGAGTCTGCTTGCGGACGAAGGCGTCGAAGTCGACCGGCGTGGTGAGCGCGTCTGGGTCGGGCACGATACGCAGCGGCGTGCGCGAGAGAAGCGCCTCGACGTCGACGGCCGTGTCAGTGAGCGCCACCGGGGCGACCGGGAGCTCGTACGGCGTGGACATGGGACCTCTTCCCACGGGGCTGGGGCCCGCTTGTCAACAAGAACGGATGAACCGCCAGAACATCGCGCGTACTCGGGCAAGCAGTGTGACCAATCCACTTCGTCCTGGATAGAGCAAATCCTGCCCCGGCGACCCGAAATGGCTCCTTTTGCCCGTCTGACTGTCTCGGCCGCCCAGTGCCACAGCCTGGAGGTCCGTCCGGCTCAAGCCTGAGCGCGCAGTTGCCGACGCCTGAGGGGACCGACCGACTTCTCGCTCACGTCTGCAGTGGAGGGTTCTCCGTGGAACACGTCGTCTTCTACACCGGCCTGGACAGCACGTCACAGTTTCGCCGCGTGCCCTCGCTGGATGAGGCCGTGCGCTTCGTCGAGAGCCTGCGCAACGGCGAAGGGGTCGACGACAGCGTGGTTTTCGCCATGACCCAGGTGCCGCTGCGGTTCCAGACCTACTACCGGGTCGAGCTGCCGACCGACGCCTCCTCCGCGGCGGCGGACACGGCGACGAAGCCGCCGGTCGAGCCGGCGCGAGACGAGCCAGCGCCCGCAGTCGAGCCGCCACCACTCACCGACGCGCTGACCGCGGCGCCGGCGCCGGACCTCGGCACCGCTCCCGTGGCGCAGCCCCGCACGGAGGCGCCCGTCGAGGTCGAGGCTCCGGCCGCCGCGCCCGACGTCGTACCCCCGCCGGTGGTCGAGAGCGTGCCCGAGCAGGTCTTCGAGCCGGCTCCCGAACCCACCGCAACCCCTGAGATGCCGGCCATCGAAGCGATCACCCCGGCACCGGTCCTGCCCGACGCGTCGGGTGATGTTGTCGAGCCCTCGGCCAACGGCAAGCCCAACCGGGGCTTGGGCTTCTTCGCTCGGTAGCTCTGACGGTCCACCCTCGGTGGCCTCAGCCGAGGCGACGTAGTCCGAGGTAGATGGCCCCGCCGACCCCACCGGCGATGGCCAGAGTGATCACCATGAGCATCAGCGCCGAGGTCGTCCGCCGCAGCGGGCGGATCTTCCGGTCCGGCTCGGTCGGACCGAGCGCGCCCAGCACGGTCGTTCCGTCGTACGACGCCTCGCGGCGTGGCTGCACGAGCACCGGTGGCCGGGCCGGGGGCTCGGACCGCGGCGGGTTCGCCTGCAGAGAAGCGTGCTGCCCGGTGGCAGGCACTGGGTGAGGAGGCCGATCGGGGGCACTGATCTCGCGCAGGACGACGCAGGCCGCGGCGAGGACAACCACCGCGGTTGCCAGCACCTCCATGCGCGCTCCTGATGGGGACGGGCGGCGCCCGCGAACCAGGCCAGGCTAGCGGTGCCGGGTTAGGCTCGGGCAATGGCGCGGCGCGGCAGGACCCTTGGTGTCGCGACGGCGTTGGCGGTCGGGCTCGGCGTGGTCGGTGCGCAGATCCCCGTGCCGTACGTCGGGCTGGGGCCCGGCCCGGTCTTCGACACGCTAGGCACGGTCTCACCCGGTGACGCCGGCGCGGAGGCGATCATCACCATCACCGGCGTGAGGACCTACCCCGCGGACGGCCGGCTCGACCTGACCACGGTGTCCGTCTTCGGTGCGGGCCGTCAACAGCTGGACCTGGGCACGGCGCTTCGCTACTGGCTCGACCGCGACTTCGCCGTCGTACCCAGCGAGATTCTCTTTCCGGAGGACAAGAGCCCCGAGGAGGTCGACGCCGAGACCGCCAAGGAGATGGAGGAGTCCCAGCAGTCCGCGGTGACGGCAGCGCTGCGCGAGCTCAACATCCCGGCCAAGACCACCATCGTCGTACGCGAGGTCGGTGCGGGCACCCCGGCGGAGGGGGTGCTGCGCGAGGACGACGTCCTCACCGCGATCGACGGCACCGCAGTCGCCAGTGCCGAGCAGCTGCGGGCGCTGCTGCGCACCCGCAAGCCGGGAGCGGGTGTGCGGGTGACCTACCGGCGTGGTGGGGCGACGACGACCGCCGTGTTGCGCACAGTGTCTTCCGGAGACGCGGAGAACCGGCCGATCATCGGAGTGGACCTGCGCGAAGAAGCCGAGTACCCGTTCACCGTGATGCTCAAGACCGACGACGTCGGCGGACCCAGCGCGGGGCTGATGTTCGCGCTCGGCATCATCGAGCAGCTGACCCCCGGCAGTCTCACGGGCGGGGTCCACGTCGCCGGCACAGGCACGATCACCGATGAGGGGGTGGTGGGTCCGATCGGCGGCATCCAGCAGAAGCTGATCGCTGCGCGTCGGGCCGGAGCTCGCCACTTCCTGGTGCCGGCCGGCAACTTCGCGGACGCAACTGCAACGGGACCCGACGGGCTGAAGCTGCACAAGATCGCCACGCTCGACGACGCGCTCGAAGCCCTGCAGGGGATCAAGGCCGCCGGGTGACCTGGCGCCCATAGACTCCGCCCATGGAGGCAGCGGTCCCGTTCGCTCTGCTCTCCGGAGTCCAGCTGCTGTGCGTGGTCGCCTCGCTCGGGCTCGCCGTCGTCGGCGCGGCGCCAGCCGCTCGACGTCGCTTCGGCGGGGCGCTGGTCCTCGGCGGGCTGCTGCTCGCCGCGTCCCATGTGCTGACCGCGACCCTGCTCGGCGAGGCCGCGGACGACTCCGTCGCCCTGCTCCGAGCAGTCGGCTACGTCGCGACGGCGGCGGGTCTCGCGGGGTGGACGACCAGCAGCCTGACAGTGCTTCCCGTCGTAGCGCCGGTCGGCGCGGGTGCCGGTGCCGCCGGGATTGCCACTGCTGCTGCGGTGCTGGCCGTGGGGGGTTCCTGGCGGGTCGAGCCGGCCGTCCGCCGTTGGCTCGTGCCCGCGTTCGCTCTCGCCACTGCGGGAGAGGCCGTGTCCGGTGCGGCTGGGGAGCGGGACACCGCGGCCGTCGTCGCTCTGTGCCTGCGCGGCGCCTGGGCTCTGCTCGTCTTCGTCGCGCTGAGCGAGCTGGCGCGGCGCAGCGTCCGGGCGAAGGTCGTCGGCGCGATCGTGGCCGCGGTCGTCGCCATCGCCGTCGGCGCCTCCGCGGTCACCGGCACGGTGGTGACGGACGGCTTCAGCGATGACCAGCGCGAGCGCATCAGCGCGGTCGCCCGCGGTGAGGCGGAGAGCCTGACGGACACGGCGGAGAGCAATGCCCGCTTCTCCGTGGTGCTGGCCCGATGCGTGGCGAGCGGCCTCCCTGACTGCGACGGTCTCTTCGAACAGCTCCGACGCGAAGCGGTGATCTTCACTCCCGTCTTCGCCGCCGACAGCTCCGTCGTCGCCACCGGCCGACTCGACTCGGCGGCTGCGCTCGCGCTCAGCGGCAGTGAGGCCGTCGACGAGGTGCTGCGGACGGGGGGCACCGTGGCCACCTTGCTGGTCCTCCCCGGCTCGCCCTCCCGGGTCTACGCCGTCGGAGTCACCGCGACTCGGGCGACACCGCAGTCGCCGGTGAGCGGCGCCACGGCGTACGCCTCGGCGGTGGACGAACCGCGCCTGGTGACCGACTCGTCGAGAGCGGGCTACGACATCACCGTTCTCGACCCCGAGGGCAGTGTGCTGGGCTCCAGCCTCGCGGCTCGGGTCCGCGGCCCGGTGGCCGATCTGCTCGGCGAGCGCAAAGTGGTGTCCTCTCTTGCCGCCGGCTCCGACGGGGTGCTTGTCGACGCAGACGGGTCGCTTCCCACGGTGCACTACACCGCGCTGCGCGATGCCCGGGGCGACCTCATCGCGGTCCTCGGGCTGTCCGCGCCCTCCGACCAGATCCTGCGCACCCTGCGCAACGTCCTGCGGGTGCTCTTCGGCACGACGCTGCTCATCGGGCTGCTGGCGGCGGCACTGGCTCTGCTGCTCGCGCGGAGGATCACCCGGCCCATCGAGCAGCTGACGGTGACGGCCAGCCGGATTCGTCGGGGCGACCTGGCTGCGTCGGCCGACGTGACCTCGACGGACGAGGTCGGCGTGCTGTCGCGGGCCTTCGACGCGATGACCCGGTCGCTGTCCACCAGCAACGACGAGCTGCGGGTGGCAGCTGCTGAGCAGTCGAATCTGCGGGCGCGGCTGGCGACCATCGTCGACTCGATGGCGGACGGGGTGCTGATCACCGACGGGGCCGGCATCGTCACGGGGCTCAACCCCGTGGGCGAGGAGCTGCTTGGTCTCGTCCAGACGCAAGCAGTGGGTCGGCCCATCGACGATGTCCTCGTAGGGCAGACGCCGTCCGGGATGAGTCTTCTCGACGGTGGGTCGGGCGAGTCAGCCGGCGTGCTGCGTCGACCGGACGGCTCGGGCGTCGAGGTCTCGGTCATGCGCACATCGCTGCGCGACGCCGACGGCAGTGTTGTGGTGCTGCGGGACACCACGCGCGAGGCTCAGGTGGAGCGGATGAAGACGGAGTTCCTCTCCAACGTCAGCCACGAGCTGCGCACCCCGCTCACCCCGATTCGGGGCTACGCCGAGATCCTGCGACGCCGACCGGACCTGCCCGCGACGAAGACGCAGCAATACGCCGGCTCCATACTCGAGGCGAGTCTGCGGATGTCCCGCGTCGTCGATCTGCTCGTCGATGTGGCCGCGATCGAAGCGGGGCGGGTCGTGCCCGCGCCCGCGGCCATCAACGTCGGTGGGCTCGTCGACCGGCGCCTCGCGGCCTGGCAGGCGCGCGCACCCGAGGTCACCCTTCGCCGGCGCGTGGCGGCCGGGCTGCCAGCTGTCCTCGTTGACGAAGAGTGGGTCGGCAAGGCAGTCGACGAGCTGGTCGACAACGCCGCTAAGTACGGTGGCGGCGGACCCATCACGCTCAGTGCGGGGATGGAGGGGCGACGCGTGCGGCTGTCCGTGCGCGACTCGGGGCCCGGTATCTCCGCGACAGCGCAGCGAGCGCTCTTCAGCGACTTCGAGCAAGTAGACGGATCGGCCACGCGGTCGGTTGGTGGTCTTGGGCTAGGGCTGTCCTTCGTACGCCGGGTCGCCGAGAGCTTCGGGCTGACCGTGGGGTTCAGCAGCGCAGCCGGCAAGGGCGCGACGTTCTGGCTCGACCTGCCGGCCGCCCCCGCATCGGCCCGCGCGGCCCGCAGCGCGCCGGCCCGCCCCCGTCGTCCGGTCACCCGTCGCACCACCGCCACCGCTACGTCGAGCCGAGGCCACCCATGACAGTCGACGAACGACGTGCCGCAAGGCGCGAGGCCTTGGCGCGGGTAGCTGCCGGCCATCGGCCGCTGGTCGCGATCTTCGCCGACCTGCGCGGTGAGCTAGCCGACCCACCACCGATCGAGGCGGAGCCGGCGGGCGATGCGCCGGCTGCATCGCGTGGGGGTCAGGTTGCGGCTCTCGAGCAGTCGTTGCGCATGACGCTGGAGGCCATCAGAGAGCGAGCCGCCGGGGGCGGCCCCGATGAGGTAGCGCCCGGTGACCCGCAGGACATCGCGCTGTGGTTCGCGGTCGATGCCGAGCCGGTGCTCGTCGAGCTCGCCGACACCGGCGCCCGGCGGCTCACCGCGGAGCGATCGCTCGGTGCCGTACCCGACGTCGGAGACGCTGGAGTCGACGCCGCAGCGATCGCGCTCGCGGCGCTGGCCGGCGACGTCGTCCAGGCATCAGGCGGGGAACGCACCGACGGTTTCGACGTGGTGTCCCGGGAGGTGCTTCCCGCGGCGGCAGCTCGGCTCACGGCCGTCGCCGTCAACGCCGGATATGCCGCTGCCGCGCGCGCTGCCGGGCTCCGTCCGCACCAGCGGTTCGGGGAGCCGTACTGTCCGGCCGCGAGCTGCTACGGCCAGGACCACCGGCTGCTGGACGAGTTCGTCATCGCGGCAGCCGGCGTGCCGCCGTACGCCGATGACTGCAACTGCACGATCGTCCTCGACTGACCCGGGCACCGTGACGGGGAGCTTCGTGTAGAAGGCGGCCAGGGTGATCGACTAGGTTCGCCTCGACGGGAGCCGCTCGGCTCCCGACCGACCCGAGGTGTCGCCTGTGGCCGTTCGGCCCGCCCCATCCCGTCCTGGTCTGTTCTTCCCGGCCCTGCTGTTCGTCGTGCTGCTCTTCATCGTGCTCTTCGTGGGCAGCGGCATCTACACCGATGTCCTGTGGTTCCGCGAGGTCGGGTTCAGCGACGTGTACTCGACGGTGCTGCGGACACGGCTGACCCTCTTCGCGCTGTTCGGACTCACCATGGCCGCGATCGTGGCTGCCAATGTGGTCATCGCGCACCGGCTGCGTCCCACATTCCGACCACCGTCGCTAGAGCAGCGCAACCTCGATCGCTATCGGCTCCTGGTCCAGCCCTACCAGCGGGCAGTGCTGCTCACCGTCACCGGGCTGCTGGGCCTCATCTCCGGGCTGGGCGCGTCGAGCAGCTGGCGAATCTGGCTGCAGTGGCGCAACGCGACGAGCTTCGGCATGACGGACGCCCAGTTCGACCGCGACGTGTCGTTCTACGCCTTCACCTATCCCTTCCTCCGCTTCCTCCTCGGCTTCGGCTTCGCTGTCCTGATCCTCGCCCTCATCGCCTCGACGGTGACCCATTACCTCTACGGCGGCATCCGCCTGCAGACCCCCGGGGAGAAGGTCACCGCGGCTGCCAAAGCGCATCTGTCGGTGCTGCTCGGGCTCATCGTGCTGCTGAAGGGAGTGGCTTACTTCGTCGACCAGTACGGCTTGATGTTCTCGCTCCGTGGGGTGGTGCAAGGCGCTTCGTACACCGATGTCAACGCGAAGCTGCCGGCCTTGCGCATCCTGGTGGTGATCGCGGTGATCTGCGCCGGGTTGTTCATCGCCAACCTGCGCTCGCGTGGCTTCGCCCTGCCCGCGACCGGCTTCGCCTTGCTGCTGCTCTCGGCCGTCGCCATCGGCGGGATCTACCCGGCGGTAGTGCAGAAGTTCCGCGTGGAGCCGGACGAGCTGGCGCGGGAGACGAAGTTCATCGAGCGCAACCGCGAGGCGACTCTGACGGCGTATGGACTCGACCAGGTCGAGTACACGCCCTACTCCGGTGCGGGGACCGGCTCTTCTGCCGATCTGCGCAGCGACAAGGGCACGCTGCCGTTCGTGCGGCTCCTCGACCCCAACAAGCTGCAGCCGGTCTTCGAGCAGCGCCAGCAGCGTCGGGCCTACTACGGGTTCGCCGACACCCTTGATGTCGACCGCTACACCGTCAGCGGGAAGACGGACACTTACGTGCTCGCTGCGAGGGAGCTCGACGAGCTCGGCATCCCGGGCGGCGCGAGCTGGGTCAACCGACGGCTCATCTACACCCACGGGTTCGGCTTCGTGGCGGCGCCGGCCGACGAGGTCGACGAGCAAGGCGAGCCGATCTACTCGTCGTCGTTCGACGCCGGCGGGGCGATCTCCGTCGACCAGCCGCGCATCTACTACGGCGAGAAGTCGCCGAGCTACTCGGTCGTGAAGACGAAGCAGTCGGAGATCGACCGACCGAGCGACGAGGCTGAGGCCACCAAGTTCCAGTACGACGGCAAGGGCGGCGTGGGCATCGGCGGACTGGGCCGCAAGCTGGCCTACGCCCTGAAGTTCCGCGAGCGCAACCTGCTGCTCTCCGGGGCCCTGACGGAGGACTCGCGGATCCTCTACATCCGCAACCCGCGGGAGCGGGTCGCCAAGGTGGCGCCGTACCTCGAGCTCGACTCCGATCCGTACCCGGTGGCCGTCGACGGGCGCGTCCTCTGGGTGGTCGACGGCTACACGACGACCGCAGGATTCCCCTACGCCCAGCGCATCGGCTTCGGAGACGTGACGCTGGACTCGCGAGGGCTCTCGCAGGTGCAGGAGCAGATCAACTACATCCGCAACTCGGTCAAGGCAACCGTCGACGCGTACGACGGCACGGTGACGCTCTACCGCTGGGACGACAAGGACCCGGTGCTGCGCACCTGGGAGAAGGTCTTCCCGGGCTCGCTTACCGACCGCGAGGAGATCTCGCCCGAGCTGCTCGCGCACGTGCGCTACCCCGAGGACCTCTTCAAGGTGCAGCGCGAGCTGCTGTCGCGCTATCACGTGAAGACGGCAAGCCAGCTCTTCAGCGGCAACGACAACTGGAGTGTGCCGGCCGACCCGACCGTCGAGACCGGTGCGCCGCAGCCGCCGTACTACCAGTTCCTGCAGCTGCCCGGCGACAGCAAGCCGCGCTTCCACGTCACGTCGCCGCTCGCTGCCGCCAACCGGCCCAACCTTGCCGCGTTCATCGCTGCCTCGAGCGATCCCGAGCCGGGCGAGTACGGCCGGCTCCGGGTCTTCGAGCTGCCAACGAGCACCAACGTGCCCGCACCGAAGCAGCGGGCCGGCACCTTCCAGAGCGATCCCGTGGCGTCGCAGCAGCTCGCGCTCCTCGGACAGCAGGGCTCCGAGACCATCTTCGGCAACCTGCTGACGCTGCCCATCGGCGGGTCGCTCGTCTACATCCAGCCGGTCTACGTGCAGTCGGACAGCACCGACAAGATCCCGCAGCTCAAACGGGTGTTCGTCGGCGCGGGTCAGAAGGTGGGCTTCGGCACGACCCTCGCGGAGGCGCTCGACCAAGTCTTCGGCAAGGGCGCTGTCGGCGCGCCGTCACCGGGACCGGGCCCCGCGCCCGGGCCGACGACGCCGGGCGATGCGAACATTGAGCTGCAGCGAGCACTCGACGACGCGGCCAAGGCCATCGCCGACAGTGACGCCGCGCTGAAGGCGGGCGACTTCGCGGCGTACGGCGCCGCGCAGGAGCGCTTGAAGGCGGCAGTGGCTCGCGCGGTGCGGGCCAGCTCGAGCGGGCGGTCGAGTGGTTCCGGCTCGGCGAGTCGGTCGGCCTCTCCTTCGCCCGCGGCCCGCCCGTCCGCGAGCCCGACCTCGCGCTGACGGCCGGCACCCGCCGCTTCAACTCCGCACGTGGCCGAGACACGCGGCGCGTGTCACCGGACGAATGCGGAGTTCAGGCGTTGAGTACTCACGGTTTGCCCCTCGGTCGGCGGCCGCCTAGACTGGAGTTACCGACGCGGGGTGGAGCAGCTCGGTAGCTCGCTGGGCTCATAACCCAGAGGTCGCAGGTTCAAATCCTGCCCCCGCTACAAAGGAACGCGCAGGTCAGGGTCATGATCAACGATCATGGCCCTGACTGCTTTCAAGCTCGTTCCAGATTCGTCCCAGAAGTGCCCCGCTGCTTGAGCCCGGCTCGATGGGCTCGGGTGGCACCGAGTAGCACCGACCGGTTACGACAAAAAGCTGGGTGTGCGTTCCGGCGCGTCGGACGAATGCTGATCTTGGTTGCTCGAGTCACGTGGACAGCGACTCCGACTGGACCGCACCGACTCCGTGTTCAGGAGTCCGGAATCACTACCTGCTTCTGCCGCCGCTGAGCAGCCGAGACGACGAGCGGCTGAATTTGGTGCTCGCGCTCTGCGCCTGCTGAGTACGGCTCCCTGCGCTCGAAGGCGCGCCGCTTCGGCCTAGGGCACGTCGCCACGGAGCCAACGGGTCCTACCGAGCCATTGCCGCGTCTCATGGCCATGTCTGCGCGTCAGCAGCTGGAAAGGTCCTGGCTTGTGAACGCGAGCCAGGTTCACCGCGACGCCGGGAGGCGCTCGCAGTGCGTCGCGCGCTGCGGAGGGCAGGCAGTGAAGCCGACCCCCGGTCGCCCGCATAGGGTGGCGCCGTACGAGGACCCCGGGATGGAGGCGACATGCGGGATCCCCAGCAGTGGCGTGACCTCGGCCAGCAGCTGCGCATCGACTCCGTGCGGGCCGCCGCGGCCGCGGGGTCTGGGCACCCGACGTCGTCGATGTCGGCCGCCGACTTGGTCGCAGTGCTCGTGGCCGGCGGGCACCTGCGCTACGACTTTGACGCGCCGGAGGACCCGGCGAACGACCACCTCGTCTTCTCCAAGGGACATGCGTCTCCTCTGCTGTACTCGCTCTACCGTGCGGTCGGCGCCATCACAGACGATGAGCTGCTGTCGTTTCGCAAACTCGGCAGCCGGCTTCAGGGCCACCCGACGCCGGAGATCCCGTGGGTCGACGTCGCGACCGGGTCACTCGGGCAGGGTCTCCCGATCGCAGTTGGCATTGCGCTCGCGGCACTCCGGCTGGACCGGATGGACAGCCGTGCGTGGGTGCTCTGCGGCGACAGCGAGATGGCGGAGGGCTCGATGTGGGAGGCGGTCGCGCACGCCGGGCACGTCCACCTCGACAACCTCGTCGCGGTCATCGACGTAAACCGGCTTGGGCAGCGCGGCGAGACGATGGAGGGTTGGGACACCAGTGCCTACGCCCGGCGGCTCGAGGCGTTCGGATGGCGTGTGCTAGAGGTCGACGGCCACGACGTCGTGGCCCTCGACGAAGCATTCGCGGCCGCGACGAGCCCCGACGGCCGGCCTGTCGCGGTTGTGGCGCGGACGTTGAAGGGCAAGGGAGTCGGCTCGGTCGAGGACAAGCCGGACTGGCACGGCAAGGCGATCACAGGCGTCGAGTCCGCTGTCGCCGAGCTCGGCGGCCGCCGCGACATTGTGGTCCGCCCATCCGCGCCCGCACGCGGCGCGCAGCCCTACCAGTACCCCACGAAGGACGCCGACCCGCCGACGTGGGAGGTCGGAGCCAAGGTCGCCACGCGGCAGGCGTACGGCGCGGCACTGGCGGCCCTCGGGCATGCGGACGGGCGAGTGGTCGCGCTGGACGCGGAGGTCAGCAACTCCACTTACGCGATCACATTCCAGCAGGAGCACCCTGATCGGTTCTTCGAGATGTGGATCGCCGAGCAGCTGATGGTTGCCGCTGCGGTGGGAATGCAGGTCCGCGGCTGGCGACCGTTCGCGTCGACGTTCGCGGCCTTCCTCGCGCGCGCCTACGACTTCGTCCGCATGGCTGCGATTAGCCAGGCCGACATCCGGCTGGTCGGGTCGCACGCCGGCGTGTCGATCGGTGAGGACGGACCGTCGCAGATGGCCTTGGAGGACCTGGCCTGCTTCCGCGCGGTCCACGGCAGCACCGTCCTTTACCCGAGCGACGCCAACCAGACAGCGCAGCTCGTCGCGCAGATGGCGGAGACGAAGGGAATCTCCTACCTGCGGACGACGCGGGAGGCGACCGCGGTGCTGTACGACGCTGCCACGCGTTTCCACATCGGTGGCTCGCACGTCCTGCGCGCGTCGGACGCCGATGCCGTCACAGTCGTCGCCGCCGGCATCACGCTGCACGAGGCACTTGCCGCCGCCGACACGCTCGCGGCGGAGGGGATCACGGTCCGCGTGATCGATCTCTACTCGGTGAAACCAGTCGACGTCGCGACTCTGCGCCGCGCGACCGAGGAGACTGCTGCCCTGGTCACTGTCGAGGACCACTGGGGGGAGGGCGGGATTGGCGATGCCGTGCTCAGTGCACTCGCGGAGGCCGGCGTTGCCGCGCGCGTCCATAAGCTCGCCGTTCGCATGCTGCCGGGCTCGGGCACGCCGGCCGAGATGCTCCGCGTCGCAGGCATCGACCGGACGGCCATCGCCGACGCCCTCCGCTCAGTCGTCGCGGGCCGCTGACGCCATCGACCAGGTCGCTTTCCGGCGCCGTCACCGACACCCCAAGCCGGCCCCCTCGCCATCTAGCACGCGAGAGCGAAGGCGCTGGTTTTCCCCGTCACAGGCTTGATGGAGCTCCCAAGTCTCATCCCGCACATGGGTCGACCTGCCGCACCGAGCCCGAACTGGGTGCTCGTCGCTCCACCGGTGCATACCCCGCGCTGCAAATCATCGGGTGCGACAATCCGGTTCGGACTCTGGGGGAGCCGATGCGCGCGGCCGTGTTGCTGATGACAGATGTGGTGGGTTCGACGCGGTTGTGGGCGGCTGAGCACGAGGCGATGAACGAGGCGATGGCCCGGCATCACGAGATCGTTCATTCGCTGGTCGCCGCGCATGGCGGGTCTCGGCCGGTGGATCAGGGCGAGGGTGATGCGGTGTTCGCCGCGTTCACCTCGGCGACTGCGGGTCTTGCGTGCGCGGCCGACGTGCAGCGGGCCCTGCTGGGGCAACGGTGGTCTACGTCAGTGCCGCTGAGCGTGCGGATCGCCCTGCATGTGGGGGAGGTGGAGGAACGAAGCGGGAATCTGTTCGGCGATCCGGTGAACCGGTGTGCACGGCTTCGAGGGTTGGCGGCCGGTGGTCAGACGTTGGTGTCGTCGGCGTTGTACGAGCTCGTGCGGGACCGGCTGCCCAAGGGGGTCGAGCTGGTGGATCTCGGTGAGCACCGACTGAAGGACCTGGCGCGGCCGGAGCGGGTGTGGCAGCTGTCCGGGGTGGGGTTGGACGGGCCGTTTCCGCCGCTGGCGGCCTTGGACGGGGTGCGGCACAACCTGCCAGTGCAGACCTCGACATTCATCGGACGTGAGCAGGATTTCGCTGACCTGGTCGCGCTGGTTCGTTCAAGCCGCCTTGTCACGCTGACCGGGTTCGGGGGGATGGGCAAGACGCGGCTGGCGCTGCAGGCAGCGGCGGCGCTGGCGGACGGATCGTTGGGTGATGTGTGGTTCGTGGACCTCGCTGCGGTCGAGGACCCGGCGCTGGTGCCAGCCCGGGTGGCGGAGGTGCTGGGCCTGCGTGGGGGTGCGGGCCAGCCGGCGGATGCGCTCGTTGCGGCGTTGCAAGATTCGCCGGCCGTCCTGCTGCTGGACAACCTAGAGCAGGTGCTGGGCTGTGCCGCGTTCGTTGCTGACCTGCTGGCCCGGGCGCCGGCGGTGCGCGTACTGGCGACGAGTCGGGAGCCGCTGCATGTGCGCGGGGAGCGGCAGGTGCCGGTCCCGCCGCTGAGGTTGTCGGCCGGGGACGTGTCGAGCGAGAGCCTCTCGACGGAGGCTGTCCGCCTTTTCGTGGACCGGGCGGTGTCGGTGCGCCCTGACTTCGTCCTCGACGATGTGACCGCGCCAGCGGTAGTGGCGGTGTGCGCTCGCCTCGACGGCCTACCGCTCGCCCTCGAGCTGGCCGCAGCGCGGCTCAACGTGCTCACCGTGGACAAGCTGCTGGTCCGGTTGGACTCGGCGCTGTCGGTGCTCACCGGTGGAGCGCGGGACATGCCCGAGCGGCATCGGACCTTGCGGGCGACGATCGCCTGGTCCTACGACGCCTTGTCCCGCGACGAGCAGCTGCTGCTCAGCCGATTGTCGGTTTTCGACGGCTCGGCCGCCATGGAGATGCTGGAGGACGTGTGCGGCGACGGTCTCGATGTGCTCGACGTGGTCGGCAGTCTGGTCGATAAGAGCTTGGTTCGTCGCGCCGATGTGGACGGTGAGCCCCGGTTCAGCCTGCTGGTCAGCATCCGTCAGTTCGCGGCCGAGCAGCTCGACCCGACGGCGACCCGCGGGCTGCGCGACCGCTACGCCGACCACGTCGCGAGAACGCTGAACTCCTTCAAGATCGCCGCCTCCTCCGCGTACCCCCATCGGCACGCCTGGGTCAGCCGCGAGCTCGTCCACATCCGCTTCGCCCTGTCCCACGTGCGGGTAGTCGGCTCCGTCGTGGACTTCGCGGACCTGGTCGTCGCGCTGGACGACACCTTCTTTCACCGGGGCCTGGTCGCGGAGGCCCTGGCGCTGGCCGAGGAGGCGCTGGGTAGGGTCGATGAGTCGAAGGCGCCGCTGGCGCCTGAGCGCCTGACCACACTGCTCGTCGCGGCCGCCGTACCGCGCAGCTTCCTCGGCCTGCCGCAGTCCGACGCGCCCCGACGGGCGATCGAAGCCGCGCGGAAGTGCTCTGATCGGGGCGTCGCAGCCGAGACGCTGGCCAATGTGATGTCGTACGCCGCGCGGTCGGCAGAGGAGGCGCGGGCGCTCATCGCCGAGCTCGACCGCGCTCTCGACACCCTCGACGACACCTCGATGATCTTCAATGACCGGGATAACACAGTAGCCCTTGTCCTGCGCTACGTGGACCCGCCGACGGCACTCGACGCCGCGCTGCGGATGGCCAGCCCCATTTTCGGGCCGGTCAAGGCCAGCGCGGTGCTGCTCGACCGGGGCGAGTGGCGGCGTGCTCTTGAGGTGCTGGAGCGTGCGGATCAGACGGCCCTTACCGGGCAGCCCAACCCGACCTGGGCGTCGCGCATCGCGGCGAGCCGTGCTCGGGCACTGGCCCACGCGGGCAGGCTCGTCGAGGCCCGGGCAGCCGCGGAGGAGACAGTAGCCATCGAGACGAGTATCGGGGTGCCGCCGCTCCTCGGCGGGATCGTCCTGACCGAGGTGGAGTGGCGCGCGGACGATGCGGCCGGAGCGGTGCGGGTCAGCGATGACGTGCTCAGCCGGTGCGCGCCGGACACGCTCAGCTCGCAGGGTGTGGTCAGGCTGCTGTGGCGCCGGGCGGTGGCCCTCGCAGCCGTCGGCCGGCACGCGGAGGCTGCTGATCTGCTCCCGAACGCACGGGACGTCTTCGCCGCCTCAGAGCTGTACGGGCCTCGCGAGCTGCTCGGCGTGCTCGTCGCCCGCGCCGGCGAGGTGGCCGACGTCGATCCGGCTCGAGCCGCCGAGCTCCTCGCCTCCGTCCACGCTCATCGCGGCAACTGGGTGCTGCCGTTCGCGATGGACGCGCGCCTCGACCAACTGCTCAAGCGTCTGCCGATTCACCACGGCGCGGTACCACACCCGACTGAAGCCTGGTAGCCCGCTGTCGGACTAGTCATTGTCAGCCCGCCCCGGTCGCCTTTGGTGGTCGCTGCTCACCTCGTCGGCGACACCGCGCCAGTTCTCTCCGAGAGTGTGGCGTAGGGAGTCCGCCGTGGATCCGTGGGCGCCGCGGCAGTAGGAGCGTGGTAGGCGGCGGCGCGCGCGGCAAGGTGATCTCGACGCGCATCGTGAACGCGCAGCTCGTCGTCAGTCCCTGACGGCCACACCTCGCCTCGCTGCGCAGGACGTGCGGTGTGCCCCTTGAGTGCCAGCAACCGGGCTAAGGTTCAGCGGTGGAGCTGCGGCATCTGCACTACTTCCTTGCTGTCGCGGAGGAGCGACACTTCGGGCGGGCCGCGGAACGGTTGCACATGGCTCAGCCGCCGCTGTCGCACGCGGTCAAGCAGCTGGAGGGCGAGCTGGGCGTCACGCTGTTCGAGCGGACCACGCGACGGGTCGAGCTCACCCCAGCGGCCGAGCTGTTCCTGCAGCGGGTCCGCGGCATCCTGGCCGCGGTCGAGAGCGCCAAGACCGACGTGGCCCGCGCCGAGGCTGGCGTCCTGGGTCGGATCGCGCTCGGGTTCACCGGCTCGGTTACCTACGAGCTGCTCCCTCGCCTGTCGAGGGTGCTGCGGGAGGAACTGCCTGACGTCGAGTTGGAGCTGTTCGGCGAGATGCTCACCCCTCGGTCGGTCGCGGGCCTGGTCGACGGGTCGCTCGATTTGGCGTTCCTGCGCCCGCCGGTCCGGCAGGCCGGCCTGGCCGTCCACGTGATCCGCCGGGAGCCGCTCATCGCCGTGCTCCCCGAGCAGCACGCGCTGGCGCGGTCGCAGACCGTGCCGCTGGGCGGGCTGGCGGAAGAGCCGTTCGTGTTCTACCCGAGCCATTTCAGGTCGGTGGTCCACGACGCGGTTTTGAACGCCTGCCGCAACGCAGGGTTTGAGCCGCGGCAAAAGCACGAAGTCGGCGAGACCTCCACCCTCGTCGCGTTCGTCGCCGCGGGGCTCGGCGTCGCGCTCGTCCCCGCCTCGGTGCGGCACCTGCAGATCACCGGCGCGGTCTACCGGCCGCTTGCGGACACGACCGAGGAAGTAGCGCTGGCCCTGGCTTTCCGGTCGGACGATGAGTCGGTCCTGCTCCGCCGGGTGCTGGCCTGCGTCCACTCCCTCGTGGGTTGGCCGCGCCGCGCCTCCGCCAGCGTGTCGAGGCCGCAGCCTCG
>DATLOQ010000005.1:0-21595 GCA_035536235.1 Mycobacteriales bacterium
GCGGTTCTCGCGGTCGTCGCGGTCTACAAGCCCGTGGAGGAGCTCGCGGACTGGCTCGACGAGCTCAGCGGGGCAGCCGCTGCGCTGGGCCGCGTGGCGGGGCTGCTCGACCTCACCGCTGCGCTGCCGGAGTCGTCGTCACCTCGACCGCTGCCCCCGTCCGGGACCCTCCTCGTCGAGGACGTGAGCTTCCGCTACGCCGAGGGCGACGAAGTGCTCCACCGGGTGTCCTTCGAGCTGCGGGCGGGGGAGCGGGTGGCGCTGGTCGGCGCCACCGGGGCCGGCAAGTCGACCCTGGCCCGCCTTGTCGCTCGACTCGACGACCCGAGCACGGGGCGGGTGTCCTACGGCGATGTCGACCTGCGCGACGCCGCGCTCGACGACGTACGACGGCACGTAGTGCTCACCCCGCAGGAGGGCCACCTGGTCGAGGGCACCATCGCCGACAACGTGCGTCTCGCCCGGCCTGAGGCGAGCGACATCGAGGTCGAGGAAGCGCTGGAGCGCATCGGGGCACTGGAGTGGGCGCGGCAGCTGCCCGCCGGCATTCACACCCAGGTGGCGTCGCTCGGCAGCCGGCTCTCGGCCGGCGAGCGCCAGCTGGTGGCACTGTCGCGGGTGGCGCTTGCCGACCCGCGCGTCGTGGTCCTGGACGAAGCCACGTCGGCCCTCGACCTCGGCACGGAGCTGCTCGTCGAACGTGCGCTCCAGCGCGCCTTGGCCGGGCGAGCCGTCCTGGTCATCGCGCACCGGGCCACGACGGCCGCCCGGGCCGATCGAGTGGCCGTCCTGGACGTCGGCCGGCTCGTCGAGATCGGCTCGCACGACGAGCTGGTCGAGCGAGGCGGCGCGTACGCCGCATTGTGGGCAGCGTGGAGCCGGTCCGCCGGCTAGCGCTCCCTCTCGCCCAGCACCCCCCGTCCCACCCACCCGCACCGGAAACTGTGCGGCGGTTCCAGCGCGGCCCGGGGCGGCATAGGTTGCACAGTTCGCCGACCCACCCACCCGCACCGTGAAGTGTGCGGCGGTTCCAGCGACTCCGGGGGCGGCATAGGGCGCACAGATCAGGTCGGCGGCGACCCGGTGGGTTGGCCGGATGCGTCGCGGATGGCTCGCACGGTGTCGATGGTGTCGGCCTCGGCGGCTGTCTTGTCCTCGCGGAAGCGCAGCACCCGGGCGAAGCGCAGCGCGACACCGCCCGGGTAGCGCGGGGACGTCTGCACGCCGTCGAAGGCCACCTCGACAACGAGCTCTGGGCGTACATGGACGACCAAGCCTGCATTGCCACCAGGCGCCGACGGGGTCTCGGCGAGGTCGAGCAGCCGCCGCGTCTGCCAGCGCAGCATCTCGTCGGTGAGTCCCTTGAACGTCTTGCCGAGCATCACGTGGCCCCCGCTCACGGGATCGACCGCGCCGAGGTGCAGGTTGGACAGCCAGCCGTGTCGGCGGCCGTGGCCCCACTCGGCTGCGAGCACGACGAGGTCGAGGGTGTGCCGCGGCTTCACCTTGAGCCACCCAACCCCGCGGCGGCCCGCGTCGTACGTGGCGTCGAGGGACTTCACCACGACGCCCTCATGCCCCCGGGCGAGGGCATCAGCGGCAAACGCGGCTGCGGCCGCCGGGTCGTCCGTCACGATCCGAGGCACCCGCAATGCGGCGGGGAGCAGCGCGTCGAGCGCCGCAGCCCGATCCGCACCGGGTCGCCCCAGCAGGTCCTCGCCGTCCCGATGCAGCAGGTCGAAGAACCACGCCGTCAGAGGCTCCCCTGCCGCGCCGCCGTGGGTCGCCACCCGACTGGAGGTCACCTGGAACGGCTGCGGCCGGCCGCTGGCGTCGAGGGCCACCACCTCCCCGTCGAGGACCAGGGCGTCGGCATCGAGAGCCCGCACAACGCTGACGACCTCCGGCAGCCGATCAGTGATGTCGTCGAGGGTGCGGGTGAAGACGCGCACCACATCGCCGAGACGATGCACCTGCACCCGCACCCCGTCGACCTTCCACTCGACCGCGGCGGGGCAGACGCGCGCGAAGGCGTCGTCGATGCTGGTCGCCGGCGAGGCGAGCATCGGCTGCAGCGGTCGGAGCACCTCGAGCCGGAAGTCAGCGAGGGCCGCTGCTCCGTCCTGCAGCGCGGCGACAGCAGCCGGCGCAAGTGCGCCGCAGAGCATGGCCGCGCGCCGCAGGTCGGCTACCGGCACCCCGGCCGCGCGCGCTGCTGCGTCCGCCACCAGGCTCTCCAGCGCACCTTGCCGCAGCTCCCCGCTCACCAGGGCGGCGAGCAGCCGTTGCTCGGGCGCGGTGGCCCGCTCGAAGAGCGCGCCAATTCGCCGGGCTCGCTCTGCTTGCGAGCCGGCGCCGGCACAGCGAGCGATGCTCTCGAACGCGCCGTCGACGTCGAGCACTTCCAGGCTCGGCTCTGGCGCCGGTGGCGGCAGCTCGCGCAGCGACTTCCAGCCGACTCCCGTACGCCGTTGGCGCAGATCGCCCGAGAGGTAGGCGACGACGACGGGCACCTCCGCCGGCTCCGCCTGTCGCAGTGCGGCCGCCAGCAGCTCGACCTTCTGCGAGCGCGCCGGCGTACTGGCGACTGCAAGGGACGCCGCGGCGAGGTCAGCCAGGAGCATGGCGCCAATTCTGCCCGCCGAACTCGCGGTCCGGCTGTCCTCGGTCCGGCTGGCGATGGCTGGATGACTGACAGATGCCTGCCCGACAGCTGCCTTCACCGGGCAATTGGACACGTCGAGGTGCCCCAGGGGGTCCAACTGGCCTGTTAACCGGCTGATTGTCGGGCGGGGTGACGGGCAGGGCCGGGCGCAGCGCTCAGCGCGCTGGCGCGAAGTGGGCGAGGACGGCCCGTCCGCGGTCCATCGCGGCTTCGGCGTCGGCGTCGGGGCGGCCGACCGCGTCGTCGAAGTTGAGGTCGAGGAACGTCTCCGTCACGCCGGCGAGCGCCAGCTGCTCGAGATCGCCGGAGATCTCGGCGAAGGTGCCGGACAGCAGCCGCCGGTCGGGAGCTCCGCCCGGACGCACCCGCACCACACCGCGCACGACGTACTCCAGCGCGTCGGGATCGCGTCCGGCGTCGGTCGCGGCGCGCCGTACGTGCTGCACCGCATCGGTGATCCGCGGCAGGTCCGACACGCTGCCGGCCACCCAGCCGTCGGCGAGGCGGCCGGCGCGGGTCAATGCCGCCGGGGCGCCGCCGCCGAGGATGACCGGCGGGTGCGGTTGCTGCACTGGCTTGGGGTCGATGCGCGAGCGGGGCACGTCGTAGAACTCCCCGTGGTGCTCCACCACGTCGTCGGTCCAGATGGCGTGGAGACAGCGCACGAACTCCTCCGCCCGAGCACCCCGCCGCTCGTACGGCGCACCCGCCGCGACGAACTCCTCACGGGACCAGCCCAGGCCGAGGCCGGCGACGAGCCGGCCGGCCGAGACCACGTCGAGCGTCGTGAGCGCCTTGGCCAGCAGCACCGGTGAGTAGAACGGCAGGTTGACGACAGCCAGGCCGAGCCGGATGCGCGAGGTCTGCCCGGCGAGGTAGGCGAGGGCGACTATCGGGTCGTGCACCGCGGCGTACACCGGCGCCCACGGTTCGCCGTCGACGGGATAGAGCAGCCGCTGGAACGTCCACAGAGATCGGTAGCCGGAGTTCTCAGCCTGCTTGGCGAGCTCGACCTGGTGCGCAGGCGTTGCCCAGCTGCCGGAGATCGGGATGGCGAAGCCGAGGTCCATGGCTGCGAGACTAGCCAGCATGGTGGGGCCGGGGTTGAAGGCAGCGGCGGTCGTCGCGCTCGCGACTGCCGCGATCCTCACGTCCTGCGCCGACGCGCCGCGGCCCGCTGCTGCGCGGCAGTCGGCCGACGCGTCGCAGCCCGCTGACGCGCCGAGTGCGGACGCGCGGCAGGAGGCGGTCGTCGTGTCGATCGCTGACGGCGACACTCTGCGGCTGCGAGGCATCGGTCCGGGGCCGCTGCCCGCCGGCGTCGTCGCCCGGGTGCGGGTGCTGGAGATCGACTCGCCGGAGGAGGACGACTGCGGCTACCGGGAGGCCACGGCCCGGCTGGCCGGGCTGATCCCGCCCGGGTCGACGGTGCGGGTGGACCGCGATCGGGAGCTGGCCGACAAGTTCGGCCGGTACCTGCTCTACCTGTGGACCGAGGACGGGCGGTTCGTCAACGTGTCGATGGTCGACCAGGGCTTCGCCCGCGCCGTGCTCTTCCGGCCCAACGACGAACACATCGACCGCATGCGCGCCGCCGAGTCCGCAGCGCGCGGCGCCCGCCGCGGCCTGTGGGCGACCTGCGGCTCGGCTGGCTGAGCCGTGGTGGGGAGCTGAGCCGTGGTTGAGGTGAGCGAGGAGCGGTTCGAAGAGCTGGTCGGCGAAGCACTCGACGACGTCCCTGACGAGCTCGCGCGACTCATGCGCAACGTCATGATCTTCATCGAGGACTCGTCGCCCGACGGCCTGCTAGGGCTCTACGAGGGGACGCCACTCACCGAGCGCGACTCGGGGTACGCCGGCGCGCTGCCCGACCGGATCACGCTCTACCGCCTGCCGATCTGCGCGCTGTGCGAGTCCGAGGACGACGTGGCCGACGAGGTCTACACCACCGTGGTGCACGAGATCGCACACCACTTCGGCATCGACGATGACCGCCTGCACGAGCTCGGCTGGGACTGATCACCAGGCACATCACCCCGGCCGCGACCTCGCGGCTAGGAGGGTCCGTCCGTGTTGAGCGCGATCACCGCGAAGACCGCGCCGTGCGGGTCCGCCAGCACGGCGGTCCGGCCGACAGGAGTGTCGAAGGGCGGCATCCGCACCGTGCCACCGAGCTCGGTGGCCTTGGCCGCGGTGGCGTCGGTGTCCTCCACCGCGAAGTAGGTCGCCCAGTGGGCCGGCACCTGGGGCGGGTAGGCGTCGGGCATCGGCATCAGGCCGGCGACCGCGCGGCCGTTCACGTGCAACGTCGTGTACGACGGGTCGAAACCAGCCGGCTCGGCAGTGAGGGGGAAGGCGGCCGAGTAGAAAGCCTTGGCGGCGTCGACGTCGCGGGTAGCCAGCTCGTTCCAGCACACCGTGCCCGGCTCGTTGACGAGCTCGGCACCCCCCATCTCGCGAGGCTGCCATACGCCGACTGCCGCGCCGGTGGGATCGGCGTACATGGCCATGCGGCCCGCGCCAGGGATGTCCATCGGCTCGACGATGACCTGGCCCCCGGCCGCGGTGACCAGCTCGGTCGTCTTGTCCGCGTCGTCGGTGGCTAGGTAGGTGGTCCAGACGACCGGCTGCCCCTCGGCCATCACCGGCCCGACCCCCGCGACGTTCTTCCCGCCTTTAGTGAACATCGTGTAGCCGCCGAACGCTGGGTCCCCCTCCTCGGACTCCCAGCCGAAGAGGCTGCCGTAGAACTCGCGCCCGGCGGCCAGGTCCGTGGTCATCAGGTCGACCCAGATCGGGGTGCCGGCCGGGTAGTCGGTCATCTCAGGCATGGTGATTCCTCCTCGAGAGTGTGCGGACCCGGCGAACGCTAAACCCAGGGTGTGACAAGGAGGTATAGGGAAGGTGAGCTCCGCACCGCAACCGTTACGATGGCCGCCTCATGCTCGACCTACCCGCTGGCGAGTCCGGCGTCCTGCCCTCGCACTGGCTGCGCAAGGCGATCGACGCCGGCGTCATCGACTCTGAGCACTACAAGATCCCCGAGACGTCGATCCAGCCGGCCTCGCTGGACCTGCGCCTCGGCGATGTCGCGCACCGGCTGCGGTGCAGCTTCCTGCCGGACCAGCACGACGTGGCTGACAAGCTGGCTGACTACGGGATGGACGTCCTTGACCTGCGCGACGGGGCGATCCTCGAGCGCAACCGGCCCTATCTCATCCCGCTGATCGAGGAAGTCGCGCTACCGGCCGGCGTGCGCGCCAAGGCCAACCCCAAGAGCTCCACCGGGCGGCTCGACATCTTCACCCGGGTGATCACCGACAAGAGCTTCCTCTTCGACGAGGTCGAAGAGGGCTACTCCGGGCGCCTCTACGTCGAGGTGGTGTCGCGGTCCTTCACGATCAAGGTGAAGACCGGGCTGAGCCTCAACCAGCTTCGGCTGATGGCCGGCGTGGACCGCTTTGACGACAGCGACATCCGGCGGCTGCACGCCGAGGACTCTCTGCTGTTTGTGGACGGTGCCGTCGTGCCGCCGGCCGACCTGGCCGTGGGCAACGGGCTCTTCCTCTCACTTGACCTCATCGGTGATGAAAAGAGTCAGGTCGGCTACCGGGCGACGAAGAACTCGCACCTGCTCGACCTGTCGCTGCTCGACCACTACGACCCGGAGGAGTTCTGGGAGCCGGTGCGCCGCGAGAAGGGCAACCGCGTCGTCCTTGAGCCCGAGGAGTTCTACCTCCTGCTGTCCCACGAAGGCGTCCGCGTGCCTCCGGCGTACGCCGCGGAGATGACGGCGTACGACCCGACCAGCGGCGAGCTGCGCACCCACTACGCCGGCTTCTTCGACCCGGGCTTCGGCCACGGCGCCGACCCGCTCACCGGGTCACGGGCGGCGCTTGAGGTGCGGGCGCACGACGTGCCGTTCATGGTCGAGCACCGCCAGCCGGTCTGCAAGCTCAGCTTCGAGCGGATGCTGGAGACCCCCAGCTCGCTGTATGGCGAAGGCCTGGCGTCGCACTACCAGTTCCAGCGCGGCACCCTGAGCAAGCACTTCAAGCGCCCCTGAGGCCGCGGCGGCTTCTGGATTGGAGCGCCGGCGCACCATTGATGATGCGCCCGCGCTCCAACCCGTCCTCGGGATCCCCGCGTCGCACCCGAGCCCGAGCGCTCGGAAGGCATAGTCGGGCGGCGGCTGGGGCAGAATCTCAGATATGGCCGACGCGAAGGTGAATGGCCGCCTGGTCGCCGACCGCTACCTGCTCGAGGAGCAGGTGGGCCGTGGCGGCATGGGCGTGGTCTGGCGTGCCCAGGACCAGCTGCTCGGCCGCGCTGTGGCGGTGAAGGAGGTCCACCTTCAGCCCGGTCTCACCGATGAGGAGCGCCACGGCGTTCAGCAGCGGGTGATGCGCGAGGCGCGCGCCGCCGCGTCGCTCAACCACGTCGGTGCCGTCACGGTGTACGACGTGGTCGAGGACTCCGAGCAGGCGTTCATCGTCATGGAGCTCATCGAGGCGCCCACCCTGGCCGACCTCGTCGCGGACCGTGGGCCGCTGCCCGCCGCGGAGGTCGCGGCGATCGGTGTCGCCATCTGCGACGTGCTGGCCGTGGCGCATGACCGCGGCATCGTGCATCGCGATCTCAAGCCGGCAAACGTCCTCGTCGCCGACGCGGGCGTCAAGCTGACCGACTTCGGCATCGCCACGGTGAAGGACGACCCCCGGCTCACCTCGACCGGCATCGTCCTCGGCTCGCCGTCGTACATCGCGCCGGAGCAGGCCCGCGGACACCAGGTCACCGCCGCCACTGACATGTGGGGGCTCGGCGCGACGCTGTGCTACTCCGTCACCGGACGGCCGCCGTTCGACCGCGGAGAGGCGATTGCGACGCTGACCGCCGTCGCCCACGACGAGCTCGAGATGGACCCGATGACTGGCGCGCTGACACCAGTGCTGCTGCAGCTGCTGGACAAGGATCCCCTGGCGCGGCCGGACGCGGCGCAGGTTCGCGCGGAGCTCGCGCGGGTTGCTGCCGGAGCGGCCTCTTCCACGATGCTGATGCCGGCGGTGGCACCCGCGACGGTTCCGGTCTCCCTCCCGGCAGAAGCCACCATCGAGACGCCTCGGGTTGTCGCCCCGCCCGAGGAGGACGTGAGCGCCCCACCGCGGCGGCGTTCCGTCGTCCCCGCGCTGCTGGTCGGCCTGCTGCTGCTCGGCGGGGTGGGGCTGGCGGCCAGCCAGCTCGCCGGAGACGACAAGGGCAACGCCCCGACGGGGGTGCTGGGGGAGAGCAGTGCGCCGTCGCCGTCTGGAGGCGCCGCGTCCAAGACCCCCGCTGCCACAGCTGCGCCACCCTCGGACGAGGCCCCGGCGGTGCCCGCGATCAACGAGCTGACGGAGATCTTCACCAACGAGAAGGCCGGCTACTCGCTGCGCTACCCGCAGGGTTGGCAACAGGTGGAGCGCGCCGGCAACGCCTTGGACTTCCGCGAGCCGTCCACCGGCCGCTACCTCCGGATCGACTGGACCAACAAGCCCGGCGACGACGCGGTCGCGGACTGGGAGCGCCAGTCGCAGTCCTTCGGCGCCCGGCACGCTGACTATGAGGAGCTGCGCATCGAGCCGAAGAGCTTCCAAGGCTTCGACGGCGCGATCTGGGACTACCGATACTCCGACCGCGGAGCGCGGCTGCGGGCGTCGAACTTCGCCATCGTCACCGAGGACCGCGGCTTCGCGCTGAACTTCCAGACGCGCGAGATCGACTGGGACCGCTCGCAGAAGCTCTACGACCTCTTCGTCGCCTCGTTCGAGATCCTCGAGCGCGACTAGCGGCGACCCGGTGCGGACGTCATCGATCGGTAGCCCCTAGGTTGGAACGTGCCGGCCCGTCTAGGGGTTGGTAGTAGCAACAGCCCCACGACCTCCGAGGTGACCTGTGTTGTTCAGCCGTTCGAAGACTCAGCTCGTCGATCCGGAGCAGGCGCTGCCCGGCCGCGACACCGCGGTGGCGGTGCCGGCCCAGCACTTCGTGCTCGGTACGCCCTTGCGCCCGCCGTACCCGGACGGCATGGAGGTCGCGGTCGTCGGGCTCGGCTGCTTCTGGGGTGCCGAGCGCGTCTTCTGGCAGCTCGACGGGGTGCACTCGACGTCGGTGGGCTACGCCGGCGGCTACACCCCCAACCCGACGTACGAAGAAGTGTGCTCGGGTCGCACCGGGCACACCGAGGTCGTCCAGGTCGTCTTCGACCCGGCGGTGATCTCCTACGCCGAGCTGCTGAGGGTCTTCTTCGAGAGCCACGACCCGACGCAGGGCATGCGGCAGGGCAACGACACCGGCACGCAGTACCGGTCCGCGATCTACACCACGACCGACGAGCAGGCGCAGGTGGCGAAGGAAGCGCGGGAGAGCTACGAGCCGGTGCTGCGCAAGGCCGGCTACGGCGCGATCACCACCGAGATCGTGCCGGCGGGGGAGTACTACTTCGCCGAGGACTACCACCAGCAGTACCTCGCCAAGAACCCGCGCGGCTACTGCGGCATCGGCGGCACGGGAGTCTCCTGCCCGGTCGGCCTCGCCACCTAGCCCCACCGCGGGGGCAACTTCGGTGAGAACATCTGCACAACCGAGCAAGAAGACGCCATTGATCGTCGATCGGGGTGGCGGGTTGGGGGTCGCGTCGGATGTCGCGGTGGACGATCCGGACGACCCGCGGCTCATCGACTACCGATCGCTCACCGACGTCGAGCTGCGGGTCCGGTATGAAGGCGACGTGGGCGTGTTCATCGCTGAGGGTCCGCTCGCCGTCCGGGAGCTGCTGACCTCGCCGTACGACGTCCGCTCGGTGCTCGTCACGCCGAGCCACCACGCCAAGCTGGGTGCGGCCCTCGACGGATTGCGAGCGCCCGTCTACGTCGCCAGCGAGCAAGTCCTCGACGCTATCGCGGGCTTCCACCTGCACCGCGGAGCGTTGGCCTGCGGCGTACGCCGGGAGCTGCCGAGCATCTCCGACGTGCTGGCGACGGCGCGGGTGGTCTGCGTGCTCGAGCGGATCAACGACCACGAGAACCTCGGTGCGATCTTCCGCAACGCGCGCGCGCTCGGCGTCGACGCGGTGCTGCTGTGCCCCGAGTGCTGCGACCCCTTCTACCGGCGGGCCATCCGCGTCTCGATGGGCCACCTGCTGCACGTCCCGATCGCGCGGACGCTGAGCCTGCCGGCGGCTCTGGGCCAGCTGCACGACGCCGGCTTCACGACCGTGGCGCTGACGCCGGACCCGTCGGCCGAGCCGGTCCATTACCTCGACGGGCTCCGCGGTCATCGGGTCGCGCTGCTGCTCGGTGCAGAGGGTCCCGGCCTGCGCGCGACGACGCAGGCTGGGGCGACCCGGCGAGTGCGGATCCCCATGCGACCCGACGTCGACTCGCTCAATGTCGGGACGGCAGCAGCGATCGCCTTCCACCGGCTGCTCGCCGAGGAGCCGCTCGCATGACCGGACCACTGATGACGACCGCCGAGCTCGCCGCGCTGATCGACGCGGAGGCGGCGGTGACGGTCCTCGACGTGCGGTGGCGGCTGATGGGCCCGCCGGCGTACGACGACCATGTGTCCGGGAGGATCCCCGGCGCCGCCTTCGTCGACCTCGCGCGGGACCTCGCCGCGCCACCCGGAGTCGGCGGGCGCCACCCCCTACCCGCCCGCGGCGACTTCGAGGCGGCGATGCGCCGCAGTGGAGTCTCGAACGACGTCCCGGTCGTCGTGTACGACGACGCCGACGGCACCAGCGCCGCACGTGCCTGGTGGCTGCTGCGCCACCACGGCCACCCCGACGTCCGCCTCCTCGACGGCGGCTGGCGGGCGTGGCTGGCGGAGGGCCGGCCCACCGAGTCCGGCCAGCCGGCGCCCGCCGTCGAGGGCGACTTCCGCGTCGGCGACGGGGTGCTGCCGGTGCTCGACGTCGCGGGGGCCGCGGCCCTCGCCCGTGACGGAGTGCTCCTCGACGCGCGGGCGGCGGAGCGTTACCGCGGCGAGGTCGAGCCGATCGACCCGGTGGCCGGCCACATCCCGGGCGCGGTCAGCGCGCCGACTACTGCCAGCGTGACCTCCGATGGTCGCTTCCACGACCCGGCCGCGCTGCGCGAGAAGTTCGCCGCGCTCGGCATCGGCCGCGGTACCGACGTGGGCGTCTACTGCGGCTCCGGCGTCACCGCGGCGCATGAGGTGCTGGCGCTCGAGCTCGCGGGCATCCGCGGTGCGCTCTATCCCGGGTCGTGGAGCGAGTGGGTGCGTGACCCGTCGCGCCCCGTCGCGACCGGCGATGGCGCACAATCGAGCCCATGAGCACCCGCACCGACGTCGTACCGGACCTGCAGCGTGACGACACCGACAACATCGTCTTCCACTACGTCGACAAGGCGAAGATCGTGCAGAGCGCGGTCCTCGGCGACGTCGTGACGGCCTTGTGCGGCGCCGTCTTCCCGGTGACCCGCTCGGCCAAGCCGGGCTCGCCGGTCTGCCCGGCCTGCCGGGACCTGATGGAGATGCTGCGCAGCCTCGGCAGCTAGCCTGGCCGGCGCAGCAGCCGGCCTTCCATGCCACCGGCGACGGTGATCACTTGCCCGGTGATGTGCCCGGCCGTGACGTCGGAGGCCAGGAAGGCCACGGCGTGCGCGATGTCGTCCACCGTCGCCACCTTGCCCAGCGACATGGTCGCCGTGACCCGGGCGACGTCGGCCGGGTCGAGCCGACCGGCGGTCATCGGCGACACCGTCCACCCGGGAGCGACGACGTTGACCCGCGCGAGCGGCGCGATCCGGCCGAGCTCGTTCTTCAGGCTGAGCAGCAGACCGCCGGAGATCGCCGCTTTCGCTGCGGCGTAGTCGCCGTGCCCGGCTTCGCCGAAGAGCCCTGCCGTGCTGGCCACCATCACCAGCGAGCCGTGGCCAGTGGTCGCGACGTGCCGTAGGTAGGCGCGTGCCGTCAGGAAGGTCGCTGTCAGGTTGGTGTCGAGGGTGGACCGCCAGCGCTCCAGCGACATGTCGGCGACGGCCGTGTCAGGAGCGGGCCAGGCACCCGCGTTGGCGACGCAGACGTCCAGGCGGCCCAGCGCTTCGACGGCAGCTGGCACGAGAGCATCAGCTGCGGACTCGTCGGTCAGGTCGGCGGCGAGCGGCACTCCGCCCACCTCGTCGGCCAGCGCTTGCGCAGCCTGGCCGCTCGAGCGGTAGTGCACCGCCACCCGGGCACCCTCAGCGGCGAGCAGCCGGACTATCGCCGTACCGATGCCCCCCGCGCCGCCCGTGACGAGCACGCCGGCACCCTGCAGCCCGAGATCCATGGTGTCGCCACACTAGTTGCCGGGCGCCACCTGCTCGTGAGGGGATGATCACGCGCATGGTCATCCCCGTGCACGACGACAACCCCACTCATCGCCGGCCGTGGGTCACCTACCTCCTGATCCTTCTCAACGTCGTCGTGTTCTTCCAGGAGCCGATCGCGCAGTCGCCGATCCCCGGTGAGACCCCGGCGGCCCAGGCCTGCCGGCAGGAGGCGTTCTTCCGCGAGTACGCCGCCATCCCGCAGGAGGTGGTGACCAACGACCCGCTCGACACGACCGCCGGCGCCGCCTCGCCCGCGGGTGGGTGCACGGAAGTGGAGCCGGACTACGACAAGTCGCCCGCGCTATCCGTGCTCTACGCGATGTTCCTGCACGGCGGGCTGCTGCACCTGCTCGGCAACATGCTCTTCCTCTGGGTCTTCGGCAACAACGTCGAGGACCGGCTGGGGCGGCTGCGCTACCTGGCCTGCTACCTGGCTTGGGGCTATGTCGCGACGTACGTCTTCGCCTTCGCCTTCCGCGACTCCACCACGGTGCTGATCGGCGCCTCCGGGGCGGTCGCCGGAGTGCTCGGCGCCTACCTCAAGCTCTTCCCGCGGGCCCGGGTGCTCAGCCTGGTGCCCTTCCTGCTCTTCTTCCCGTTCCGGCTGCCGGCCTGGCTGGTGCTCGGCTCGTGGTTCGCGCTGCAGTACGGCTACTCGCGAGGCGCGGGTCTCACCGAGGGCAGCGGCGTGGCGTACCTCGCCCATGTGGCGGGCTTCGTCGCGGGCTTCGTCACGCTGTTCCTGCTGCGCACCACAGGGGGGCAGCGGCCCGGCGTACGGCGTGGCAGGCTGGCCTCATGACGCCGGCTGCCCCTGCCATCTGCCTCGCTCAAGAGCCCGAGGCGGACGCGCTCCTCACCCGCGACCCGCTCGCGCTGCTGATCGGGATGGTGCTCGACCAGCAGTTCCCGCTGGAGCGCGCGTTCGCCGGGCCGTGGGTGCTGACCCAGCGGCTCGGCCACACCCCGGATGCGGCGGAGCTGGCGTCGTACGACCCCGGCGCCCTCGCTGCCGTCTTCGCGAAGCCGCCGTGCATCCACCGGTTCCCCGGCTCGATGGCGGCGCGGGTGCAGCAGATGTGCGCCCGGGTGGTCGAGGAGTACGGCGGCGACGCAGCGGCGGTGTGGGCTGGTGCCGGCTCGGGCGAGGAGCTGCTGTCGCGGCTGCGCGCCCTGCCCGGTTTCGGCGAGCAGAAGGCGAGAATCTTTGTGGCCCTGCTGGGCAAGCAGCTCGGCGTGCGTCCTCCCGGCTGGCGCGAGGCGGCCGGCATCTACGGCGAGGACGGTGCCAGGCGCTCGGTCGCCGACATCGTGGGCCCCGACTCACTGCTCGAGGTGCGCGCCTACAAGCAGCAGATGAAGGCAGCCGCGAAGCAGGCGAGTGCGGCCTCGCCGAGCAGCACCGCGAGCCCGCGCTCAGCTGCAAAGCAGGCCGCCGCGAAGCCGCGGTCGAAGCGCAAGCCCTGACGGCGATGTCGCCGGCCCTCCTGCCGAACTGTGCGACGCAGTCAGTGTGGTGCGGGGCGGGACCCCCGCACGGTCCGCGGCGGACGAGCTTGCTGGACCGAGAGATCTCACCGTCGCACCTCGTCAGCCACGCTGCTGCAGGAGGGCGAGGTGTGCAGCGTTGCTCGGACGCCGCAGGTCAGTCGCGGTTGCGGCTGCCGCGCGCGCTGCGATCTCGCCGAGGTGCTTCCCGCGCATCGCGTTGATGCCCAGCCGTGCCAGCGTCGCGACATCCGGCTCGATGACCAGCACCGGGGTGCCGCTGCGGCGCACTCGGCGGGCTTCGGCGACGACGTTGCGGTGCCAGAGCAGCCGCAAGCCGAGGTCGACCTGTGGCCTGGCGGCGACCGGCCGCACCGACATCGGCGAGCTCACCACGACGAGGTCCAGCCCGAGTCCGGCGAGCAGGTCGGCATTGGTGGGAGAGTGGACCCCGCCATCGACGTACTCCACGCCATCGATCGTGACCGGCTGGAAGTAGCCGGGTATCGCGCAGGATGCCGCTACAGCGCGCCCCACGTCCGTAGCAGGCGCGTCGCCGCGACCAAAGACCACGCGCACTCCGTCGCGGCGGCGGGCGGCGACGACCCACAGGTCCTCAGCTGGCCAGGCTGAGCCCAGCTGACGGCGTACACCAGCCGCGATTGACGCAGTGGACACGCGCCCGGCCGGCACCAGCGCGGTTGCGAGCACGACGGGCCGCGCGCGCCACGGTCGCCGGGCGGCCGCCGCGAGCACCCCGAGGCCGGCGACACGGCGCATCGGCATGGCGACCTGCGGCGCGTCGGCGGGCATCGACGCTGGCGGCTTGCGGTCGGGTGCTCGAAGAGACGCGCCCACGAGCGCCCCCGCTGAGGTGC
Organism: Mycobacteriales bacterium; assembly: GCA_035536235.1. Taxonomy (GTDB): domain Bacteria; phylum Actinomycetota; class Actinomycetes; order BP-191; family BP-191; genus DATLNF01. The sequence goes on from DATLOQ010000005.1 coordinate 14,406, forward strand.
CCACGACGATGCTGGCCAGCCGGGCGTCCCAGCCGGCGCTGTCCTGCAAGGCGGAGAGCACACCACGGTGAAACGCCTCGCCGGTGATGCCGCCAGCCCCGAGCACCAAGCCGATCCGGGTCACGGGCGCACCGTGCGTCGTCCGCGGCCCGTTGCTGATCTCTGCAGCCCGCTCCTGTGCGCCGCGGTCGCAGACGGTTCAAAGATCAACGTGCGGTGGAGCCCGGAGTGTCATCTGGTACGTCGGGTGCGGTCGCCGAGTCCGCCGCGGCCGGCTCGGCCGGCTCGGCCGGCTCGGCCGGCTCGGCCGGTTGTGCCGGCTCAGCGGGAGGTGCCGGCTCAGCGGGAGGTGCCGCCTCAGCGGGAGGTGCCGGCTCAGCGGGAGGTGCGGCCTCAGCGTGAGGTGCGGCCTCAGCGGGAGGTGCGGTTGCCACGGCGGGTGCCGGTTCGGTCGGTGGTGCCTGCTCGGCTGCTGGTGCAGTTGCCTCGGGGGAAGCTGGGTCAGCGGCAGGCGTCGCCTCTGCGGGCGGTGTGGCTGATTCGGCAGGCGCGCTCTCGGCGGGTGCCGCCCCGGAGCCGGGGTCGACGGGCGCCGCCGGCGGAGCTTGCTCCGGCTGGTCGAGCATCGGCACGGCGAAGTGCTCGGCATCGGCTGCCTCGACCGGCGCAGGCGGTGCCGCAGCCGCGGTTACGGCCTCGGCTGCCTCCGGTGCTGCCGGCTCTTGGACTGGCGGCTCTTGGGCTGCCGGCTCCTGGCTGGCCGAGTCCTGCGAAGTTGGTTCCTGGGCAGCCGGGCCGGCAGCACTCGGCTCTTGAACTGCCGGCGCCACCGCCCGGGTGGGGTGCTGGGTCGGCGAATCCGGTGCGCCTCCGGACGGCGGCGCGCCTGGATCCTGCGGGGGCGACATGGCCTCGGAAGTGCCGGGCGCCGTGGCGGGGCCCTCCCCCTCGATCAGTGGTGGGGGCGTGGCGGCGCCGGGCGACTCGAGGCCCGCGACGGCGGCCTCACCTGTCGCATCAGGTACGACGCCGTCGGGAGTCGCAGCCGCATCGCTCACCTGTTGACCTTTCTTGCCTCGACCGCCCCGGCGGCGGCGCTTCTTGACCCCCTCGGCGTCGGCGATCTCGTCGCCGGGCCGCGGCGGACGCGCGGCGCCCGGCGTACGGGCAGCACGTTCGGGCCGGGGTCGTGGCTTCTTCTTCGGCGGCGGGGGAGCGTCGTCCGGATGGGTCTTCACCCACTCGTTGAGGATGGCGTCATGCACGACGCCCCAGCGACGGCGTACGTCGTCCCAGTCGGCGTCGGCCGGGACAGCGGCGGTGACCAGCTCCCACGCGAACCTCGCGGCCGGGTTGGGCTTGCGTCCGCGCAGCAGCTGATCAGCCATCTTCAGTCCGGCGGCCGAGAAATCCGCCCAGCCCTCGGCGGCTTCTCCGGCCGCATGCAGCTCGGCTTCACCGGGCCGCGGGCCGCGAGGTGCTGAAGGCTCGCGTCGCGGGCGCTCGGCACCGCCGGCCGGTCGGGACGAGCCGCTGGTCGGGCGAGACCCCGTCGGACGGCCGCGGCCGGCGGCGCGCTCGCGGGGCTTCTCCTCCTCGTACGGGATGCCGAGGCGGACCGCCTCTTCCTTGCGGGCCTCCCGCTCGAGGGCGTCGTTGAAGCGGAGGATCTCCTTGTTCTCGTTGACCACCGACTTGTCCATAAAGGACACGCGCTTGCTCATGCCGGTGGCCTTCTTCTTGCTCACGAGACGCGCAGCCCTCTCACTTGGTGCCCAGGCGGTGACCCAGGTGTACGGACACCCTGCCATTTCGAGGGGTGTTTCGTCGCCTCCGCGAGCCGCAGGCAGCTGACGAAGCAGCCGCGTCAGGCAGTGTCGATCACCCGGTACGCCTCGGCCAGCCGTCCTTCGGGGAGACCCGCGGCCGAAGCCTCGCGCGCGAGCCAGCTGCGCAGCATCCCGTCCAGGTCGTCCATGTGCGCGGTCTGGCTGACGTGCTGCCGGAGTGCAGCCAGCTTGGCGTCGTAGGTGTCGGTGACGTCGACCCACCGGTCCGCGTCGGCGGACATCAGCCACATCTCGCTCACCGACCACGCCTCGAGTCCTTCGTCGGCCAGCAGCTCCGGGTGCGCGTAGGGGTTGCGCGCATCGGGGTACACCGCGCTCATGGCCGCCTCGCCGGTAGCCAGGTGGTCCGGATGGCTGGCGTAGATGCGCGCGTAGTTGCGCTCTGGTGACTGGGTGAGGACGCGCTGCGGCCGCACCTGACGGATCACCCGCGAGATGTCGCGGCGCAGCTCATGCGTCACGTAGACCCGCCCATCGGGGTAGCCGAGGAACCGGACGTCGGTGACGCCGACCTCTGCTGCCGCTGCGCGCTGCTCGGCCTGCCGGATGCCGGCGATGTCTGACCGCGCTACCGCTGGGTCGAAGCCACCGGCATCGCCGTCGGTGACGAGGCAGTAGGTGACCTCGACGCCGGCCTTCGTCCAGATGGCGATGGTGCCGGCCGATCCGAAGTCGACGTCGTCGGGGTGGGCGGTGATGACGAGCACGCGCTCGATGTCAGCGTCGTCCAGTGGCATGCGGCCTCCTTCAGTGGCAGTGCGAGCCGCATTCTTCCAGCCGGTGGCAGCCCGGAGACGACGGGGCGGGACGCGCTCCGGTAGGAAATGATCTGGCCATGCTCCTCGTCACGTGGAACGTCAACTCCCTCACAGCGCGGCTGCCGCGGGTCCTGGAGCTCCTCCACACGCACCGGCCGGACGTCGTTTGCCTGCAGGAGACCAAGGTGCGGCCAGAGGCGTTTCCGCACGGCGAGCTCGAGGCGGCCGGATACGCCGCTGTCGACCACAGCGGCGGGCGTTGGGCCGGTGTCGCTGTGCTCGCGCCGGTCGGCACCCCGCTGCTGGAGGCGACGCCCGGGCTGCCGGGCGAGGCCGTAGCCGAGGAGGCGCGGTGGATCGAGGCGCGGATCGGCGACCTCACCGTCGTCAGTGTGTACGTCGTCAACGGGCGTGAGCTGGACACGCCGTCGTACGCCGACAAGCTGGTGTTCCTCGATGCGATGACGACGCGGCTGCGCGAGCTGGCTGGTCGTCCTCTCTTCGTCGCGGGTGACTTCAACATCGCGCCCGCTGACGTCGACGTCTGGGACCCATCGCTGTTCGTGGGTACGACGCACACCAGCGCTCCGGAGCGCGATCGGCTCGCGCGGATTCTCGACGCCGGCCTGGTGGACGCCTACCGCCACCTTGAGCCCGAGGCGGCGCACTACACCTACTGGGACTACCGGGCCGGCAACTTCCACCGCAACCTGGGCATGCGCATCGACCTCGCGCTCGTGAGCCGAGACCTGGTCCTCCGGCTGCGCCGCTGCGCCATCGACCGGCAGTTTCGCAAGGGCCTCAAGCCCAGCGACCACGCGCCGCTGCTGGTCGAGCTCTCAGACTAGGCGGATGGCCTATCGGGTCGGCTTGGTGGATCTCATCACCGACGTCGTGTCGCTGCTGAACCGCACCGCCTGGATCATGCCTGTGGTCACCGCGTGCTCCTTGACGGTGAGCTGGTAGCGGTCGGCCACCCAGGTCTCCATCTTCGACACCGCGTCGATGTCGCCGGAGAGCGTGAGCGTGCTGGTGACCACCGTCGTCGCGACCTTCTCGCCGCCGATGACGATCGTCTCCTTGCGCGCGACCTTCGCCTCGAGCGCGGCGGTCGTGGCGTTGTCGGTGGAGATGATCGTCCACTTCCAGGTGCGGCCTACTGCGGGGGGCTGGGGGAGCAGCTGCACCGGCTTGATGGGACGGAACTCCTTGACGAAAGCCGGCGTCGTGAGCTTCAGCTGCACCAGGTCGATGCTCGACGCCGAGAAGCGAACTGTCTGCTCGGTGCTGCCCTGCTCTCCGCTCAATGACGAGTGCTGGTCGTCGCCTCTAGCCGGATCGATGCGCAGGCTCGACTCGCTGTCCACCGGCTGCTCGCCGCCGAGGTCCGACGTGAAGGTGCCGGTCGTGTCGAGCGTGTAGCCACCCGGAGCGGCGGACAGCCGCTTGGCTGCCGGCCCGGGTGGCGCCGTGGACACCGGGCTGGGGCTGGTATTGCTGGGGATGCCGCCGGCGGTCGTACCCGGTGCCGGTACGACGGTCGCACCGGGCTGGCCGAGCCGCGACGGGGCAGCACCCGGTGCGGACGGCACGGCCGGCACGGCACTCGACGACGGGGTCGTGGTCGCCTGGGTCGACTGGCTCGGGCTGACATCTGCTGCGTCGTCCTGCGCGGTGTCGTCGCTCGAGCAGGCGGCCAGGGACAGGACCAGGGCGAGCGCGGCCGTCGTACGGCGGGCGCGGCGAAGTGTTGTCACCCGGCCATTCTCACAGGTCGCATCCTTACTTCGGCGACCTTCACAGGGCAACTGCACACGACCGGCCCTCCTAGGGGGTCCACTTGGCCTGTTAACCGGGCAATTGGACAGTGCGGATGGGCGTGGTGGCAGGTGGCAGGTGGTGGGGTTACAGGTCGGGGAGGACCACGCGCATGACGCCTCGGCCGAACGTCGCCGCGGTCAGCGTGTCGGTGGCCCGGTCGAAGTCGAGGTCCAGAATCGGGGCCCGCGGGAGGTTGGCCCCCACCGTGGACCACCGGGCGCCCCCGTCGCGGGTCACGTAGACCCCGACGTCGGTGCCGACGAGCAGGGTGCTGCGCCCGACCGGCACGATCTCGTTCACCGGTGCCCCGGGCAGGTTGCCGCTGATGTCGCGGAAGGTGCGGCCGAAGTCGGCAGTGCGCAGCACGTGGGCGCGTCCGGCGCCGGAGCGGTAGCCGGAGTAGGTGACGTAGAAGACGTTGGGATCGGCCGGGTCGAAGGCGACCCGGGTGACCCACGCCTTCGCGGTGACGCCCCGTGGAGCGCGCACCTTGGTCCAGGTCTCACCGAGGTCGCGGGTCGTCCAGACCAGGCCCTCGTCGGTGCCCACCACGAGCCGTTTCGGGTCCGCGGGCGAGGCGGCCACCCAGGTGATGACGCCGTAGATGTGGTAGCCGCTGTCCGGGTCGAGCTGCTCCGGGTCGGTCGAGAGATCCTCGCTGATCGCGGTCCACGACGCGCCGCCGTTGGTCGAGCGGTTGAGCACGTTGCCGCCGTAGTACATGACGTCAGGGTTGGTGGGGTCGAACTGCAGCGGCGCCCACCAGCCGCGCCGGTCCGACGTCGTGGCTCCCAACGACTGGAACGAGAAGCCGCCGTCGAGGGAGCGAGTGCACGAGCCGTACTGCGAGCAGCCGTAGACGGAGAGGTCGTTCTTCGGATTGACCAGCGTCTGCAGACCGTCACCGCAGAGCCCGTACTTCGTCCACGACTCGGGCCGCGACACGCCACCCACTAGGTAGCTGCGCTGGCAGAGGTTGTCCTGCAGGCCAGTCACGATGCGACCCGGCTGCTGGCGGCTCACGCCGACGCTGTAGTGCTGGGTCCAGCCTTGCGAGACCCCGGCCACCCAGGTGCCGACGAGGCCGTTGGCGCGCGAGCGGTACATGCCGCCGTCGTTGCCGAGGTATACCAAGCCGGCCACCCGCGGGTGCCACACCATCGCATGCTGATCAGCGTGCACAGACACCTGGTGCAGGCCGGTCGCGACCCCGGCGAGGACCGATGAGTGCGGGATGAAGGAGACGCCTCCGTCACGTGACTCGATCAGCTCGACTCCCGGGACGAAGACGCGCTGGGCGTCCGCCGGGTCGACGAAGAGACGGCCGAACCACCATCCGTACGTCGAGGAGTTGCCGGTCAGCATCGACGAGTCCGGGATCACAGCCCAGGTGGCGCCGGCGTCGTCGGAGCGGAAGAAGCCGCCGTGGCGGCCGTTGGTGGCGATGACGAGCGCGTAGAGGCGACTGGAGTTGCTCGCCGCCACGGCGACACTGATGCGTCCCGTGTCCGCCGGTGACTCACCCGTCGGGCCGTCGACCACGCGGGTCCACGTGCCACCGCCGTCGAGGGATCGGTAGAACCCCGACCCGCGGCCGCCGTACACCCGGTGGGTGGGGTAGCGGACCCGGTCCCAGGTCGTGGCGTACATCCGCAGGGGGTTGCCGGGGTCGATGGCCAGGTCGGCGGCACCCGTCGTCTGGTTGGCGCCCGGAAGCACCAATGTCCAGCTGCTGCCGCCGTCGAGGGAGCGGTAGACGCCCCGCTGGCCGCCGGGCCGGTAGAGGTTGCCCGTGGCCGCGGCGAAGACGCGCTTGGGGTTCTTCGGATCCACGACGATGCGGCCGAAGCCACCGGTGTTCTTCAGCCCGACGTTGGTCCAGGTGCGGCCCTTGTCCCGCGACCGGTACATCCCGGTGCCGCCGAAGGTGACGCTCCCGCCGCCCGGTCCGGCCTCACCGGTGCCGGCGTAGATGGTCCCGTCCCGTCCGACCGCGAGCGCGCCGATCGACTGCGTCAGGGTGCCCGGCCAGGACGGGGTGTAGTTGGTGCCGCCGTCGGTGCTCTTCCACACCCCACCGGTGGCCGTGGCGATGTAGAGGGTGTTGTCCTCGGTGGCGTCGACGGCGATGTCGAGCACCCGGCCGCCGATGGCGGTCGGGCCCATCAGCTGCCAGCGCGCTTTGGCCAGCGCCGGGTCGCGACGCGCCGTGTCGGCGGCGACCGCATCGGCCTCGGCCATGGCGCGCGCGTAGGTAGCGGGGTCCGCGGCGGCGCCATCGGGACCGGTGCGCTGCGCGTCGAAGAAGTCCCCGGGTGCGGTGACGTGTCGGTCATCGCCGAGCAGCAGGTCGGGACCGGTGACCCGGCGTACGGCGTCCGCGGTCGACAGCCGTGGGTCGCTGGCCAGGTCCGTCCCGGTAGGGCTGGCTGCCGTGCCGTGCAGAGCCAGGGCCGCTAGCCCGGAGACGAAGGCCAGGGCGTTGGCCGCGCCGAGCAGGCGACGGGTGGGCGTGCTCATGCGGAGGTCCTCCTACGTCGGCGTACCTTCTCGACACCACTTCGTCACCGCGGGGTCGATCCCTGTCGGCAGGATTCCCCGGGCGATGAGCCAATAGGGAGAGCATGCGGAGCTCCCGAGGTGTCGTGGTCGCGCTGGCGACCGCCATCGCGCTGACGTGCGGCCTCGGCGTCGTCGCGGCCGGAGAGCGCTCTCAGGGCGAGCCGGCCAGCGCGGGCAGCACCGACACCGCCCTGCCGTC
>DATLOQ010000006.1:0-8274 GCA_035536235.1 Mycobacteriales bacterium
TCCGGGGAGTCATGCCTGCACGCTAGCCCGATAGCATCCGCGCGAAACCGTCTCTGCCCGCAAACGTCGACTACATCGAAGAGGCCACAGTCGTGCCCCGTGCGCTCATCACCGGAATCACTGGACAGGACGGCCTCTACCTCGGCGAGCTGCTCGCGGCCAAGGGCTACGAGGTCTACGGGCTGATCCGCGGGCAGAGCAACCCCAAGCTCCGCACGGTTGAGCGCATCATCCCGAGCATCCAGCTGGTCGAGGGCGACCTCACCGACCTGCCGTCGCTCATCGGTGCCATGGAGGTCTCGCAGCCCGACGAGGTCTACAACCTCGGCGCGATCTCCTTCGTCGGGCTCTCCTGGAAGCAGGCGGAGCTGACCGGCGAGATCACCGGCATGGGGGTGCTGCGCATGCTGGAGGCGCTGCGCATCCACACCGGCGGCGAGATGAGCAAGGTGCGCTTCTACCAGGCGTCGAGCTCGGAGATGTTCGGCAAGGTGCGCGAGGTGCCGCAGACGGAGGCGACGCCCTTCCACCCGCGTTCGCCGTACGGCGTGGCCAAGACCTTCGGCCACTACATGACCGTCAACTACCGCGAGTCGTATGACGCCTACGCCTGCTCCGGCATCCTGTTTAACCACGAAAGTCCCCGGCGCGGGTACGAGTTCGTGACGCGCAAGGTGACGCGCGCGGTGGCCCGGATTTCCCTTGGGCTGCAGGAGAAGATCGCCCTCGGCAACCTCGAGGCGCGGCGCGACTGGGGCTTCGCGGGCGACTACGTCGACGCGATGTGGCGGATGCTCCAGCAGGACCAGCCGGACGACTACGTCATCGCCACGGGCGAGACGCACTCGATCCGCGAGCTGCTCGAGGTCGCCTTCGCGCGGGCCGGCATCGACGGCGCATGGGAGAAGCACGTCGAGCAGGACCCGCGCTTCTTCCGGCCGGCCGAGGTTGACCTGCTGATCGGCGACCCGAGCCAGGCCAAGGACAAGCTCGGCTGGGAGCCCAAGGTCACCTTCAAGGAGCTCATCGAGATGATGGTCGACGCCGACCTCGCGACGGAGCAGAAGGCGAAAGACCGCGGCGACGACTGATTACGACCGAAGCGCTGCGACTCGACAGCACATCGCCCGCCGATGAGGGGAGACCGAGTGGCCGAGTCGGTAAATCTGCAGGTGGGAGACCCAGCGCCGGCCTTCGCGTTGCCTGACGCGGACAGCGTGACGGTGGCACTGTCTGACTTCGCTGGGCGCAAGGTCGTGCTCTACGCCTACCCGGCGGCCTCGACCCCGGGCTGCACCAAGCAGGCCTGCGGTTTCCGGGACGGTCGAGCGGCCTTCGCCGATGCGGGGTTCGCCGTCATCGGGATCTCGCCGGACAAGCCGGAGCAGCTGGCGAAGTTCCGCGCGGCCGAGGGACTGAACTTCCCGCTGGTCAGCGACCCCTCCAAGGCCACGCTCACGGCGTACGGCGCCTACGGCAAGAAGCTGCTCTACGGCAAAGAGGTGACCGGCGTGATCCGCTCGACGTTCGTGATCGACGAGGCGGGTCGCATCGAGCGGGCGATGTACGGCGTCAAGGCGACCGGTCACGTAGACAAGCTCCGCCGGGAGCTCGGTGTGGGGACGTCCTAGAGGCAAGGTCCGCTCGCGCCTCAGCGACTGAAGAGGCCCTTGCGCTTCTTAGGTGCTTCCTTGGGTGGCGCAGCGGGACGGTTGCCGCCCGTCGGCCGCGCCGGCGGGGTCGGTGCGCTAGTCGGCGTCGGGTCGTCGTCAAGGCCGAGCGAGGAGAGCTCACGAAGCAGGCTCGCCGTGTCGTTGTCGTGGTTGCGCCGCGGCTGCGCAGGTCGCGCACTCTCCGGCTCGGGCGTCGGCTCCGGCTCCGGCTCGGGCTCGGCGGCCGGCTCCGGCGCCGTCGCACTGAAGTCGCGTAGCAGCGCGGCCGCATCCCCCCGGGCCGGAGCCGCTTCACCGAGGTCCCTGACGGCATCCTGGCTGTCGTTGTCACTGTCGAGCCCGGCGAACTCCTGAGCCAGCTGTTCCAAGTCGTCGGGCTCGGACTCTTCCGCCGCCGCCCGCTCCGCCTCGAGCCGCGCCGCTTCGACGCGCTCTGCCTCCGCCCGCTCAGCTTCGGCCCGCTCGGCTTCGGCCCGCTCAGCGTCCGCTCGCTCAGCTTCGGCCCGCTCGGCTTCCGCGGTCTCGATCTCGAGCCGCTCCGCTTCGACTCGCTCAGCCTCGGCCCGCTCAGCCTCGGCCCGCTCAGCCTCCGCGGTCTCGATCTCGAGCCGCTCCGCCTCGGCCCGCTCGGCTTCGGCCCGTTCAGCTTCCGCCCGTTCAGCTTCCGCCCGCTCGGCGTCTGCACGCTCGATCTCGAGCCGCTCCGCCTCGGCCCGCTCGGCTTCCGCCCGCTCGGCTTCCGCCTGCTCGGCTTGCTCCGCGAGGGCGCGATCCCGGCGGTCGTCCTCCGCCATGGCGTGGGCCATCGCCAGCTCTGCTGCGGCGGCCGACCGGGTGAGCTCCGCAATGGCCAGGTCCGCCGCCGACGGGGCCGGCACCTCGTCGGGCGACAGGGCGGCCAGCGAGACCGACCCCGGCGGCTCGGTCACCGTCGGCAGCGTGGAGAGCATCGCGTTGAGCGCCTCGCTGACTCGCGCCAGCGGATCGTCCGGGTCGTAGTCGAAGGCCGGCCCGGCCGGCTCACCCGGCTGCTCAGTGGGGAGCTCGGGCTCGGCCGGCGAGATGTAGTAGTCCGCCAGCGAGTTGGCGCTGGCCCAGTCCGCCTCGGCGGGCCCGGCCGACGCCAGCCCGAGCTCGTCGGTCCAGGCTTTGGCCGCCTGCTCGGCCACGGGCTCGGCGGAGACCTGCTCGACATCCGCGGCCGAGTCGGCCGAGCCGGTCGATTCGGTGGATTCTGTCGACTCGGTCGATTCGGTGAAGAAGCGGCCGAGCTCGCTGTCGCTGGCGGTGTCGTCTCCGTCGTCCTCATTCAGAAGGTCTGACCACTCGCTCGCTTCGGGGGTGGCAGTCCCCCCGTCCGAGTCGGTAGCGCGAACCCCGCCCAGCAGGGCGATGGCTGAGCTGAGCGCGTCCGAGGTTGACATCGGCGCCCGCTCGGCTTCCGCCTCATCTTCGGCCGAGCCTTGGGTGGCCTCCTCCACGTCCAGCAAACCGCCGCCGATCAAGCGCCACACCACCTGGGCGGCCTCGAACGGCGTGAAGCCGCAGTCGCGGGCGAGCTCACTGATCGTGCGCTCCCCGTCGACCTTGCACAGCAGCGCCCACTGGTCCTGATCCAAGGTCATCTCGGCCGCGCCCACCCCGGCGGAGGACAGCACGGGAACCGCGTCAAGCCCCTGGATGACCGGGGTCATGCGGCCCCACTCGAGCCCGCGACGCTCGACCTCGGCGAGCAGGTCAGGGATCGAGCTCCGACCGCCTACGTCCTCGCGTGTCTTCTCCCCCTTGCGGAATCTCCACGTGCCTTCCGTCCACTGCGAGAGGTCGTACGCCGACTCCCGCAGCTGTTCGACGACGAACGCCTCGACGACTTCGCCCTCGACGAAGCCGAGGTGGACGAGCAGCTCGCCGAGGCGCCAGTCGTGGAGCTCGGTCTCCTGCGCGTTGACCGCCTCCTCCAACGACTCAGGAGCGAGTGCTCCCGAGGAGACCAGCCGGGAACCCAGCTGCGGTCGGTATCCGGGGACGAAGGTCGAGTAGACGACGCCCGCCTTGAGGTAGATGAGCGCCTCTTCGGTGGCGGACGCGTCGTCGATGTGCAGGCACCCGGTGGACTCGGCCTCGTGCAGGGAGGTCAGCACCTCAGCCAGCGGGGTGGAGGCCAGGTCACCCTTGAGCACTGCACGACCTCCTTCCGGCTGCGGCGGGACCTGGGACCGGCCCGGCGGGAACGTACCCCGGTAAGCCAGTATCCATAGGCTTCGGCAGGAGAGAGTGAGGTGTTGAGCAGGCTGTCAAGGCGCCTCGCCCGGGCAATTTGCCCGCCTTGGGGGTTGATGTCCCTCGGTGTTACTCTCTGCGACGGCCCACTGACGACAGCCGGGAGTTCCACGCGTGCCTCGCCAGCCAGCCTGCTCGGCCGTGTTCTGGCCAGCCCTCCTCCGTCGTAGAGCACATCTCGTGTTCGCGCTGGTGGCTGCGCTGGTGCTGACCCTCGCCCCCGAGGCGCCGGCCGCGCCGGCTTCGACCATCAAGTCCCAGCTCGACAAGGCCGTCGAGCGCCACCAGGCCGCGCAGGCTCGCGACGCTCAGCTCGCCGACGACATCGTCCGGCTGCAGCGCCAGCTCGCGGCTGACGAGAAGTCGCTGGTCGCCGTCCGATCGCGCCTGTCCAAGCGCGCGCGCCTCGTCTACACCGCCGGGCTCGGCGGGGCGGGTCTGGAGGTCATGCTCACCGCGGACGACCCGGACGCGGCGCTCGAACGCGTCTCCCTGCTCAATGCCGCGACGCGCGCCGACCGATCGGCCCTCGACCGCAGCCGCTCGGTCCGCCGCCGGGTAGAGGCCTCCCGCCGTCGGCTGGTCCTCGCCCGCCGCGACTTGGCCAAAGCGCTCGCCGGCATGCGGATAGAGGGTGCCCGCATCGAGCGGCTGCTCCGAACGGCTGAGCGCACCGAAGAGGCCGAGCTGATCAACGCTCGCAAGGCTCGGCAGGTGGCCGCGCTGAACTCCCGGCGCCAGGCCCGCGCGACCCGCTCCGGCGGGGCACTGCGCCTGTCCGGCAACTATGCCTGCCTGGTCGGCTCCAACCACGCTTTTCGCGACACCTGGGGCGCCCCGCGCTCCGGCGGGCGTCGGCACAAGGGCGTCGACGTCTTCGCTCCGATGGGCAGCCCGGCGTACGCCGTGACCGACGGGGTGATCAGCAACATCCACTCCGGCGGCAACGGCGGCAAGATGGTCTACCTGCGCGGCCAGGACGGGGTGGAGTACTTCTACTCGCACATGTCGAGCTACGCCTCGCAGGAGGGCGACCGGGTGCGGGCCGGCGAGATCATCGCCTACGTCGGCGACACCGGAAACGCTCGCGGCGGCTCCCCGCACGTGCACTTCGAGGTGCATCCGGGCGGTGGCTCCCCGGTGAACCCGACGCCGTTCACCCGCCGCGTCTGCGGGTGACTCCGGGGCTGTGGTCGCGGGCACTGTGCCTACTGGCACGCTGATCACGGTCGCCCCTACGGGGGCGGAGACCGCCAAGGACGCCGCGGCAGGCCTGCCCGTGACGCTCGAGGAGCTCGTCCACGCTGCGGTGGAATGCCAGGCGGCGGGCGCGTCGGTGATCCACGTGCACGTGCGCGACGACGCCACGTCGTCGACGCTCGACCTCGTCCGCCTCCGCGAGACCGTCTCGGCGCTGCGGGCGGAGACGGACCTCGTCGTTCAGCTGTCCACCGGCGGCGCCGTCACCGACAGCGAGGCGGACCGGCTGCGGGTGCTGGAGGCCGGACCGGACTCCGCCAGCCTGACCTGCGGCACCGTCAACTTCGGCGACGACGTCTTCCTCAACCGCCGCCCCTTCGTCGTCGCGCTCTACCAGGCCATGCAGGAGCGCGGCATCGTGCCGGAGTTCGAGTGCTTCGACACCGGGCATCTCGCCACTGTGTCCTGGCTCCTCGAGCGGCACGGACCGCCGTACGGCGGACGGGTGCACGTCGACCTGGTGCTCGGCGTCCCTGGCGGGCTGCCCGGCACCGCGTCGGCGCTGGCCGCGGCCGTGACGGCACTGCCTGAGGGGGCGACGTTCTCGGCCACCGGGGTCGGCCGCGCGCATCTGCCCGTGATGCTCGCCGCCCTCGCGCATGGCGGTCACCTCCGCGTGGGGATGGAGGACACGCTAACGTTTGCCGCAGGGGAGCCGGTGCGTGACAACGCCCAGCTGGTCGCCCGTGCGGCGGCCCTGGCCACGCTCGCGCAGCGTCCTCCGCTCGACCCGGTCGCCGCCCGCGACCTGCTCGGGGTACCGGCACCGCGTTGAGACAGCAGGCAGCAGAGTCGAGCACAGTCCAGCTGAGGAGGATCGGCATGGGGGACACAGGTGCTGAGGCCGTCGTCGGCGGCAAGCGTCGCATCGACCGGGTGCTCAGCGGTGACTACGTCGAGTCGCTGGACACGCTGGCGTTGCCCGAGCTGCGTGAGCTGCGGGACGAGGCCGAGCAGGAGGAGGCCGACCTCTCCTTCCTGCGCCGGATGCTGCAGGGTCGCATCGACATCCTCGGCGCTGAGCTCGACCGCCGCCGCCGCAGTGCCGCAGGCGAGCCAGACGCCGGATCGTTGATCGCCAACTTGCCGCAGATCCTGGCCGACGCTGCCCGCCCCGCGGTGCGCGGGATGGGCCGGCACAGCAGTACCGAAGCGACCCGGGTGAGCGAGCATCGCCGCCGCGTGGAGCAGCTCGCCGGGGACATCTCACTGAGCGACGTCGGGGTGCGCACGGAGGACGAGCTCGGCGCTTCGCTAGACCAGCTGCAGGCCGCGGAGGAGGAGGTCTCGGCGGTGCGCCGTCAAGTGCACGAGGTCCTCGACGCCTGCGCGGCGGAGATCACCCGCCGGTACCGTGACGGCGAGGCAGACGTCGACGCCCTTCTGGCGGAGACTCCTCCTGCCTGACACGCCGCAGGTCGTCGCCGAGGTCGTCCGGTCGGGCTTCGTCGAGAGCGTGCACCGTGGCTCCGTCGTGGCCATCGACCCGGCCGGCGCCGTACTTCTCGCCATCGGCGACAGCGCGAGCCCCGTCTTCCCGCGATCGAGCAACAAGCCGATGCAGGCGGCCGCCATGGTCGATCAAGGCATCGTCGAGTCGTTCGGTCTGGAGCCGCAGCACCTGGCGGTCATGGCGGCGAGCCACTCCGGCGAGCCGATGCACGTTGACGCGATCCGAGACCTGCTGCACCGCGCGGACGTCCCGGAGAGCGCGCTCCAGTGCCCCCACGACATGCCGCTGTCCACCGAGGCGGCCGCCTTCCTGGTCTCGCGCGAGCTCGAGCCGGGCCGTATCCACCACAACTGCTCCGGCAAGCACGCCGGCATGTTGGTGACCTGTGCCGCGCAGGGGTGGCCGCAGGACACCTATCGCCGCGTCGAGCATCCGCTGCAGGTGGCTATCCGGGCCGAGCTCGAGGCCGATGCCGGCGAGCCGGTCGCGGGCGTCGGGGTGGACGGCTGCGGTGCCCCGGTATTCGGGCTGACACTGCTCGGGCTGGCGCGAGCAATCGCGTCGGTGGGGCGGGCAGCAGAGGAGTCATCGCGCGGCCAGGTCGCTGCGGCGATGCGCGCCCACCCCGAACTCGTCGGCGGCACCGGACGCGATGTGACCGCACTGATCCGCGCGGTGCCCGGGATCGTGGCGAAGGACGGCGCTGAAGGCGTCTACGCCGCAGCACTGCCCGACGGCACGGCCGTCGCGTTGAAGATCGCCGACGGCTCGCAGCGGGCTCGCGCTGCTGTCATGGTCGCTGCGCTGCGCCGGGTCGGCGTCGACGTCGCCGCCGCCGAGCAGGAGGGCCTGCACGAGGTCGCGGTCCTCGGTGGCGGCGAGCCGGTCGGGGTCATCCGCGCCGCCGGGGTCCTCGCCTGAGCCCTGGCTGACAGTCGCCCGCCCGGGGTGCTAGCAGTAGTGCTTGCATTTGCTAGCACTCTGTGGCAGGCTAGGTCTGGCAGCGTCCGGCAGGGGCCGGAGCCGACATCGGAGCGGGAGGTGGGACAGATGGCAACGCTCAAGGTGAGAGAGCTCGGCGACTACATCCGCGAGCAGCGCAACAGCTCCCAGATCTCACTGCGCCAGCTCGCGCGGCTGGCCGGCGTCTCCAACCCCTACCTGAGCCAGATCGAGCGCGGGTTGCGCAAGCCCTCTGCTGAGATCTTGCAGCAGATCGCCAAAGCGCTGCGCATCTCCGCCGAGGCGCTCTACGTGCAGGCCGGCATCCTCGAGGAGCGCAGCGGCAACAGCGACGTCCCCGCGTCGATCCTCGGGGACACCACGATCACCGAACGCCAGAAAGCCGTGCTGTTGGAGATCTACGACAGCTTCCGCAAGGAGAACGAGCCCGTCATGTCCCTGGTCGGGGACGACGCGCTCGTGACAGAGCTTCAGGCCCCGCAGGCCGAGGCTGCGCAGACCGAGACTCGGCCGGCCAAGAAGAGCCCGAGCAAGCCCGCCGCACGTCGTACGCCGAAGAAGGCTGCCACCGGCACCTAGTCCGGTGGGGGGAGGGGTGGCATGCACTGCGAAGCCCTCACCCGGCTCTCCTCCCCCCGCCGCTCC
>DATLOQ010000007.1:0-9447 GCA_035536235.1 Mycobacteriales bacterium
CTGGGTCGCCGGCATCGCGCAGGTCGGTGAAGTTGACGCCCTTCACCACCCGTCCGTCGTCCACGTCGAGGCAGGCGATCACCCGTACGGCGACCGTCATCGCAGCGCTGCCAGCGCTTCTTCGAGGGTGAAGGCGCCGGCGTAGAGGGCCTTTCCGACGATCGCGCCTTCCACGCCGAGGTCGACCAGTGTCGCGATCGCCCGGAGGTCGTCGAGGCTGCTCACCCCGCCGCTGGCCACCACCGGGCGGTCGGTGGCTGCGCACACCGATCGGAGCAGCTCGAGGTTGGGACCGGTGAGAGTCCCATCGCGGTGCACGTCGGTGACCACATAGCGGGCGCAGCCGTCGGCGTCGAGCCGGGCGAGGGTCTCGAAGAGCTCCCCGCCGTCCTGCGTCCAGCCGCGAGCCGACAGCGTGGTACCCCGGACGTCGAGGCCCACGGCGATGCGCTCGCCCACCCGAGCGATCGCTCGGCGCACCCAGTCGGGGTTCTCCAGAGCCGCGGTGCCGACGTTGACCCGGGCAGCGCCGGTGGCAAGCGCGGCATCGAGGGAGACGTCGTCACGGATCCCGCCGGAGAGCTCGACCCGCAGGTCCAGCCGCTGCACGACCTCCTCGATCACCGTGCGGTTACTGCCACGTCCAAATGCGGCGTCGAGGTCGACGAGGTGGACCCACTCCGCGCCGGCCGACTGCCACGCCAGGGCAGCGTCGAGCGGTGCGCCGTACGACGTCTCGCTGCCGGCCGCGCCCTGGACCAGGCGCTCCGCCTGGCCCCCCGCCACATCGACTGCCGGCAGCAGCTCCAGCGTCACAGGGTGCCGATCCAGTTGGCGAGCAGTCGCGCTCCCGCATCGCCCGACTTCTCGGGGTGGAACTGCGTCGCCATCAACGGCCCGCGCTCCACGACAGCGGCGAACCGAGTGCCGTGCTCGGCCCAACCGGTGACCTCGTCGATGTCGACGAATTCGGGGGCCGCGACGCACGCGGCGTAGGAGTGCACGAAGTAGAAGCGCTCGTCTGCCTCGATGCCGGCGAGCAGCACGGAGTCGGTCCGCGCCTCAACGGTGTTCCACCCCATGTGCGGCAGCACCGCCGCGTTTCGCAGGCGGCGGACTGTCCCGGGAAGCGCGGCGAGCCCTTTGGTCTCTCCGCTGTCCTCTTCGCTGTCGTCGAAGAGCACCTGCATGCCGACGCAGATGCCGAGGACCGGCCGCCCGCGGTCGACGCGGTCGCCTACCACCGCGCGTCCGCCGACCTCTTCGAGCCCGCGCATGCAGGCGCCGAACGCACCGACACCAGGCACGACGAGACCGTTACATTTCACGGCCGCAACCTGATCAGCAGTCACCTCGACATCAGCGCCCGCTCGCTCCAGCGCCCGCTCGGCACTGCGGATGTTTCCCGAGCCGTAGTCGTAGACGACGACCTTCGGCCGTGCGCTCACAGCACCCCCTTGGTGCTGGGTACGCCGGACACCCGGCCGTCGAGCGCTACCGCATCGCGAAGCGCCCGTGCGACTGCCTTGAACTGCGCCTCGACGACATGGTGAGCGTTGCGGCCGGCCAGCACCCGCACGTGCAGGCACACCTGTGCGGACGCGACGAATGACTCGAAGATGTGCTTGGTGAGCGTGGTGTCGTAGCTGCCGATCAGCTCGACGATGTCGGGCTCCTCGTGCACGAGGTAGGGCCGCCCGGAGAGGTCGACCGCGACCTGCACCAGCGACTCGTCGAGCGGCACCAGGGCGTCGCCGAACCGGCGGATGCCGGCTTTGTCCCCGAGGGCCTCGCGCAACGCCTGCCCGACGGCGATGGCGGTGTCCTCGACGGGGTGGTGGGCATCGATGTGCGTGTCGCCGGTGGTGCGCACGTCGAGGTCAAATCCCCCGTGCTTGCCCAGCTGGCAGATCATGTGGTCGAAGAACGGCACGCCGGTCTCCGAGCTCGAGCGGCCCGCACCGTCGATGGCGAGCTCGACGAGCACGGAGGTCTCGCCGGTGATGCGCTCCACCCGTGCTGTGCGGCTCACTGCTGCTCCTCGATGACCCGGTGCTCGGTGACACAGACCTCTGCCAGCGCGGCGAGGAACGCGTCATTCTCCCCCGGCGTGCCGATGCTCACCCGCAGCCACCCGGCGAGGTGGCGTCCGCCGCTGACATCACGCACCAGCACACCCTTGTCGAGGAGGCGCTGCCAGGTCCGCCCCGCGGCGAACCTGCCGAAGAGCACGAAGTTGGCGTCGCTCGCCACTACCTGCAGCCCGAGACCCGCGACGGCGGCGGCGACCCGGTCTCGTTCTGACTTCAGCAGCGCCACTGTCGCCAGCAGCGCGTCGGCGTGCGCCAGCGCGACGAGGGCGGCAGCCTGGGTCAGCGAGGAGAGGTGATAGGGCAGCCGCACCAGCCGCAGCGCGTCCACTACCGCCGGATCCGCAGCAAGGTAGCCAAGTCGGGTGCCGGCCATCGCGAACGCCTTGCTCATCGTGCGGGTCACCACGAGGCGCGGCCGGCCGGGCAGCAGCCCCACAGCGGACGGGAAGTGCGAGAACTCGACGTACGCCTCGTCGACGATCACCATGCCGGGGGCCGCATCGGCAACCGCGGTCACCACGTCGGCCGGCAGCGCTGTCGCGGTCGGGTTGTTGGGCGAGCACAGAAAGACCACGTCGGGCTGGTGTTCCTCGACTTCTCTCACGGCGTCATCGGCAGAGAGCGAGAAATCCTCGGCTCGGTCGACCGCCACCCAGCCCGTGCCGGTGGCCTGGGCGATGAGCCGGTGCATGGAGTACGACGGCTCGAAGCCCAGCGCCGTGCGCCCCGGCCCGCCGAATGCCTGCAGCAGCTGCTGCAGGACCTCGTTCGAGCCGTTGGCGGCCCATATCCCCTCGGTCGGGTGCCCGAGGTAGCGCCCTAGGGCAGCTCTCAGCTCCGTCGCCTCGCGATCCGGGTAGCGGTTGAGACCGCCGCCGGCGTCGGTGAGAGCGGCGCGGAGGTCGGCCACGAGTGCCGGTGGGGGCGGGTACGGGTTCTCGTTGGTGTTCAGCCGGACCGCGACGTCGAGCTGCGGCGCGCCGTACGGCGTCAGCCCGCGCAGGTCGTCGCGCAACGGGAGCGCAGCGAGGCCCTCCCCGGCCGAATCGGCACGGACCATCACGAGGGACCAGCGACCGCGCGGGCCCGGACCGCCGCGACATGCGCCGGCAGGTCCTCCGCGCCGCCGAGCGCGGCGATGTGCCCGGCAACCGCGGCGAGCGCCGCGGCGTCGTACTCCACCAGGTGCACACCGCGCAGGAACGAGTCGACTGAGAGGCCCGCGGTGTGTCGGGCCGTGCCACCGGTGGGGAGCACGTGGTTGCTGCCGGCCAGGTAGTCCCCGAGCGACACGGGGGCATGCGCGCCGACGAAGATCGCACCGGCGTTGCGGACCCGGCGCGCCAGTGCACCGGCGTCGGACGTCAGCACCTCGAGGTGCTCGGGTGCCCAGTCCTCCATCACGGCGAGCGCGATCTCCAGGTCGTCGACGACGACGCAGGCCGACTGACCTGCGAAGGCACTCACCACGGCGTCACGGTGCCCGGCGGCCGGCACCAGCTGCTCCAGCAGCCGGTCGACGTCGTCGCCCAGCTGCGCCGAGTCGGTGACGAGCAGGCAGGCGGCTTGCGGGTCGTGCTCTGCCTGCGCCACGAGGTCAGCTGCCACATGTGCCGGGTCGGCTGTCGCGTCGGCGAGGATGCCGATCTCGGTGGGTCCGGCCTCCGCGTCGATGCCGACGATGCCGCGGACGACCCGCTTCGCCGCGGCGACGTAGACGTTGCCCGGACCCGTGACGAGGTCGACCGGCGGGACCGACTCGGTGCCGTAGGCGAACATCGCGATCGCCTGGGCTCCGCCCACGGCATAGACCTCGTCCACGCCGAGCAGCTCACACGCGGCCAAGATCACTGGGTGCGGCAGCCCGCCGTACTCCGTCTTCGGTGGTGAGCACACGGCGATCGACGCGACCCCGGCGACCTGGGCCGGCACGACGTTCATCACCACGCTTGAGGGGTAGGCGACCCGCCCACCGGGGACGTAGAGGCCCACCCGCCCCACGGGGAGGTACCGCTCGGTGACCCGGCCGCCGGGCGCGACGTCGACCGTAACGTCGGCACGGCGCTGGGCCTGGTGCACGAGCGTGGTCCGTCGGACACACTCGGCCAGCGCAGCGCGTACCGCGACGTCCAGATCGGCCAGGGCCTGTTGCAGCGCAGCCGTAGGCACCCGGAGCTCGTCCACGACGACGCGGTCGAAGCGCAAGGTGGCCTCCCGCACCGCCACATCGCCTCGGTCGCGCACGTCCTCGCACACCGGCCGCACCGCGTCGAAGGCAGCATCGATGTCCAGAACCGCCCGCGGCAGCAGTCCCACGCTGTCGCGGCCCCACACCCGACCACGCAGGTCGATGCGACGCAGCACGACAGAACCTCCTTCGAGGCGCTCAGCGGGAATGGAGTGGCCAGCGTACGGTCGGCTCACCTCCGGTGCCACAGCGATACCGCGCCAGTACGCTCGGCCGGTGGCCGAAGCCCTCCCGCTCTTCCCGCTCAACACGGTGCTCTATCCGGGCATCCCGCTGCCGCTGCACATCTTCGAGGAGCGCTATCGGCTCCTGGTTCGCGAGCTGGTCGAGGGGCCGGCACCGCGCCGCTTCGGCGTCGTCGCCATCCGGCAGGGTCTCGAGGTGGACGACGAGCCCCTCCTCTACGACATCGGCTGCGTCGCCGAGCTCCGCCGGGTGGAGCCGTACGCCGACGGCCGCTACGACATCGTGACGACCGGAGGCCCGCGATTTCGCCTGCTGGAGGTGGACGACTCGCAGCCCTTCCTCCGGGGCGCGGTGGAGTATCTGCCCGACGTGGCGGGCGACGATGCCGACGCGCGAGCCTTCGCCGTCATCGCGGAGTTCACCGCCTACTGGAACGCGGTCGCCACCGCCCGGGACGAGGAGGTCGATCCGCCCTCCCTGCCGGACGAGCCCCTGCTCCTCAGCTACCTCGTGGCCGCGGCCCTGGTCATCGACCTGCCGGAGAAGCAGTCGCTGCTCGCCGTACCGGACGCGGCCACCCGGCTGCGGCTCGAGCTCAGCGTGCTGCGGCGCGAGACCGCATTGCTGCACCACCTGGCAGCAGCACCGCCCCCGCCGGAGACCATCGGCCCCTTCTCACTCAACTGAGGGCTCGGGGTCGTCGCGCAGCAGGCTCAGCGCGACGTACGCCGCAAGCGCGGCCACCGCCCAGATGACGACGAGACCACGTGCGCGCAGCTGCAGCGTGCCGTCGTAGATCGGGCAGGCGTTCTGCACTCCGCATAGCGCCGCCAGGTCGGAATCGACGACGAATCGGCTGCCGACCGCCTGCGCGACGAGGCCAGCGAGCAGCGCCCCGATTGCCAGGCCGACCGGGACGCCGACACCGGTGGCCCGCTGGCGCAGCACCCGCCACACCACCGCACCGGTCACCAGGCCGAACACCAGCAGGACCACGCCGAAGCTGCCTTCAGCCGCGAAGAACTCGCTGCTCTCCGGCCGGTCCAGGGACGGGCCCTGGGCCGAGAACGACACCGAGACCGTCGGGCTCACCCGGGCCCAGAGCAGGCCGGCGGGCGCGCCGAGCAGCAGCACGGAGACGGCGAGCAGAGCTGGCACCCGAGAGGCACGCAGCGCCTCGAGGCCGCGGTGCCTGAGCCGCTCCCGGCGACGTACCGGCTCCCCTGCTACGAAGCTCTGCCAGGGGTCGAATCCGGGCGCGAGCCGAGGTGGGGCGCTCGGCTCGCGCCACGGGTCGCCGGGCGGGCTCGACGTCATGCAGACCAGTCTCTCACCGGGTCACCGGCGGCGGCGGACGCGCTCCAGCCAGGGACTGCGCGCGTGTCGTACGCCGTAGCACGACGCAGCCGAGCGCGGCACACGGCACACTGCGGGCATGCTCCTACGTGTGCGCCTTGCCGCACCCCTCCTGCTGCTCGTGGGCGTCGCCGGCGGCGGCTGCTCCAGCGACGATGCCGCGAAGCCGACGGTGGCCGTCACCCTGCCGGGCGGATCGCTCGCCGACAAGGTGCTGCAGGCCGAGGACGTGCCGGACGGCCTGGTGCCGATCCTGGCCCAGACGGGGACAGCGGACGTCAGCCGCATCGCCGGGTTCTCGGCCGACAGCGCGGCTGCCGAGAAGTCACTGCGCGAGCACGGCTTCGATGACGCCTACGTCGTGCAGTACGGCGACCAGAAGTCCGGGCGATTCATCGTCAACGTGGTCTCGACCTTCGACAGCGCCGAGGGTGCCGAGGCCGACCTCACCGCCGATCTCATCTCCGCCCGCCAGACCGGCACGCCGTTTCCAGTCGATGACCTCGGGGACCAGGCCGGGGGGGTGCGGGCGGTCCGGGCCGATCCGGCCAGCGCTTCCGGCGCCCCCAGTGCCTCCGGCACCCCGTCGAACGACTTCGACCTGGTGACCGTCCGGTGGCGCCTCGGCAGCACCACCTGGCTGCTCGCCGTGGGCGCCCGGGGCACAGTCGAGCAAGACGCGGTGATCAAGCTGGCCCGCCTCGTCCTGGCCCGTGCCAGCGCCTGACAGCACCTGTCCCTGCCGCGTCGACATCGCGACCCGGTCGCCGACCGTGCGGCGAGAGTGCACGTTTCGCGACCCGGTCGCGCGCCACACTTCACGGCAGGCGGACCGGCTGCGTCAGTGGGTGATCGCGGCGAGGACTGCCGGGTCGGGCGCGGTGGCGTCGCCGTCGACCAGCACCAGCAGCGGCGTACGCCAGACCGAAGGATCGCGCAGCGGATCGGCCGAGAGCACCACCAGGGCCGGCGCGGCGCCAACCTCGAGGGTGCCGGTGATCCGACGGTCGTCCAGGCGCGCTGCTGCCAATGACGTCGCCGAGCGCAGCGCGCCCATCCGCCCGAGGCCGGCATCGGCCAGCCGGTCGAGCTCGCGCGGGTCGACGCCGGGGCGGGTGCCGGCGTTGCCGAGGTCGGTGCCGTAGACCAGGGGCACCCCCGCGGCCACCAGCGACGCCGCATTGCCCGCCGTGGTGGCTCCCGACCCGCCGGAGAAGAAGGTCTGGATGGTGGACAGCACCGGGATGCCGGCGTCGGCGATCCGCTCGACGAGCTCGGCCGGCAGCCGCTCGTCCGGCACGTGGCAGAGCTCGTCGACACCCGCGTCGAGTGCCCTTGTGACCATCTCGGCGGTGAGTGCGTGCGCGGTCACCGGCAGACCGGCTGCGTGGGCTGCGGCCACGACCGCGGCCACCTCGAGAGGACCGGGCACCGGTCGCCCACCGGAGGGCTCCAGGGCGATCTTCACCAGGTCGACCCCGTCGGCCACGAGCGCGCGCACTGCGGCCCGAGCGCTCTCCGGGGAGTCGACGGCACGGGTGAAGCCGTCGACTCCCCAGGTCGTCGACGGATAGCCGCCGGGAGCCGTCAGCAGCGGGCCGGCCACCGCCGTCAGCGGGCTGCCCACCGCCACCGTGGCGCCGCGGCTGCGGACCGCAGCTGCGAGGGCAGGGGGAGCGCCGAGGTCGCGCACCCCGACCAGGCCGCCGCGCAAGCCCTCGGCTGCCGGCCCGAAAGCCAGGTGCACGTGGGTGTCCACGACGCCCGGCCCGATCCAGGTGCCCGGGCCGCCGATCCGGCGTACGCCGTCAGGCACGGTCACCTCCGCTGCCGGGCCGATCCGGTCGATCCGTCCCCGGCCGTCGAGGAGGACTACCCAGTCCGCGGCCGGCACGGCCTCCCCCCCAACCCACACCGTGCCGAGCAACGCGAGCCCGCCGTCCAGGGGGAAGCTGCCGGACCGGTTGCCGCGCCGAGGTCGCCCGCTGCGGCAGGCGGCCAGGAAGGCGGCCCCGAGGCTGCCGAGCATCCCTGCACAGCACTGCCGCCGAGTCACCATCGTCAGCCGAGGCAGCTGCTGCCGAGCAGCGCCTTGAGATCGCCGAACAGCGATGAGGTGGCGGCGACCCGCAGTCCGTCGTCGAGCTTCAGCTCGGTGCGGCGGCCGCCCGACATGAGGTGCAGGTGCACCTCGGTGAGCCCTGGGTGCTGGCGCAGGACGTCCTGCAGCAGGGCGACGACCGGCTCGGTGCACCGCGCGGCGTCGAGACGCAGGACCACAGGGCCACGGGGCACCTGGGAGAGCTCCGGCCGGGAGACCTCGATGGCGATGAGCTTGGCCTCCTCCTCTCGGCGGTCGAGCTTGCCCTTGATCACCAGCACGGCGTCCGCAGCGAGGAGGGCGGCGCAGGTCGCGTAGGTGCCCGGGAAGAACCAGACCCCGATGGCCCCCTCGAGGTCCTCGAGCACCGCCTGTGCGTACGACGCACCCGCCTTGGTCGTCTTCCGGCTGATCGAGGAGAGGATGCCGGCGACCGTCACGACCTGGCCGTCCTGCGCGGTCTCGGCAGTGAGGTCGCTGACCTTGGTGTCGGCGTGCTGGGCGAGCACGTGCTCGACGCCGAGGAGCGGGTGGTCGGAGACATAGAGGCTGAGCATCTCCCGCTCGAAGGCGAGGAGCGTGGTCTTGTCCCACTCGCCGGGCCCGATCGCGACCTCGCTCATCCCGTCACCGGCGCCCGCGCTGGCATCGACCTCGCCGAAGAGGGAGAACTGCCCCATCGCCTCGGCGCGCTTGGTGTCGAGGCAGGCGTCGATGGCTTCGACGTGCACGGCGAGCAAGCCCTTGCGGGTGTGACCGAGGGAGTCGAAGGCGCCGGCCTTGACGAGTGACTCGACAAGGCGCTTGTTGCACACCGGGCCCTCGACCTTGCGCAGGAAGTCGTGGAAGCCGTCGAAGCGCCCTTTCGACTTGCGGGTGTCGATGATCGAGTGGACGACGTTCTCTCCGACGTTGCGAATCGCCGAGAGCCCGAAGCGGATGTCGGTGCCCCGCGGGGTGAAGTTGAGATCGCTCTCGTTCACGTCCGGTGGCAGCACCTTGATGCCCATCCGTCTGCACTCGTTGAGGTAGAGCGCGCTGGCGTCGCGGTTGTCCTTGACGCTCGTGAGCAGCGCGGCCATGTACTCGCTCGGGTAGTTGGCCTTGAGGTACGCCGTCCAGTAGGACACCAGGCCGTACCCCGCCGAGTGCGCCTTGTTGAAGGCGTAGTCGGCGAACGGCACCAGCACCTCCCACAGCTTGGCGATCGCCGCCTCGCCGAAGCCCTGCGCCCGCATGCCGTCGGCGAACGGGATGTACTCCTTGTCGAGGATCTTCTTGTCCTTCTTGCCCATCGCTCGGCGCAGCAGGTCGGCCTGGCCGAGTGAGTAGCCGGCGACCTTCTGCGCCGCAGCCATCACCTGCTCCTGGTAGACGATCACGCCGTAGGTCTCGTCGAGCACCTCGGCCAGCGGCTCGGCGAGCTCGGGGTGGATCGGCGTCTGCGGCCGGCGGCCGTGCTT
>DATLOQ010000008.1:0-9683 GCA_035536235.1 Mycobacteriales bacterium
ATCTTTCCGCGGTCGTACGTCTCAGTCCGGACGAAGCGGTCGTCCAGTCGATTGGCTGCGTCAAGGAGCTTCATGGCGACATCATGCCGCTCCTCCCCCGCCTTCGCAGCGAGTGGAGAGAAGTGGCTGGATTCTGGGCGCCAAAACCAGCCGCAGGTCGACGCTCGGCGAAATGAGTGGCCCGGGCGTGCGACCGTGGCCGGGTGAACGGGCTCGCTCTCGGATTCGGGCTGGGGTTCTTCGTCGCCCTCCAGCTCGGCCCGATGTCGCTCTACCTGATCCGCTCGACGCTGCGACACGGGCTGCGGGTCGGCCTGGCGATCGGTGCAGGTATTGCCATCGTGGATGCCTTGTACGCCGCAGCCGGGGCCGCGGGGGCGGCACCGCTGGTGCGCATCGACGGGATCCGGCTCGTGCTCGGGCTGCTAGGCGCCGTCGTACTCGTCTATCTCGGCGCCCGGACTCTGGTGGCTGCCATCCATCTGCGGGCCGGACTTGAGGAGGCAGATGAGGCCGCCGCACCGGGCCGCGCATTTCGCACCGCACTCGGGGCGACCGCGTCCAACCCCGCGACGATCGCGTCGTGGGCCGCCATCTTCGCGGCCGCGTCGACGGGGACGGACTCCAGCCCCACTCTGCTCGTCCTCGGCGTCGCGCTCGGCAGCGCCGCGTGGGTCACGACGCTGGCCTGCGCTGTCGCTCTGGCACGCCGTAGCGCCACCGCTCGCGTCGTGCGCATCGTGGACGTCGTGGCGGGCACGGGACTCCTAGCCTTCGGCGCGGTCCTCGGCTACCGCACCGTCACCGAGTGAGATCGGCGGGACGTGCGGCGTCGCAATAGGCCACCCGCGTCGCGGCGTGGCGCACCGCCATCACGCGTTGTCACCACGACACTCGCGGCAGTGACGTCCCCCAGCTGGGAGGCACCGCCATGGCGAGTACGACGACGATTGCGCGCCTGGATGAGCACCCCAACCTGGGCGAGGTGCTCGGGGTCCTCGCCCAGCTCGCGCACATTCGAGACGAAGACCTGCCCCGCCTGGCCGCCGCGTGGCGCAACACCCCTGCGGTCGCGTCCGCCCGGGCGCAGGCGCTCTCACCCGACAGCCCCCTGGTCTGCGAGGTCCTCACCGCGTTCGAGGCACTGACCTCGCTGTTCGCCGACGACCTGCGTGGGCAGGCGTCGTACGTCACGGTCGAGCCCGCCGTCACCGGCGCCGCGATGAAGGCGGTGCGCGACGCCATCGCGGCCTCCTACGCAAAGCCGGCGCTGAGCTCGATCGACTACGCCGCGCTGATGCGCGCATGGCGCGAGGTCTACCCCGAGGCCACCGTCGAGGAGCCCGATCTCGGGCCGCAGGCACCGCGGCTCAAGGAGCTGCTCGAGACGCTGCCGCTGCTGTCGAGGCGCTGCCATGACCAGCTCGGCCAGGTCCTCTACGACGTCCTGCTCAACCGGTCGTTCCTGCAGGAGTCCGAGCGCGCCGAAGCGCGGGACGCGGCCTTCGAGGCCGCCGTGTTGACGAGCCGGCGGCGGCTCTGGGCGCTCGTGCGTCGTACGAGCGAGGAGGGGTTGAGCCGGCCCTGTCCGACCTGTCACCGCCGGCCCGAGCCCCGCGACCGCGAGCTCGAGCGGGTGACCAGCCTCTGCACGGACGCCGCCTGCGCACTCCTCGTCGCCGACGCGCTGCCCGACGCGGTGACCGAGATCCTCACCGACCCCGTCGGACTGCTCGTGCCTGGTCAGCGCGACCCGTCCAGCTGAGCAGGTCCGTGATCCCCCACGTGTTGACGACGCTCTCGGGTGTGACACCGCAGAGCTGAGCCCGTTCGCAGCCGATCGGCTGCCAGGCGAGCTGACCCGGAGCATGCGCGTCGGTGTCGATGGCAAAGCGGCAGCCGGCTTCTACGGCCAGCCGGAGCAGTCGCTTGGGCGGATCCTTGCGCTCCGGGCGACTGTTGATCTCGACGGCGACGTCGAACTGCGCGCACGCCGCGAACACGATCTCCGCGTCGAACTCCGACTCCGGTCGGCCTCGCCCGGTGACGAGTCGACCCGTGCAGTGCCCCAGCACGTCGGTGTGCGGATTGCTGATCGCCGCCACCATCCGCGCCGTCATCTCCTCGCGCGGCATGCGCAGTTTGGAGTGCACGCTGGCGACGACCAGGTCGAGCTGGGCGAGGAGCTCCGGCTCTTGGTCGAGGCTGCCGTCGAGGTTGATGTCGCACTCGATCCCGGTGAGGATGCGGAACGGCGCAAGGCGCTCGTTGATTTCGGCCACCACCGTGAGCTGCTCGCGCAGCCGCTCTGGGCTCAGCCCGCGGGCGATGGTGAGCCGCGGCGAGTGGTCGGTCAGGACGACGTAGTCGTGACCGAGGTCCCGCGCCGCCAGGGCCATCTCCTCGATCGGCGACCCGCCGTCGGACCAGTCCGAGTGGGTGTGGCAGTCACCGCGCAGCGCCCCATGGAGAGCTTCCGCGGCCTCGGCGACCGGGGTGGTCCCGAGGGTCTCCACCCGGCGCAGGTAGACCGGCTCCTCCCCCGCCAGGGACTCGACGACGACCTGGCTGGTCACTGCACCGATGCCGGCCAGGTCCGTCAGCTTTCCGGTCGCCGCGCGCTGCGCCAGCTCCTCGGCGGAGAGCGCGTCGATGGCAGCGGCCGCCGTACGGAAAGCGCGGACCCGGTATGAGGGCTCCTGCGCTCGCTCGAGGCAGTAGGCGATGCGCCGCAGGTCTGCCGCCGGGTCTCTCACCTGCCCGAGTCTGCCGGGCGCCCACGGACCTCGAACGCCACGGTGCAGATGGCCGCGAGAGCCAGCCCGATCAGCACCCCGGCCAGCACGTCGCTGAGGTAGTGCACACCAAGGACGACCCGGCTGCCGGCGACGATGGCGATGATCACCCCCGCGGCAACGCCTGCGCCCCACCGCCACCGTGGCCGGGTCAGCACCACAGCAAGGAGTACGACGAACAGCACCGGCCAGAAGGTGGCCGCGCCGAGCGCGTGACCGGAGGGGAAGGACGGGCCGAACGCCGCCGCGACCGGCTCGTCGAACAGCGGCCGATCGCGGCCCACGATCGCTTTCAGCACCGGAGAGAGGAGGGCTGCGGCGACGCGGGCGGTGGCGACGTAGGCCGCCAGTCGGGGAGCGCCCACCATGACCAGGGCCACGGCGAGCAGCGCTGAGGCTGCGGTGAGCAGCCAAGGGTCACCCAGGTAGGTCAGGACGCGGGCGAGGGACAGCAGCCCGTCGACGTCGTGGCCGGCCCGCTCGGCTGCCGCCGTCACCGCCGTGTCTAGCCGGGTCAGGGGCGGCCAGTTGCGTCGTACGAGCACCGCCAGCGGCAGCACCAGCACCACGACCCCGCCGAGCAGCAACAGCGAGACGACCAGTCTGGACGCAACCCTGGCGGCAGGCTGGCTCACAACACGCCGAGGTCGCCCGGCGTCGCGCCAAGCAGCACGTCGCTGTCGATCCCCAGCGGGGCGCCCACCCAGCAGATGCTAGGCGCACCGTCTTCAGAGGAACGGGGGTCGGGAACGCGCGCCGGGGGACGGCGATAGGCACGCCTCGGCACCCTTCGCGCGGAACTACTGCCGGCACGTGACCGTGCCCGTGAACCGTCCGTTCCCGAAGTCACCCGTCATCCCCGGTAGTGCCCGAAGCCCGTACACCTGCCAGTGGTTCTCACCCGAACCGCCGACCACCCGGCCTTTCAGGCCGCCCGTGGCCGTCTCAGGGAGCAGTTTCCACCGGTTGTAGCCGGGCATCGCCCCGGTAGCGGGATTTCCCTTGGGAACGTCAATGAAGCCGTCGCTCTCATAGGCGCCGATGTCACCAGTGCCACACCCTGGGATGGTCGTGGACCGAAACACGACGTAGCCCTCATAGCCCAGCTTCCCGTCCGGCCGCAGCCACGTGTCGAGTTCGTAGCGCTGGGTTCCGCGGAAGCCGCCGGTGAAGTGCGCCTCGCCGACGTAGGTCTCCGTGCAGGTCCGTTCATTGATTGTCGACGTGCTCAGCCCCCGGCATTTCACACCGTCATAAGCCCCTGGTCCTTCGCGGTAGTCCGACACCACAGGGAACGTGCGCGTGCGCGCTTCACTCGCTGATGCGCCCGGGACAGCCCAGGACGCGGCGGCGATGGTGGCCAGGAGAACAATCAGAGCGCGGGGCTTGCGGTTGGACGTTGGGACGACGGACATCGAAACCTCCAGGTCAGGTAGCGGATCGATCGCCAGCGTGGGCGGTGCCCTAGCCCGGGCGGGAGAGCCGATTTCCCGAGACCGCGGGAGCTTTTCCCGAGACACCGGGGCACCCTCTCCAGCACACTCGCGCCAGGGGGTGTCCATGGGAGACCGCAAAGCGCGCCTGGCGGCGGCGGCAATGGGCGCGATCTCGGCGTGTCTCGTTGGCACCGCCGCGATCTGCAGCGTCGTCGTCGGATGGTCCTTCGCGGACGCGATGGACGTCTTCGTCGTCAGCAACGGGCTCGTCGGCGTGAGCTTTGGCGTGTGCGGCGCGGTCATCGCGTGGCACCGTCCCCGCAATGCGGTCGGGTGGCTGTTCGGCCTTGGGGGCCTGGCTACGTCGATCACCGCCGCCGCCGCGCCCGTAGCCCAAGCACTGTCAAACGCCGAGGCACCAAACTGGGCCGTGCGACTGGCGGCAACAGCGTTCGCATGGGCCTGGCCGGTGAACATCGGCATCCTGCTCCCCACTGCACTGCTGCTCTTCCCTGACGGGCGGCTACCTGGACCGAGATGGCGGCCGGTCGTATGGGTCGTGGCTGGGACGGGCCTGCTTTTCCCACTTCTTGCCGCCACCGAGCCGACGCCCCTTCGGGCCGGCCTACCGGTGGGCTACGGGACCATCGCCGCGTACCACTCGCTCTCCCCGCTCTGGGTGGCCACCGAGGTCCGCACGTTGCTCTCCGTGCTTGTCGCTGTAGCAGCTCTGGTGCTGCGATATCGCCGCGGCGAGGAGCGGACGCGACGTCAGCTGCTGTGGCTGCTGCTCGCCGTCGTCGTGATGCTCGGTGCCATCACGCCCTGGGCGCTGGTGAGTGGAACGCCGAACGCGGTGCTGCTCGCGATCCCCCTCGTCCCCATCGCGGTCGCCATTGCGATCCTGCGCCACCAGCTGCTGGATATCCGGCTTGTCGTAGCTCGAGGTGTCACCTACGCGCTCGTCAGTGCCTGCGTGCTTGCGGCGTATGCCGCCCTCGTCCTCGTCCTCAGCGGTGTGCTGTCGGCTCTCTTGGTCGCGTTGCTGGTCCTGCCCCTTCGCGCGCGGGTGCAGACGGCTGTGGACCGTCTCTTCTACGGCGACCGCGGCGACCCGCTTCGCGTCGCTACGCGGCTTAGTGACGCGCTGGGATCAGGGCTTCACGAGGTCGTCGACGACCTGCGCCTTTCGCTGCGGCTGCCCTCTCTCAGCCTGGTCTCCCGCGGACTGCGCGTGGAGAGCGGAGGCGCCGCAGAGCGCGTGGAAGCAATCGACCTCGACGGCACGACCCTTCTCGTCGGTCTGCGCACCGGCGAGAGCGCGCTGTCGACTGCGGACGAGCGAGTGCTGAGGCTGGTCGCGGGACCGCTGGCTGTGGCCGCGCGCGCGACCCGCCTGTCGACAGAAGTACAAGCGTCCCGGGAGCGGATCGTGGTCGCGCGCGAGGAGGAACGGCGGCGGCTGCGCCGCGACCTCCATGACGGCCTAGGCCCCCTGCTCACCGGCGTGGCGTACGGCGCAGACGCCGCGGCAAACCTCCTGAGATCCAAGCCGGACAACGCGTCTGAGCTGCTGGCGGGTATCCGTGGCGACACCCGCACGGCAGTCACCGAGGTTCGTCGCATCATTGATGACCTGCGGCCGGCGGCCCTGGATGAGCTCGGTCTGGTTGAGGCGCTCCGCGAGCGGTCGCTGCAGCTCGGCTGGAGGGCTGACGGGACGCCGCTTCGCGTGCAGGTCGAGGCCGCTGAGTTGCCTGAGCTACCGGCTGCCGTCGAGGTTGCCGCCTACCGAATCGCAACCGAAGCACTCAACAATGCCGTGCGCCACTCGCAAGCGAGTGAGGTCAGGGTGCGGCTCTCCTGTCGCCATGCCGCGCTCGAGGTGGAGGTGGCAGACGACGGTGTGGTGACCCATGACTGGGCTCCCGGTGTCGGTACGACTGCGATGCGGGAGCGGGCCAGCGAGGTAGGGGGGAGCTGTGAGGTCGGCCCGACGGACTCCGGTTGGCGGGTGCATGTACGCCTCCCGGTGGGGGTCTCATGACGCGCGTACTCATCGCCGATGACCATCCCGTCTTCCGGCAAGGGCTGCGTGCGCTGCTCGAATCCCTAGGGCACGACGTGGTGGCGGTAGTTGCCGACGGCGTGGAAGCCGTGCGCGAAACGGTGATTGCCAAGCCAGAGGTCGTGTTGCTCGACCTGCAGATGCCGAATGTCGACGGACTTGCGGCGCTGCGCGAGATCGCTCGGGTCGCACCGGACGTGCCGGTCTGCGTGCTGACCATGCACGAGGACGACGAAGCGCTGTTCGCCGCAATGCGCGCTGGCGCCCGGGGCTATTTGCTCAAGGGTGCTGAGCAGGAAGAGATCGCTCAGGCCGTGACCGGAGTGGCGGCCGGGGGGGCGGTGTTCGGCGCCGGGGTCGCGCGACGCGTGCTGCGGTGCTTCAGCGGCAGTCAGGCTCCCGTCACGGCCCCCTTTCCGCAGTTGTCCGACCGGGAACGCGAGATTCTCGGTCTCCTCGCCGGTGGAATGCCGAACGGCGCCATCGCACGGAAGCTCAGTCTCTCCCCCAAGACAGTGAGCAACAACGTGTCCGCGATCCTGACCAAGCTGCACGTTGTAGACCGCGCCCAAGCAGCCATCGCGGCGCGTGAGGCAGGCCTCGGACGGTGAAGCCTTCGCCTCAGACGACCTGGTGCAGCCAGCGGACTGTCGCACCCTCCCCGGCGCGGCGGTAGGGCTCGAGCTCGTCGTCCCAGGCAGTGCCGAGCAGGCGGTCGAGTCCTTGCGCCAACTCCGGGCCCTCGGCACTGGCCAGCAGCGAGCGGAGCCGGTCCTCGCCGACGAGGACGTCCCCGTTGGTGCTCATGGTCGCGCGGAAGGGCCCGAGGGAGGGGGTCACGGCGTACCGCTCGCCGTCGGCACCCGGGCTCGGCTCCTCGGTCACCTCGTAGCGCAGCGCGGTCCACCCCCGCAGGCGGGCGGCGAGGCGGCCACCGGTGCCGACCTGGCCGCGCCAGCTGATCTCCGCGCGCAGGGCGCCTGGGGCAGCCGGCTGCGGACTCCAGGTGAGGCTGACGGGCACGCCGAGCTCAGCCGCGACCGCCCACTCCACGTGGGGACACAGCGCAGGCGGGCAGGAGTGCAGGTACAGCACGCCGGACGTCACAGGAGCCTCCCGGGTCGAGGTGCGTCTTCCCCGACGGCCTCATCCCGGCTGCTCGCCGCCCATCATGCCCTGCGCCGCACGTCCGGCGCCACTTCCCGCGCCGCGCCCGCGAGAGGAGCGGTTTGCAGGCAACACGCCCGCGCGTTGCAGGCAAAGGGCTCCACTCGCGGCCGTACGGCGGCTAGGGGGCGAGCCAGGCGTCGATGCCGGCCAGCAGCCGGGCCCGAACGTCCGGCGGAGCGAGGCTGCCCACCACGGAGCAACGGGCCAGGTCAGCCAGCTCGGCCGCGGAGCCCCCGAGGCGGGCGTAGTCGGCGTACTGCTCCACCAGCCCGGAGCGGAACATCAGCGGGTCGTCGGCGCCCAGCGCGACCAGCACCCCGGCGGCCCGCAGCGCCCGCACCGGCACCGCGGCGACCTCGTCGAAGACCCCGAGCGCCACGTTGGAGGCGGGGCAGACCTCCAGGACCACCTCGCGCTCGGCCAGCAGGTCGAGCAGCGCAGGGTCCTCCACCGCGCGCACCCCGTGCCCCAGCCGCCGCGCGCCCAGCACCTCGACGGCACTGCGCACGCTCGCCGGCCCGAGCTGCTCCCCGGCGTGGGGCAGCGCGGCCAGCCCGGCCGCTCCGGCGATCCGGAAAGCCTTGGCAAACTCCCCCGCCGCGCCCCGGGTCTCGTCGTTGGACAGCCCGAAGCCCACCACCCCCCGCCCGGCGAAGCGGGCGGCCAGCCGGGCCAGGGTCTCCGCGTCGCCCGGATGCCGGGTCCGGTTCGCCGCGATGACCAAGGCCGTCCCGACTCCAGTGCGCTCCGACGCCACGGCCAGCGCGTCCAGCAGGAGCTCGACCGTGGCCTGCAACCCGCCAAGATGGGCGGCGTACGTCGACGGGTCGACCTGCAGCTCGAGCCAGCCGGACCCGGCCGCCTGCTCGTCCTCGACGATCTCCCCGACCACGCGCCGGACGTCCGCTTCGCGGCGGAGCAGCTCGCGCGCGGCGTCGTACAGGCGCTGAAAGCGGTACCAGCCCCGCCGTACGGTGACGTCGACATCCACCCCCCCGGGGTCGAGCAGCTCCGCTGGCAGCCGGCGGCCCTGCTCGGCCGCCAGCTCGAGCAGGGTGGCCGGTCGCATCCCCCCGGTCAGGTGCAGGTGGAGGTGGGCCTTGGGCAGCGCCACCAGGTCCCGCATGTCGGACATCGTGTCCGACCCGATGCCCAGGCAGACTGAGGGCTCCCGCTCCCTCGACGAAATGGACTCCCGCTGACCCGCCCGGCCGCCACGCCGCCGCCCGCCAAGGACGCCGGCTACACCGCCCGCCATCTCTCGGTGCTCGAGGGCCTGGAGGCAGTCCGCAAGCG
Source organism: Mycobacteriales bacterium (assembly GCA_035536235.1). Classification (GTDB taxonomy): domain Bacteria; phylum Actinomycetota; class Actinomycetes; order BP-191; family BP-191; genus DATLNF01. Next base: position 8,766 of record DATLOQ010000008.1, read on the forward strand.
GCCCGGGATGTACATCGGGTCAACCGACTCCAAAGGCCTGACCCACCTCGTCCACGAGATCGTCGACAACGCGGTCGACGAGGCGCTGGCCGGCCACTGCGAGCGGATCGAGGTGCAGCTCTACCCCGACGGGTCGGTTCAGGTCAGCGACGACGGCCGGGGCATCCCGGTCGACGTGGAGCCACGCAGCGGCCTGACCGGCGTGGAGCTGGTGATGACCAAGCTGCACGCCGGGGGCAAGTTCGGCGGGGGGGGCTACAAGACCTCCGGCGGCCTGCACGGCGTGGGTGCGTCCGTCGTCAACGCGCTGTCGGCCCGGGTGGACGTCGTCGTACGACGTGGCGGTCGGGTGCACACGATGTCGTTTGCCCGGGGGGTGCCGGGGGTGTTCGCCGGCGAGGGACCGGCCGCCGCCTTCACGCCGAAGCCCGGGCCGCCGGTCGCGGGGAAGGCCAGTGGCCCCAAGAGCACGACCGGCACCACCATCCGCTGGTGGCCCGACCTGCCGCTGTTCATCCGCGGCTCCGCGGTCGACGTGCACGCACTGATCGCCCGGCTGCGCCAGACGGCCTACCTCGTGCCGGGCCTGACCCTCGTGCTCCGCGACGAGCGAGATCCTGCAGCGCCGTCCGAGGAGAGCTTCCGCTTCGTCGGCGGCACCGTCGACTTCGTCACGCACCTGGCGCCTGACTCGCCGGTCTGCGACCCGGTGCACCTGACCGGGGCCGGCACCTACAACGAGACGGTCGCCGTACTCGATGGCGCCGGGCACATGTCGACAGAGACGGTCGAGCGCACCTGCGAGGTCGACGTCGCCCTGCGCTGGGGCACCGGCTACGACACCGTGGTCCAGTCCTTCTGCAACGTGGTGCGCACCGGCCACGGCGGCACCCACCAGAACGGTTTCGAGCGAGCGCT
>DATLOQ010000009.1:0-14008 GCA_035536235.1 Mycobacteriales bacterium
CGTGGAGCGTCACTGGATCGGGCAGCCGCTCCTGGCCCTCCGGCGGCAGCTCGACCTTGCTTCCCTCCTTCGCTGTGCGGGCGCGGGCCCGGTTGCCCGCTGCGAAGGTGACCCAGCCGTCGTAGCGGCGGGTGGCTGCAGTCGCCGCTCGCACCGACAACGACCCGAGGGAGCCCTGCGCGGCGAGACCCGCGAGGGCGGGCGCCCGGTCCGGTTCGACGTGCTCCCAGGCGAGGCCGGGCACGCCGACGACGATCACACGCGGTCGTGGTGGCTGTGCGGTCGCCGGGTCCGGCCACGAGACGAACGCCCCGATGAGGACTGTCAGCGCCACGAGCACCGCCAGGCCACCCCTTGCACGTCGAGTCGCGAACCCCAGCTCCTCAGCGGTCATCGCTGCAGCACCACGAGCCTCGCCACCACATCGAGTGCTGCGCGCGCAGCGGTCGGCCCGTCGGGCCACTCGGCACCCCGCACCTGACCCGCGCGGGCGAGAGCGGCACGGGTCTCAGGCTCGTCGAGCAGCACGTCGACGGCCTCGGCGAGCGCGACCGGGTCCTCGGCGGGCACCAGTCGAGCAGCGCCCCCGCCCAGGAGCTCCGGCAACCCACCGACGGAGGTGGCGACGAGCGGCCGGCCGGCAAGCAGGGTCTCGTGTGCCGCGAGCGGGCTACCCTCCCAGCGGCTCGGCATCACGACGAGGTCGGCGGCCGCGAGCAGGTCGCCGGTGTCGTTGCGCCAGCCGAGCAGCCGGACCGGTGCGCTGCCCGCGTCGATCAGCGCTGTGAGTGCGGACCGGGCCGGGCCGTCACCGGCGACGACCACCAGTGCCTCAGGCGTGCGCGGTCGGAGCAGCGCTGCGGCCCGGATGAGCACGTCAAAGCCCTTCTGCGGGTCGAGACGTCCGACGCCGAGGAGCAGTGGCGTCTGCGCCGTGATCCCCAGCTCCCGGCGAACATCGGCCACCGACCGAGATGAGCGTTCGGGTCGGGCGGACCCGACGGGTGCGAGGCGGACGTCGCGGCCGCCGAGCGCCCGCGCCCGGGCGACCAGGTCAGCGCTGACGCACAGGGTGACATCGGCGCGTCGGGCCGTGCGCTTCTCGAGGACCGCGTAGAGCCGTCGCAGCGGGCCCGTCGCCAGCACTGCGTTGTGCCAGGTGACGACCAGCGGAACGCGCCTCGGCGCCGCGATGCCAGCCACGAACCCAGCTCGCAACCCGTGCGCGTGGACGCCATCACATCCGCGGAGCGCGCTTCGCAGTGACCACACTGCGCGCGTGTCGGCGATCGGTCGCGGACCCGAGACGATCTCCACTTCGCGGAAGTCGCAGCCGACTGCACTGAAGGCAAACGTCTGCTCGGTGCTCGACGGCCCGGCCACGACGACGTGCGCACCCTGAGCGCAAGCCGCTTCGGCCTCCGCGCGCAGGTGCCGGCCCACCCCGCCAGCGCTGGTCGCGAGCACCAACCCGAGTCGACGCCCTTGCAGGGGCCGATCACTCATGGGACGTCCGCCGACGCAGCGAATCCGCAAGTGTGGCGAGCTCCGGGGATCTACCCGCGGCGAGGCCAGCGACATAGACCAGTCCCACTACGACCCCTGCGATGGCACACGTCGACACGAGTGACGTCGTGGCCAGGGATGGCTCGAGACCATCCGCCGCCACCTCGCCCACCACCGCGGCGACGACGGCAGACGGCACGGCGAGGCACGCCGTACGGGCGGCGCCCGCAAGCGACGGCATTCCCGTGTCACGCAGGACGGAGGCGATCAGCAGCGCGGCGGCCGTGATCATGCCGAGCGAGTGGGCCAGGCCGATCACGGCCACTGGGTCCGACGGGGCGAGGGCTGCGCCGAGGAGGCAGCCGGCGCCCGTCACGGCGAAGCCGGCGACGGTGGCCACACCCGCCGCGGCGGTGCGCCCACGGGCAAAGAGCGCCCGGGTGAGCAGGGCCAGAAGGCCGTACGGCAGGAGACCGATGACGAAGAGCTTGATGCCGTCGCCCACCGCCTCGCGTCCGACCGCGCCGCCCACCGCCTCTGGCATGAACGGCAGCAGCCGCGCGAGCGGTCGGTGAACGGCCCAGAGTGCTGCGCTGGCGCCGGCACAGACCACCACCATGGCGCGCACGGCGGTGGCCAGGGTCGCCGAGTAGTCGGTAAGTCGATCCCCGTCAGCCTGGGCGGCGAGCGTCGGAAAGGCGCTCGTCGCCAGCGGCACGGCCAGCACACCCCAAGGCAGGAGGAAGACGGCGTACGAGAGCTGGTAGGCGATCACGGCGCCAGGCTCGGCGTTGGCGACAATCGTGGCGATGAGCAACGCGCCCTGCTGCGCCACGACGCCGACGGCGCCGACGACAGCCAGCCGGCGTATCCGGGCACCCACCCCGTCGGGCAGCCGCCAGAGCGGCCGCAGCCGGAGCCCTAGCCGCGACGCCGGCAGCAGCAGAGACAGCGAGAGCACGACCACTCCCAGGGTGGTGCCAACTGAGAGCACCAGCTCGTCGCGCCGGCTGACTTCACCCGGCAGCCCGGAGCCGGAGCCCTGTGCGTACAGGACGTAGGTGCCGATGACGACGAGGCTGGACAGCAAGGGAGCTAGGGCAGGGCCGAGAAACCTTCGATGGGACTGCAGCAACCCGGCGAGAACGATGCCGACGCCATAGAGGACGACTTGCGGCATGAACACGATGAGCATCCGGGCGCCGAGGTCGATCTGCGCGTCCCGCACCACCTCGTCCTCGACGCCGGACGACAGCAGGGTCATCAGCGGCCGGGCGAAGACCGCGCCGAGGACGGCCGCGGGAACCAGGACCACCACTGCGCGTGTCAGCAGCCCGGAGGCGGCGCGCTCCGCCGTGCCGACGTCACCCCGCTCTACTGGAGCGGCGAGCACCGGCACCACGAGGCTGGCGAGCGCGCCGCCGGCGACCACTTCGAAGACCACGTTGGGCAGCAGGTTGGCTGAGGCGTAGGTGTTGCCGAGGAAGCCGCTGTCCCCCACCGTCGCCGCGAGAACCACCATGCGCACCAGCCCGACGACCCGGGCCGCGACGGTGACGAGCGCCACCGCTACAGCGGCCCGAGCGATGGTGGAGCCTCGCATCACAGCCGGCGCCCCAGTCCGTCCGCCCAGCGCAGTGGCGGGCAGCGCTCGATCAGCGACGAGAAGCTGGTCACCTCGCTGATCGCTGTCACGGCGACCAAGCCGGCGAGGGCTGCTGAGGAGGTGATCAGTCCGCCGGCGGCGGCCACCCCCACGCCGACGGCCGCGCCCATCGCGTTGGCCCCGCCATCTCCGAGCATCGAGACCTCGCGCAGGTCCGGCACCAGCAGTGCTACTGCGACGCCAGCCGGCCAGGCGAGGACCAACCCCACGGCAGGCCCGACGGCGAAGAGGAGGGGTACGGCGACGAGAAGGAGCACCTTGAGGGCGCGGCCGGGTCGCAGATCGAGCAGGTTCGCGAGGTTCGCGCCGCCAGCGATGACGCCGGCGTCCACGAGCTGCTGCAGCCCGAACGCCCCGCCCGCGAGTGCGATGGCGGACACGATCGCCGCTCCGCAGATCACCGCGATCTTGCCCACGCCGGAGGTCAGTCGTCCGCGCGCCAACGCCGCCAGATGGCCCCGGAAGCCCTTGGCGCCCGGGTCACCGTAAAGATCGTCATAGAGACCCACTAGGCCAGCGGCTGCGGTCGCCACCACCATGGCCACGGCGCAACGACGGACTCCGACTGTCAGCGAGTCGTCAATCCACCGACCCGCGGCGACGAGCTTCTCCGCCGAGCCCAACACCAGAACGATGATCCCCGCGAGACCGCCGGCCAGGGTCACTGTCGCGCCGCGGAAGTTGCTGCGTTTCCAGCGGGCTCGACCTTCGACAGCCCGGTTGCCGGCCACCCAGGCGAGCGCGGTCACCACCGTCCCCATGACCAGTACGAGTAGGCGCCACCCGGGCCCGCCCGTCACGCTGGGGTCGGCTCCATTGCCGGCAGCGGCGCCTCCGCGCCCGGTCCGCTGCCGTAGTGGCCGAACTCCCGCCGTACGGCGTCTGCCAGGGTCAGCACCGTGGCGATGGTGCCGTTGGGCGTGCCGGCGATGTCCACTGAAGAGAGCTTGGCGGCGAGCCCGGCATCGTCGCGCACGGTCTTGAGCAGACTGCCGTCCGCCGCTGCCGTCGGCGGCGCGGCCAGCACCACGGCGCCCTGCCCGGCAAAAGCGGTGATGACGTCGACGAGGGAGCGCAGCGTGCGGTCCGCGGCCGCCTTCTCCGCTTCCCCGGCCTCACCAGCAGACGGCCCGAGCACGAAGACGACGAGGTCCCCGGGGCGGACTGCCGCGTTGCCGTCGACCGCGATCAGACCGGCCTCCCGAAAGCCGCTGACCAGTCGAGTGGTCCGGGGCGGCACGACCTCGCCGTCCGGCTTGCCGTCGGAGTCCAGAGCTGCCGCGAGCTCCGCCGCTGCGCGCGGGACCGTGCCCACCGGCGGGCTGATGCCGGTGGCCAGTGTCGTCACTAAGTCATCGATCTCCGCCGCAGCGTCGGGTTCGACGAAGCGGGGCAGCAGTCGCAGCTGCCCGCTGATGCGGCCACCGGCACCGCGCACGGCGTCGACGACGGAGTCACGCACCTTGCCGTCGGCACCCGGCAGGCTGACCACTGTGACCCGCTGCCCGGTGAGGCGGCCGGGCAGCACCACGGTTCCGACAGCGGTGGCGAAAGCGTCGTCGTCGTCGACCGTCTCCTCAAGACCTTCGATGCGCTCCTGCAGCCGCGCCTTGTCCTCCGCGAGGCCTGACGTGCGCCGCTTCAGGTCGTCGATGATGGGCCGGTCCAACGCCGTGCTCCCCAACACGATGCCCGTGCCGAGCGCGAGGAACACGGCGATGATGGACACCACGTGATAGCGGAAGTCGATCATGCGGCGTTCGCCACGCTGACGCCGAAGTGGCACGTCATGGGGTGGAAGCGGCTAGGCACAGTCACCCGTGCAGACTACCGATCGGCGCTCACCCTGACCTTCGCGACACGGACGGTCAGCGCAGCCCGCGCAGCCAGAAGGTGAAGTCGTTCCAGCCGTCCGCGATGAAGTCGCCGTAGAGGTCTGCGACCGGGGAGATCGCCAGCGCCACCATCATCGTCACCAGCGCCGCGGCTACCAGCAGGATGAGGGAGCTGCTCTTGATGCGGCTGCGGTAGAGACGACTGACGCCCTTGGCATCGACGAGCTTGCCGCCGACGCGCAGGCGGGTGAGGAAGGTGGACGCCATGCCGGCGCGCCCCTTGTCGAGGAACTCCACCAGAGTGGCATGACTGCCGACCGCGACGATGAGCTCGGCACCGAGCTCGTCGGCGAGCAGCATCGCGGCATCTTCGCTGGTGCCGGCCATGGGGAAGACCGTGGCCCGCAGTCCGAGCTGCTCCACCCGCTCGAGGCCGGGCGCCCGGCCGTCGGCGTAGGCATGCACGACGATCTCCGCTCCGCCCGCCAGGGTGGCGGTGGACACCGAGTCGAGGTCGCCGATGATCAGGTCTGGCCGGTAACCCTCTTCGACGAGTGCATCGGCTCCCCCGTCGACGCCGATCAGGACCGGGCGATACTCGCGGATGTAGGGCCGCAGTGACGCGAGGTCCTCTTTGTAGTGATAGCCGCGCACGACGATGAGCGCGTGCCGGTCCTGCATCGTCGTCCGCAGCTCCGGCACTCCGAGTCCGTCGAACAGGAGGTCGCGCTCCTTGCGGACGTACTCCATGGTGTTGGCCGCGAAAGCCTCCAGCTGAACGGAGAGCCCGGCCCGCGCCTCGGCCATGAGCGCGTCGACCGACTCAGTCGTGTGCAGCACGCCCTTTGCCAGGACGTGGTCGCCGCGCAGCAGCACGTCGCCGTCGAGCCGCAGCGTCTCCCCCTCGCGAACCCGCGCGAAGACTTCTGGGTCGACGTCGTCGATCAGCGCCACGCCGGAGGACACCAGGATCTCCGGGCCCAGGTTGGGGTAGCGCCCCGAGATGCTTGGTGCGGTGTTGACGACAGCCCGCACGCCGCACGCGACGAGGGCCTCCGCGCTGACGCGGTCGATGTCGACGTGGTCGATGATGGCGATGTCACCGGGCTTGAGCCGCTTGGTGAGGTTCTTGGTACGTCGGTCGAGCCGGACGACACCGGTCAGACCGGGCACGGCCGGGCCTTTGGCTCTTCGCAGTGCGGCCATCCTCACGACTGGAGTCTGCCAGACGACGGCACGGCGTTCCCGGCGCCGCGCGCCACAGCAGCGCCGGCTGCTTCAGCCTTCGCGGCCGCCGCTACGGCCAGCAGCTCCTCAACATGCTCCCGCGCAGCGTCCGTGTCCTCGAGTCCGGCCAGCATCCGGGACAGCTCGCGGACCCGGGCCGAGTCGGACAGCACCGTGACATCACTAGCGGTGACCCGGCCGTCATCCGACTTGACGACTAACAGGTGCCGGTCGGCGAACGCAGCCACCTGGGGAAGGTGGGTGACGACGACGACCTGATGGCTCTGAGCCAGCCGAGCGAGCCGGCGCCCCACTTCGACAGCCGCGCGCCCACCCACGCCGGCGTCCACCTCGTCGAAGACCATCGTCGGCACCGGGTCGGCACCCGCCAGGACCACCTCCAGGCCGAGCATGACGCGGGAGAGCTCGCCCCCCGACGCACCGCGCGCGATCGGTCGGCTCGGCGCGCCCGGATGCGGGGCCAGCCGCAGCTCCACGTCGTCGATGCCATCGCGGGTCGCCGCTAGTCGAACACCGGACACCAGCAAGCCACCCTCATCGGTTGGCGCCGACGACACCTCCACGTCGAAGGCTGCATGCGGCAAGGCGAGGTCAGTCAGCTCGAGGGTCACCTGAGCAGCGAGTCGGCTCGCCGCCACCCGGCGGCGCTGGCTCAGCTCAGCTGCCAGGAGGCCCAGCTCGGACTCCAGGTCCGCCGCTTCCGTTCGCAGCTCGGCAAGCCGGTCCTCGTCACGGTCGAGCTCGAGGAGCCGGGCGATGGCGCGGTCACTCCACGCTGCCACCCCGAGGAGGTTGTCGGCGTACCTGCGGGTCAGGGTCGCGAGAACGGCCTGACGCGCCTGGGCAGCCGCCAGCCGCTGCGGGTCGGCTTCCACCGTCGCGGCGTACGACGCGAGATCTGCGGCGCAGTCGGCGAGCAGGTGCGACAGCTCGTTCACCCGGGCTGCCAGCGCGTCCAGATCGGGGTCGAGACCGGCGGCTGGGGCGAGCGCGTGGAGAGCCGAGCTGACCCGCTCGAATGCGTCGACAGAGGTGGAGTCCACCGGATCTCCGGTGAGAGCGGCGTGGGCAGCCCCTGCCGCCGCGCTCAGCGAGTCTGCGTGACCCAGCTTGGCGACTTCCACCGCGAGCTCGGCGTCCTCGCCGACCTGCGGCGCCACGCCGGCGATGTCAGCGATGCCCAGCCGAAGGAGGTCCGCCTCTTGCGTGCGCTCGCGACGCAGCTCCGTGATCTCCTCGAGCTCCTTGAGAGCGGCCCGCCAGCGCGCCCACGTAGCGCGATAGACAGCCAACGGTCCGGCCAGGTCGTCGCCGGCGTATCTGTCGAGCATCGCCCGCTGCTCGACGCCCAAGACAATGCGCTGCTGGTCGTGCTGTCCGTGCAAGGCCACCAGGGTCGAGGTCACCTCAACCAGCGCCGTGAGCGGCACCGCCCGGCCGCCGACGTGCGCGCGAGAGCGGCCGCCCTCGGCCGCGACCGTGCGGGAAACCAGCAGTACGCCGTCCTCGAGCTCACCCCCGGCCTCGACGGCGCGGACCTGCGCGGGCCCGCCGGGAGGCACGCAGAATCGCCCCTCGACGATCGCGCGGTCGGCGCCGGGGCGCACCAGCCCCGGGTCGCCACGACCGCCCGCGAGCAATGCCAGCCCATGGATGAGCATCGTCTTGCCGGCGCCGGTCTCACCGGTCACGACGGTGAGGCCGGACCCCAGCTCGAGCACCGCGTCGTCGATCACGCCGAGACCGCGGATCCGCATCTCCTCGAGCATGCCCGCGATCGTATGGCCGGCTGGGCGATCCGGGCTGGGGACGCCGTGTCGTCCGGGCGTGCTGTCAGCCCGGGTGACCCCGCCACCCCTCTACCGGGAGGGCGAACTTGGCCACCAGGCGCTCCGTGAACGACACCGGGTGGATGTGCGCGAGCCGCACCGGAAGGCTCCCCGCGGAGACCTCGACCCGGGCACCTGGCGGCACGGTCGTCGTACGTCGGCCGTCGCAGGTCACCACCGCCTCGGGACTGTGGGCGAGCAGCTCGACAGCGACCTCCGAGGCAGGCGAGAGCACCAGGGGCCGGGCGAACAGAGCATGCGCGCTGATCGGCACCATCACCAGCGCTGACACATCCGGGGAGACCACCGGACCGCCCGCGGAGAAGGCGTAGGCCGTCGATCCCGTGGGTGTGGCCACCACGAGCCCATCACATCCATACCGTGAGAGCGGACGGCCATCGACTTCGAGGACGACCTCGATCATCCGGTCGCGCGCAGACTTCTCGACGGAGACCTCGTTGAGCGCCCAGCCCCGCCAGCTGACCGCGCCCTCATGTCGGACGACTGCATCGACTGTCATCCGGTCCGTCACGGTGTAGGCGCCGCGCAGGACGTGGTCGAGCGTGGTCTCCAGCCGGTCCGGCTCGCTCTCGGCCAGGAACCCCATGTGTCCGAGGTTGATGCCGAGCACCGGGACGCCACACGGACGAGCCAGCTCGGCCGCCCGCAGCAGGGTGCCGTCCCCCCCGAGGACGATCACGAGCTCGACCCCGGACCCGGCAGGTTCAGTCGAGCCAGCGGGAACGATCTGGACCAGACCCGGATCCAGGTCGCCGATCTCGTCAGCGAGGACGCGCACCTGCACGTCGTGCCGATGCAAGACCTGAGCGACGTCGACGGCTGCGGTGCGCGCCTCGGCGCGCCCTGAGTGCGTGACGAGCAGCATCGATCGAGTCATGGGGGGCCCTCCCGCACCGCGCGCTCCAGATCGGCAGCCCGCAGCGGCGGCGCGTCGCCCCGCAGCCAGAGGAAGTACTCGACGTTGCCGGCTGGTCCCGGAAGTGGGCTGGCCGTGACGCCGGCTACCCCTAAGCCGAGTGCCTGCGCCTGCGCCGCGACTCCGGTCACCGCCTCCGCCCGCACCGCCGGGTCACGGACCACGCCGCCCTGTGGCAGACGGGCCCGGCCGACTTCGAACTGCGGCTTGACCATGACCAGGAGATCGCCGCTGCTCGCCACCACTGCGGCCAAGCTGGGCAGCACCGTGCCCAGGGAGATGAAGGACAGGTCCGCGACGACCACGTCCACCTGGCCCCCGATGACCTCTGGCGTGATCCCCCGGACGTTGGTGCGGTCGAGGACGACCACCCGATCGTCGGTGCGCAACCCCCAGGCGAGCTGGCCATAGCCGACGTCGACCGCGACAACCTGGCTGGCCCCCCGGCGCAGGAGGACATCCGTGAACCCCCCGGTCGAGGCGCCGGCATCGAGGCATCGACGGCCCGCGACGTCGAGGTCGGCGAGTACGTCGAGGGCGCCCGCCAGCTTGTGTCCACCCCGCGAGGCATAGGCGGGCTCTCCCCCGTCGTCCAGCACCAGCGAGGTGGATTCGTCCACGCCCGTCGCGGCCTTCGTCGCCACCATCCCGCCGACGCGCACCCGGCCCGCCGCGATGGCGGCCGCGGCCTGCTCCCGGCTTCGCGCCAGCCCCCGGCGTACCAGCTCGGCATCGAGACGTCCCCGGCGGACGATGACGGCCACTCGCGCTAACGCTCGTCGAGCCCGGCCAGCGTCGTCTGGAGCACGTCGTGAACCTGGTCGAAGACCTCGACATGTCCAGACACCGGCATGTCGGCGAGGTCGGCGAGACGTCCGCGAGCTGCCTGCACCGCAGCGACCGCCGCCCGGCTCGCCGGATCGAGATCAGCCGAAGGCTCGCTCATCTCAGCGCTTCTTCGCTGGCTTCTTCGCCGCCTTCTTCGCTGGCCTCTTCGTCGCCTTCTTCGCTGGCCCCTTCGTCGGGGCCGTGGTCGCCCGCTTGGCGGCTGGCTTCTTCGCCGGCTTGGCGGCGCTCGTCGCAGCCTTCTGAACCGTCGTGGCGGCCCGCTTGGCTGGCTTCTTCGCCGGCTTGGCGGCGGCGGTCGCAGCCTTCTGGACCCTCGTGGCGGCCCGCTTGGCTGGCTTCTTCGCCGGCTTGGCGGCGGCCGTCGCAGCCTTCTTGACCGTCTTGGCAGCCCGCTTGGCCGAGGGCCGGGCAGCCGCTGAGGGGGCCGTCGTGGACTTCGTAGCGGCCGCCGGTCGCTTTGAGGCGGCGGTGCCGGTGGCGGGCTTGGCGGGCCGGCTGGCTGCGGGTCGAGTCGACGTTGCTGACCGACCCGACGACCTGCTGGAGGCCTTGCGCGCTGCTGTGGTCGCGAACGCCGACGTGGTCGCGCCGACCCCGCGAACCGTGGACTCCACAGTCTGCAGTCGACGCTGAAGCCGCGCCACCTCGTCAGCGGTGACGAGGCCGACCATGTTCAACGCCCGGTCGACCTCAGTACGCACGAGGTTGGAGATGTTCTCGCGGTTGGCCCGGCTCGCTGACAGCAGGTCTTCGGCCAGGCTCGACACCTGCTCGGCGGCGGCTTCGCCTTGGGCGACCAATGCTCGGGCGGCGGCCTCAGCGCGCTGCCGCGTCACTTCCGTCAGGCCATTGGCCAGTGCCAGGTAGTTCTTGAGCGCATCGCGCACTGCAGCTCTCCTTCGTCCGATAGCACTGCGAACCTCGAGCGGTCCCCGTCACGCTATCGCGATTGCCGGTGGCCACGCCGCTGCACTCGCACGCTGATAGCGTCGCCCGCTATCCGCCGTCCGCGCGGGAAGGGATCACTGTGGCCACGGTCGAGGAGTGCGAGCAGGCGCTGCGCCGGCTCGGCTCCCTCCTGTCATCGGTCGACGCCGAGGACCGGCGCAAACACGTGCTGAACCGATCCGTCGCCTGCACGGTGCGCGACCTCGACACGACGTTTCGCGGCGACCTGCGCGATGGAGAGCTGCAGGACATTCGCGTGGGCGAAGCGGCCGGGGCCCAGATCTCGCTCAAGGTGGCCAGCGACGACCTGGTCGCGCTGGTGGAGGGGCGACTGTCCTTCCCGGCTGCCTGGGCGACGGGCAAGCTCCGCATCGACGCCAGCATCACCGATCTGCTGAAGCTCCGCGCTCTGCTGTGACGCGCTCCCGGTCCAGATCGGACCGGGCCCAGGACGTCGCCAGGCCCACGCGCGCCTCGTCGAGTCCGTCATCGACATCGCCGGTGGCCCGCAGGCACCGGATGCCTGTGCCGTCGGCGACAACTTCGGGGTGTGGAGTCAGCAGGCCGGCGAGACCGGGGGCAACGTAGGTCGGACGGTGGCTCGGCGGGGCGGCCTTCAGGTCGTCGAGGCTGGTCACCCCGGTGAGCACCAGCAGGCTGTCGCAGCCGATAGCCGACGCCCCGGCGATGTCCGTGTCGAGCCGGTCGCCCACCACGAGCGGGTGCTCGGCGGCGACCCGAAGCAATGCCTCGCTGTGCAGCGCTTGCTCCGGTTTGCCGGCGACGATCGGCTGCCGTCCGGTCGCCTCGCCTACGAGGGTGACCAGCGCTCCGTTGCCCGGCACCTGTCCCCGCGGAGTCGGCAGCGTGGCGTCACGATTCGCGACGACCCAGAGGGCCCCTGCCCGGACGGCCAGGGTGGCTTCGGCCAGCTCGGCGTACGTTGTCGTGGCGGCGTAGCCCTGCACCACTGCAGCCGGTCGGTCGTCAGCGCTGCGCACCGAGGTGAAGCCAGCTCCCTCGACTGCGCTGAGCAGCCCGGGGCCCCCGACCACGAGGACTGTGGCGCCCCGCGGCAGCCGCTCCCCCAGCACCCGGGCGACGGCTTGGGCTGCGGTCGCGATCTCCGCCACGTCGGCTGGCACCCCGATGTCGCAGAGCTGCTCGGCCACCGCCTCCGGCGTGCGCGAGGCGTTGTTGGTCACGAAGACCAAGCGCATCCCCAAGCCGCGCGCCGCATGGAGGGCCGCCGGAGCCCCCTCGACGGCCTCCGGCCCGGTGTAGACCACCCCGTCGAGGTCGAGCAGTGCGGCGTCGTACGTCGTAGCCAGCGGACCCTGGCAGCTGCGGAGCCACGTCCCGGCCAGGGCCGGGCCTCGGCTCATGTCTGGATGGTCACTTCTGGGCGGCGAGGGTCGCGCGTGCACCCCGCAGTGCCTGCGCGTAGTGGCTGATGTCGGGTCGCATCGCAGCGGCCAACGCGAGGTGCTCGACAGCCTTCGGCAGGTCATCGGTGCGAGCGGCGGACAGGCCGAGCCCGAACTGCGCGTAGTCGTCCGCGGGGTTGACTCCGATGATCCACTCGAAGGTCTCACGCGCCTCGAGGTAGAGGCCGGCGTCGAACTGGGCCCGGGCCAGTGCCTCCCGAACGCTGCGGGACTCTGGCTCGTCGGTCACCACCCGCTTCAGCAGCTCGATGGCCGGGTGCGGGCTGCCCGCGTCAATCAGCTCGACCGCTCGCTGGAACCAGTCATAGGCCTCTCCCTGCGGAAGCACATCGGGCGGCGGCGGCTCGAGGTGGGCATACGGGTGCGGCGGGCTGTTCATCTCGTCGTCATCGTTGTAGGCCACGTGCCCACCTCCTCGTCTCTCGTCGGGCCGCCGTGCCCGCCGACCTCACTACGATCGACGGCATGACTGTGTCTGCAGGTGGGTCGACGTTCGGCGAAACAAAGCCAGCTGGAGCAGATCCCGGCGTGCCCGTGTCACCAGGGTTGGTGCTCGCTCCCTTCCGTGCCCTGCGCTTCGACGAAGCCGTGGCCGGGCCGCTGGCCTCGCTCATCTGCCCACCGTACGACGTCATCGACGACGCCGAGGTCGAGGCATACGAGCAAGCAAGCATCCACAACATCGTCCGGGTCATCCTGCCACGAGGCGACGCCAGTGGGCCGCAAAGCCGGTACCGCCGTGCCGCCGACCTCCTCGACGCCTGGCGCCGTGACGGGGTCCTCCGCCCGGACGACGCCGCGTCGGTCTACGTGCTCGAGATGCGTGACGGAGCCCACGTGCTGCGCGGGCTGGTCGGGGTGGTTGCTCTGTGCGATCCCGAGCAGGGGGTCATCCTGCCGCACGAGAACGTCATGGCCGGCCCGGTCAGCGACCGGCTGCTGCTCACGGCGGCCACTGCGACCAACACCGAGCCGATCTTCTTGATCTACGACGGCGGCGGAGCCGCCTCTGAGGTGGTCGCCGGCGTCGACGACTTGGCGCCGGTGGCTCAGGTCCGGACTGATGACGGCATCGAGCATCGGCTGTGGGCCATCTCGGACCCCGCCGTCCTGGCCGCTGTCGCCGCCGATCTGCTCGAACGCCAGGCCGTCATCGCCGATGGGCACCATCGCTATGCCAACTACCGTCAGCACCAGGCCGCTCAGCACGCCGCCGGCGCCGGGCCGGGTCCCTGGGACTTCGGGCTCACCCTGCTCGTCGACGCGACGGTGTTCGGCCCGCAGGTCCACGCAATCCACCGCGTCGTCGCGACACTGACTCTCGACGAGGCGATCGCCCGAGCGGGCGCGGACTTCGCCACCCGTCGCCTCGGCGGCGATCTCGAGGACGCCCTCGAGTCCCTTGCCACGGCTGGCAAGGAAGGGCAGGCGTACGTCGTGTCAGATGGCACCGACCGATGGTTGCTGAGCGATCCCGATCCGGTGGCGCTGGCCGAACACCTCCCCGGCGACCGATCGCAGGCCTGGCGCGATCTTGACGTCACCGTCGCTCACGTCTTCCTCATCCAGCACCTGTGGGGTCTGACCGATGATGAGACGACCGTCGGCTACCGCCACTCCGCCAGCGCCGCCGAGGATGCTGCGCTCGATGGAGGCATCGCCCTGCTGCTCAACCCGACACCCGTCGAGGCCTTGATCTCGGTCGCCTCCGCGGGCGAGCGGATGCCTCGAAAGTCGACCTT
>DATLOQ010000010.1:0-17493 GCA_035536235.1 Mycobacteriales bacterium
GCAGCCCGCCGCCGCGTCAGCGTCGTCGGCGACCGCGGCGACGAAGCGGGCCTGCAGCATCTGCACGTGCGAGAGCAGCCGCTCCGCGCCGATCACCGCCGCCACCCGGTCCGCCGCCGACAGCGCCGCGACGTCAGCCGCGGCGAGGCGGTCCAGCAGCGCACCCGACGGCACCGCCACATCCAGCGCCTCGACCCCCGGGGACTCCTTCGTGAACATGACCTAAGAGTAGAGCCCGCATGTGACAGAACTGCTGGCCCCCAACGGATCTGTGGATGAGCGGCGCCACGCCGTACCGGTCGTTGGTCGTCCGACGGTTGCGAGGCCGTTCGTAGGGGATCATCCAGAGCATGGACCGCCCGGGGGTTGTGCTCGTGCACCGCCTCACCCTCGTCGTGGTGGTCTGCTTGGTCATGGGGGTGCTGCTGGCCGGGGCGGTCTTTCCATTCGTCGGCTCGGTCGGCGTCGCTTTGGGCTCTGGTGCCAAGTCGTTCAGCGAGCTGCCGCAGGAGCTGATCGAGCCGCCGCTGCCGCAGCGGTCTCGGATCCTCGCTGCGGACGGATCGGTGCTCGCCGCGGTCTACTTCAACGAAGACCGGGTGACGGTGCCGTTGGAGCGGATCCCGTCACATGTCCAGTCGGCGATCGTGTCCGTTGAGGACGAGCGTTTCCGCGAGCACAGGGGCGTCGACCTGCGCGGTCTCACCCGCGCCTTCATCACCAACCAGCAGGCTGGTGGGGTGCAGCAGGGGGGCTCGACGATCACTCAGCAGTATGTGAAGAACGTGCTGATCACGTCGGCCCGGGACGCCCAGTCGCGACGTCGGGCAACCGAGCGGTCCGTGCCCCGCAAGCTCCGCGAGGCGCGCTACGCCATGGCGTTGGAGGACCGCTACACCAAGGACGAGATTCTCGAGCGCTATCTCAACATCGCGTACTTCGGGCAAGGCGTGTATGGCGTCGGCACGGCGGCGCAGCGCTACTTCAGCAAACCCATCGAGCGGGTCAACGTCATGGAAGGCGCGTTGCTCGCGGGCCTGGTGCAGGCCCCGGAGCGCTATGACCCCATCGTGGCGCCCACGGCGGCGCGAGACCGGCGTGACATCGTCCTCGCCAGCATGGAGCGCACCGGTGCACTCGCCCCTCGGGACGCAGCGTGGGCCCGTCGCCAGCCGTTGCGCCTGAAGCCGTCGAAGGTCTCGGGCATCGAGGACAGCCCTCTCGCCGGTCCATTCCTCGACCTGGTGCGCACCGCCGTCATCGGGGGAGCGGACCCGCAAGTGCGGGCGATCTTCGGAGAGACCGCCGCCGCCCGGGAGCAGGCGCTCTTCCAAGGCGGGCTGACCGTCCGGACGACCCTCGACCCGAAGGTGCAGCGCACCGCACTCGAGACGCTGCGGGACACTCTCGGCGACGCCGACGACCCGGCCTCTGCTGTCGTCGTCGTCGAGCCCGGCACCGGGCGAGTGAAGGCGATGGCCTCGCTCAACCACGAGCGGCTGACCCAGAAGGTCAACCTGCCCATCGGCGGCACCAGTGGCTTCCAAGCGGGATCCACCTTCAAGGCCTACGTCCTCGCCGCCGCGATCGAGCAGGGCATCGCGACGACGACGCGCTTCTACGCCCCGACGCGGTACCGCTCCAAGATCTACACCAACACCGTCGACGGCGTGACCGAGCCCTACGAGGTGGGCAACGCTGGAGACAGTGAGTCAGGCACTTTCGACCTGGTGACCGGCACCGCCCACTCCGTGAACACCTTCTACCTGCAGCTGCAAGAGAAGACCGGCTTCAAGCGACCGGCCGAGATCGCCCGGAAGGCCGGTTTGACCCGTTTCCCGCTCAAGGTGCTGCCGTCGTTCACCTTGGGCGCCACGGAGGTGAGCCCGCTCGACCTGGCCTCGTCGTACGCGACCTTCGCCGCCCACGGCATGGCCTGCGTGCCGCAGGTGATCACCTCGGTGCAGCACGCCGACGGCACCACCGCCGGCACGGTCGCACCCACCTGTGAACGCGCCCTCGACGCGGCCGTGGCCGACACCGTCACCTCTGTGCTGCAGGAAGTCATCACCGATGGGACGGGGGGAGCAGCAGATTTCGGTCGGCCGCTGGCCGGCAAGACCGGCACCACCAACGGCCCGAGCGCGGCGTGGTTCGTCGGTTACACCCCACAGCTGGCCTCAGCGGTGTGGGTCGGCCACCCGACCAACCCGATCGAGCGGGTCCTGCGCGATGTCCACGGCGTGCCGATCGTCTACGGCGGGACCTTTCCCGCACGCATCTTCCGCGCGGTGATGTCGAGCGCCCACGAACGCCTGCCGGTGGCGCTGTTCGACCTGGCGTCGCCACCCCCGACGTCGAAGCTCGTCGGCGGACCGGACCGCGAGCGACGGAGTCCGCGCCGCCGCCGGCCGCCGGACGAGTCCGTGGTGCGGCCGAACAGCGCGGAGCCAGTGCCGCCGGACCCGAAGCCCGAACCGCAGACGACGCCGTCGCCGAGGCCGCAGCCGCAGCCTTCGGCGCGACCGTCGGACCCGCCCCCACCCTCGGAACAGCCGAGTCCCCAGCCCCCCCAGGGGTCGCCGGAACCGCAGCCGTCCGGGTCTCCGGCGTGAGCCGAAGCCGGCAGCGATCAGAGGCGGCCCGCCGCTGTGCTTTAGAGGCGGCCTGCCGCCGTGCTGCTAGAGGCGGCCTGCCGCCTTCAGGGCTAGGTAGGCGTCGGCGACCGCCGGCGGGAAGGTCGCCGGCGGGGCGTCCACCACCTCGACGCCGCGTCGCCGGAGCAGCGCGGTGAGGCGTCGTCGCTCGCCCCGCGCACGCTCGGCAGCGGCGGCCCCATAAACCGCGACCACGTCCTCGCGGCCGCTCGCCATGTCAGCAACACGGGGGTCCGCGACCGCTGCGAGCACGACGGTGTGCCGGGCGGTCAGCACGGGCAGGGCCGGCAGCAGGCCCTCCTCGATCACGGCGGTGTTGAGGTCGGTGAAGAGCACGACAAGGGCGCGCCGCCGCTGGCGTCGCAGGACGGCGCTCACCATCGCCCGGTGATCGGCCTCTACCAAGGTGGCTTCCAGCGGAGCCATCGCGTTCACCAGCGTCGGGAGCACGTCCGATCGCGAGCCGGCACTCACCGAGGCACGCAGCACCCGGTCGTGGGCCAGCAGGTCGACCTGGTCGCCGGCCTTCGAGGCGAGCGCCCCGAGCAGCAGGGCGGCGTCGAGGGAGTGGTCCAATCGGGGCGTGTCGCCGACCCGACCTGCTGAGGTACGGCTGGTGTCGATGACCAGGATCACCCGACGGTCTCGCTCCGGGCGCCAGGTGCGTACGACGACGCTCTCGCGTCGGGCAGTGGCCCGCCAGTCGATGGACCGCACATCGTCGCCATCGACGTACTCCCGCAGCGAGTCGAACTCCGTGCCTTGGCCCCGGCCCCGGACGAGCACCGCCCCGTCGAGCTGCCGGAGCCGCTCGAGCCGCTCCGGCAGGAACTTCCTCGACCCGAAAGGTGGCAGCACCCGCAGGAGCCAGGGCGCCTCATGACGACCTTGCCGGCCGGCGAGGCCGAGCGGGCCGAGGGAGCGCACCGTGATGCGGGCCGGACGGCGATCACCGCGCCGGGTAGGCAGCAGGCTCGACTCGACGCTGCGTTGCTCGCCCGACGGGATGTCGACGTGATGGGTGCGCGGTCGAATGCCCGCAGAGGGTGGCCACGCATCGCGTACGACGGCGCGCACCCGGCGACCGCCTGCGTTGACGAGGCGCAGCGACGTGGTGGTCGACTCGCCGAGGCGCACCGACGTCGGGCCGGACCGCGAGACCTGCAGCGCGCGGACCGAGCCGGCGAAGACGACGTCGAGGACCACCGCGGCGAGCAAGAGGAGGTTGAGGATCACGAGAGTCAACACGCGTCCTGGCAGGACGAGGGCCAGTGCGGCTGCCAGCGCAGCGACGAGGCCGGCGCGTCCAGTGAGCGCCATCCGCTAGCGCGGGACCGGCACGCCGGCGAGCACCGTGTCGAGCACTCCGTCCGCGGTGACTCCTTCGAGCTCGGCCTCGGGCCGCACTGCGACGCGGTGTCGCAGGGTCGGCCGCGCGAGCGCTTTGACGTCGTCCGGGGTCGCGAAGTCGCGGCCGGAGAGCCAGGCCCAAGCCTTGGCCGTGTTGAGAAGCGCTGTCGCGCCGCGCGGCGAGACGCCGAGGGAGAGGGCGGCCGACGTACGCGTGGCACGTGCGACGTCGACGATGTAGCCCATCACTTCGGGCGAGACGGTCACCGCGGCCGCCGCCTGACGGCCGGCCTCCAAGTCGGCTGCACCGGCGACGGCGCGCACTCCGGCGGCCGCGAGGTCGCGCGGGTCGAAGCCGTCGTGGTGGCGGGCCAGCACCGCCATCTCGTCCTCGCGCCCGGGCAGCGGCATGGTGAGCTTGAGCAGGAACCGGTCGAGCTGGGCTTCGGGCAGCGGGTAGGTGCCTTCGTACTCCACCGGATTCTGGGTGGCCGCGACGATGAACGGGCTGGGCAGCGGCCGGGGGGTGCCGTCGACGGTGACCTGTCGCTCCTCCATCGCTTCCAGCAGCGAGGCCTGGGTCTTGGGTGGGGTGCGGTTGATCTCGTCGGCGAGAAGCAGGTTGGTGAACACGGGTCCTTCGCGGAAGGAGAAGGCGGACGTCCGGGCGTCGTAGACCAACGAGCCGGTGACGTCACCGGGCATGAGGTCCGGCGTGAACTGCACCCGCTTCGTGTCCAGGTCGAGCGCCGTCGCGAGTGCGCGGACGAGGAGCGTCTTGGCCACCCCGGGCACGCCTTCGAGCAGCACATGCCCGCGGCAGAGCAGCGCGACGACCAGGCCGGTCACCGCAGCGTCCTGGCCGATCACCGCCTTGGCCACTTCGGCGCGCAGCGCGATCAGCGCCTCACGGGGACCGCTGGCAGCCTCAGCCCGCCGGGAGCGCGGCGCCGCCCGGCCGGCAGTGCTGGCCGCCGGCGTACGCCGTCGGGCCGGAGCCTTGGGGGTGGTCTCGCTCACGGGGTGCGTACCTCGCCGTCCAGGATGTCCAGGTCACGGGCCAACCGCAGCAGTGCGGCGTCGTCGGGGATCTGCTGACCGTACAAGAGGGCTTCGACGGCGCTGCTGTCACGAGTCGTCCTCGACGTCACCGCATCGACCAGCACGCTCGCAGCGGGGTTCACCCCGAGGCCCAGCGCTACCGCCAGCCGGTGCCGCACCGCGGCCTGCAGCGACTCCGCGGCCCGACCGCGGGCCCGCCCGGCGCGGTAGAGCCCGGCGCGACCCTCCACGCTCTCCGCCGCCCGCACGATCACTGGCAGCGCCTCGACCACGACCGGGCCCAGGCGGCGCGATCGCCAGAGTCCCGCCCAGACAGCTGCCAGGACGAGCTGCACCGCAGCCAGCACGACTACGTCGGGCAGCAGGTCCACCAGCGAGTCGGGATCGCCCTCGACGCCCGCACGCTCGTCGGCTCGCGGATAGACCCACTCGACCCGCGGCCGGGACGAGAGCAGGCCGAGGGCGAGTGCGGCGTTGCCGTCTTCGTCGAGGAAGTCGTTGATGAAGAGGTCGGGCGCGCCGAGGAGGATCAGCCGGCCGCCGGCCCGGTTCACCTCGATGAGGCTGGCTCGCCCCCGCGACGCGTAGCACCCGACACCGGCGGGCGCGCTGTAGGCCACGCCCCCGGCGCGGGCGACCCCCGCGACCGCCGCAGGCGGGAGCGCGCAGGCGGGTTGGCGGCGTTCGACGGCTACGTCGCCGATCGCCCGCACGTCGAGTCCGGGGTCGGCGGTGC
Organism: Mycobacteriales bacterium; assembly: GCA_035536235.1. GTDB lineage: Bacteria > Actinomycetota > Actinomycetes > BP-191 > BP-191 > DATLNF01. The sequence goes on from DATLOQ010000010.1 coordinate 5,806, forward strand.
GGATCCGGTCGAGAAGCGCGTCCTGCGACCCGACGATCACCACGGTCCGGCCCGCGCGCGGCACCAGCAGCGATGGGTCGACCTCGGGGTCAAGCAGATCGGGCACCGGCACGAAGGTGGTGGTGCCCGATGCACCTGTCGGCGCCGGCACGCGGGTGACCGCGACCCCGCTCTCCTGCAGCAGCCGGGCCAGTGCCTGACCCCCGGCCACGCGGGCGGCCTCGGGATCCAGCAGTCCGCCGCGCACCCCACCGCTGGCCACTGCGATGACGGCTCCCACCACCACGACAACAGCAGCGAGGCTGAGCGGCAGCCGTGCGGCCTGCCAGGCTCGGGCCGGCGTGAGGGTGTCGCGGGCCGACGGCGCGTCAGCGGTGGGTCCTGCCTGGGTCGCTGCGACGTCGACCGTCATGACGTGACCGCGAGGCGCTCGCGGTTGATGGACGCATCCGCCTGGGAAATGAGGTCGTACTGCTCTGCGGTGGCGGGGCGGTCGCCGTACCACGCGGCGTCGAAGATGCGGGCCGCGTCGCTCACCGCGACGGCTACCGCGGGCACGACGGCGGAGGTCTCGCGGGCGATCTCACCGGCGGTGCGGCCGGGTCGCGGGTCGAGCACTCCCCGCAGCTCGAGCTCCCGAGCGACGGCTCGGAACCGGGCCCGAATGGCGTGCCTCCAGGCACCGGCAGCGGCGAGCGCGGCTGCCTCTCGTCGGTAGTCCTCGGCCGTGCGCGACCGGGCGCCGCGCCGACGGTCGGTGAGGACATCGCGGAGCTGCAGCGGTCCGAGGCCCAGTCGCAGGAGCACCACGGTCAGCACCACCGCCACGATGGCTATGGCTACCCCGCCAACCCCACCAGGCACGATCCGTACGACGTCGGCGAGCAGCTCGCCGAGCTCTTCCACCACTCGGTTGAGCACCCGGTCCAGCAGGCTTGGTTTGCCCACCTGGTACTCCGGCTTGGCCAGCTCGTCGCGGGCCGCGTCGCGCGCACCTTCGCGCGTGATCGCTTCTGCCGCCTGCGCCAGGAGCCGCAACACCGGCTCGTCAGCCGGCCGGCGACGGGCTGGCGGCCGAGGTGGCCAGCGCGACGTCGAGACCCTCCGCGCGCATCCGCCGGTCCACGTAGAGCAGTGCGCTCACCCCGGCCGAGAACGGTGCGACGACCGTTCCCGCGATGATCGCCCCGATGCTGGTGAAGATGAGGTAGCCGGTGCCCAGATCAGCGCCGGCGCTGGGCGTCGGGTCGAAGAGTGACAGGCCCCCGCCGAGCAGGGAGAACGGGATGGCCAGCGTCGAGCCGACGATGCTCTTGATGAGCCAGGCGAGGAGCACGACGCCGAGGCATCGCCAGAACTGACCGCGAACCAGGCCCGCCGACCGCTGGATGGCGCGCCACACGGTCTGGCGTTCCAGCATCAGCGCAGGGGTCGCCAGCGACAGCGCCGGCCACACGAAGAAGAACGGAATGACGAGGAACAGCAAGGCGACGATGTCGAGCAGGAGCACCAGGAGCGCACATCCGACGAGCGCACCAAGGCGGGGCCGTACCGCCCGCCATGTCTCCTCGAAGGAGATCGGTCGGCCGAGCACTGCCTGACCCATGATCACCGTGAGCGCACCGGTCAGGACGACTCCACCGATGAATCCCAGCGCCCCGCCGAGGATCAGCCCGGTGGTGCCGGAGATGTCGAGGTCACCCGTGGCGGTGGCGTCGTTGACCGAGTTGGTGAACGAGCGAACCAGGAAGAACTGCAGCACCTGGGTGATCGTGGCGACGAGGGCGGAGAGGCCCAGGGTGGCGCGCGGGTAACGGCGAATCGTGGTGATGGCCCCGTCGAGTATCTCGCCCACGCCCAGGGGCCGCAGCGGGATGACGCCCGGCTTGGCAGCGGCGGGGGAGCCGGACCAGCTGCCCCACTGGGCCTGGTGACCCCACTGGGTCTGTTCCGGCGATCGCTCAGCCGGGCCCCATCTGCCCTGCTCGGCACCGGGAGGAGGAACGAGAGGCGGACCAGTCGGCGCGGCGGCGAGCGGGGCGGCTGCTGGCTGGTCCGAAGCAGGTCCGCCGGGGGGCGCCCACCCGGGGAAGTCCGACATCCGGTCCCTTCACTGCGCGAGTCGTGGTGAGGCCGAGAATCGTGTCACGCCGCGCCGCCGTACGCCGTACCCGGCGAGGGCGCAGAATAGGAGATCACGGAGGTGGTCCGGTGAAGGGTCGCGTGCTGGTCGTCGACGACGACCCGGCGCTCGCGGAGATGCTGGGCATCGTGCTGCGCAGCGAAGGCTTCGAGCCGTCCTTCGTCGCGGACGGGGAGCGGGCGATGGCAGCCTTCCGCCAGTCGAAGCCCGACCTCGTCCTGCTCGACATCATGCTGCCCGGCAAGGACGGGCTGGAAGTGTGTCGCGCCATCCGTGCCGAGTCCGGCGTGCCCATCGTCATGCTCACTGCGCGCAGCGACACGATCGACGTGGTGCTCGGCCTCGAGTCTGGAGCGGACGACTACGTCGTCAAGCCGTTCAAGCCCAAGGAGCTCATCGCCCGGGTGCGGGCGCGGATGCGCAGCAATGCCGAAGTCCTGCCAGAGGACCTGCGGATCGGCGACGTGGAGATCGACGTGGCCGGACATCGGGTGGTGCGGTCCGGCGAGCAGATCGCGCTCACCCCGCTGGAGTTCGACCTCCTCGTCGCCCTCGCTCGCAAGCCGCGCCAGGTCTTCACCCGGGAGGTGCTGCTCGAGCAGGTCTGGGGCTACCGGCACGCCGCGGACACCCGGCTCGTCAACGTCCACGTGCAGCGGCTACGGGCCAAGGTCGAAGTCGACCCTGAGCAGCCGGAAGTCGTGCTCACCGTGCGTGGCGTGGGCTACAAGGCAGGGCCGCCCTGACGGCGTTGGGCCGTCTCGGGAGCGGGCTCGTGGGCCGATGGCGCCGCTCGCTCCAGCTGCGCGTCGTCGCCTCGACCCTGGCCATCTCGCTGACCGTCGTGACCCTCCTCGGCCTCTTCCTCCTCTCACGGGTGACCCAGGGCATTCTCGAGTCGCAGCGGCGCTCCGCCCTGGCTGAGGCGGAGTCCGGCCTGCGGCTGGCGCAGGCGACGTTGGCCACCCTGCCCGCCACCACCAGTGTTGATGCGGTCAACGAGGAGATCGCCCGGCTCACCGACCGTCTGGACAACCAGGGCGGCGACGCGGGCACCTTCGACGTGATCGTGCTGTCGTCTACCGACGCCAGCGCGTTCATCTCCCCGGTGGAAGATCCCAGTCGCACCGTCGACGAGGTCCCGTCGGGTCTGCGCGAAACCGTGGTCGGCACGTCGCAGCTCGCCTTCGCCTACGCCGACGTACGACGGCGCGGCGAGCTGCAGCCGGCGCTGTTCGTCGGCGCCCCGCTGACCGGCTCGTTGCCGGCCGGACGCTACGAGCTCTACTACGCGTTTCCGCTCGGCTCGGAGGCCGACACGCTGTCCCTCGTGAGTCGGACGATGCTCGGCGGGGGCGTCGGCCTCGCCCTGCTGGTGGCGTGTGTGGCGGGGCTGGTCGCCCGCCAGGTCGTCACGCCGGTGCGGCTCGCGGCCCGCACGGCCGAGCGGTTCGCCGCCGGCCGCCTCGAGACCCGGATGGCGGTGCGCGGCGAGGATGAGATCGCCCGACTGGGAGAGGCGTTCAACGAGATGGCAGCCAGCCTGCAGCAGAAGATCGGCCAGCTCCAGGACCTGTCGCGCCTGCAGCACCGCTTCGTCTCCGATGTCTCGCACGAGCTGCGCACCCCGCTGACGACGGTGCGGATGGCGGCCGACTTGATGCACGATGCGCGGGCCGACTTCCCGCCTGAGGTGGCGCGGTCTGCCGAGCTTCTCCAGCACGAGCTGAACCGCTTCGAGTCGCTGCTCGCCGACCTGCTCGAGATCAGCAAGCTCGACGCGGGTGCTGTGGTGCTGGAAGCCGAGGCGGTCAACCTCACGGTCCTCGTCCAGCGCGTGGTCGCGGCGCTCAGCCCGCTGGCCGCTCGACGGGGCAGTGACGTCGTGGTGCGCGTGATCCCCCATGAGCCGGTGGTGGTCGAGGCGGACGGACGCCGGATCGAGCGCATCATCCGCAACCTGCTCGGCAACGCGGTGGAGCATGGCGAGGGGCTGCCGATCGAGATCACCCTCGCCTGCGACGAGGATGCCGTCGCCGTCGTGGTGCGCGACCACGGTGTCGGGCTGCGGCCCGGAGATGCGGCGCGGGTGTTCAGCCGGTTCTGGCGCGGCGACCCGTCTCGCGCGCGGCACACCGGGGGGACTGGGCTCGGCCTGTCGATTGCCATCGAGGACGCGCGGCTGCACGGTGGCTGGCTGCAGGCCTGGGGCGAGCCCGGGCTGGGATCGGCGTTTCGGCTGACCCTGCCCCGGCGTGCCGGTGTCGAGCTGCGACACTCACCATTGCCGCTGGAGCAGTCGACGGTGCCCAGTGGGTGAGGCCCGATGAGCAGGCCCAGAACCCGGCCCAGTCGTGCGGCGCGCTGGGCTGCTGGGCTCGTCGCGCTTTTGGCGCTCGTCGGGTGCAGCGCCATCCCCCGGAGCGGCGAGGTCACGGCGGTGCGGCCCGTCGTGGCCCCCGACGATCGCGCGGACTCAGACCGGGGGCCGCGGAACGGCGCGGTGTCCGTGCGCTTTCCGCCTCCCGCGTCGGGCGCGAGCCCGGAGCAGATCGTCCGCGGCTTCTTCAACGCCCATGCTGACCTCGAGCCGGAGCTGCAGGTAGCCCGGCAGTACCTCGCACCGTCCGCCGTATGGGACGCCCGCGCCGGCGCGACGGTGTACGGCGGGGAGCGCACCATCGTCGTCGTCGACGGGGGTGACAGCGAGAAGCGGGCGACCGTGTCGTTTGCGCGGGCCGCCACGGTGTCGCGCCGGGGGGAGTACCAGCCCGTCCGCGACCCGGCTCTGACGGTCTTCCAGGTCGGGGTGCGCATCATCAACGGGCAGTGGCGGGTCTTCGACGTGCCCGACGGCTTGCTGCTGTCGGAGACCGGGCTGGAGCGCGCACTGCGGCGCAGTGTCCTCTACTTCCCCGACCCCACTCGCAGCCGCCTCGTACCCGACCCGATCTTCCTCCCGCGCGGCGAGGCTTCTGCGGCGACGTCTGTCGCACGCGCTCTGCTCGAGGGCCCGTCGAGCTGGCTTGCGCCGGCGGTGCGCACGGCGGTGCCGAGGGATACGACGCTGACCGGCTCCGTCACAGTGCTCGCCGGGATGGCCACCCTCAACCTCTCCCGCGAGCTGCAAGCGGTCACCAGGGAGGCGCGGGACGCGCTGGTCGCGCAGCTGGTCTGGACACTCACCGAGGAGGGAATGGGCATCGATCGAGTGCGCCTGCTGGTCGACGGACGCGACTTCGTCCTCTCTGGCGGTGACCCCCGGCGGGGGCAAACCCGGGCAGACGTGGCTGCCTTCGACCCGGATCCGGCGTCGAACGGGCGGCTCTACTTCCTCCGCGCCGGAGTCCTGCACTCACTCGACGGCGGGGAGGCAGTGCGGCTGCGGACCGAGCCGCGTGAGCTGACGGCGCTCGCCGTGAGCCGCTCCGCCGCGCTGATCGCCGTCGTACGCCGCAATCGAGACGGCGCCGACTCCCTCCTCGTGGGCGCCCTGAGCGGCGACCTGCCGACCCGGCTGGTCGGACCTCGGATCTCCTCCCCGACGTGGGAAGCCGGGGGCGAGCGGGCCTGGGTCCTGCGCGAGACGAGCAGGGGGGCGGAGCTGCTGAGCGTGCCGGTCACCGAAGGGCCCGGCGTCCAGCGCGTGCGAGTCGGCGCGGGCCCGGGAGTCCTCGAGTCGGTGGCGCTGTCTCCCGACGGCACTCGGATCGCGGTGGTGCTGCGCCGTGCCGCGACTCGCACGGCCTGGGTGGGCCGGGTCGAACGTGCCCGTGGTGAGGTGGCGGTGGCTGGCTTCCGGGCTGTGCGTCCCGGGCTGGCCGGCGTCAGCGGCATCTCCTGGGAGACGTCCACCCGGCTGGTCGTCGCAGCGGCCGCCGCGATCTCCCGCGTGGAGGTTGATGGCTTCGGCTTCGCTCCGGTGCCCGTCGACGGCCTGCCCGCCAGCCCCGTGGGTCGGGTCGTCGGCGGTTCGGCAGTGGACCTCGTGGCCGAGGTGAGCGGTCGGCTGTGGCGGCGCAACGCCGGATGGCAGCTGATCGGTGTCGGGATCAGTCCGGCGTACGCCAGCTGACCGTCCGGCTCCCTCCGCCGTCCCACCGCCCCGGGCCGGTCTCGTCCCCAGATCTGCTGTTCCGATGCGCACGCGTCGTGTTGGCACCGCAGGCTCGAGCGATGCTCATCACCCTGCTCGACTTGATCTGCCCGCGACGCTGTGTCGGCTGCGGCGCGCTGGGCGACGCGCTCTGCGAGCCCTGCGCGCGGCCGCTGCAGGCCCCGGCCCGACTGCGCCGGCCGACGCCTTGCCCGCCCGGACTGCCCGTCGTCTTCGGCGTAGCCGAGCACCACGGGGCGGTGCGGGCAGCGCTGGTAGCGCACAAGGACCGGGGGCGCACTGACCTCACCCCGATGCTCGCCCAAGCCCTGGCGCGAGCCGTCGCGGCGCTGAGGTCCGGCCCGGTCACGCTGGTGCCCGTCCCGTCGTCACGGCATGCGTCACGGGCCCGCGGGTACGACCACGCGCTGCGGCTGGCGCGCGGCGCGGCGGCCGCGCTTCCGCACGGCGAGGTGGCCCCGGTGCTCGTCCGCGTCCGCCGTACGACGGACCAGGTCGGGCTCGGCGCTGCGGCCCGAGCGGCCAACACCGCAGGGGCCTTCGCTGTCCTGGGGGACGGCAGGCGGTGGTGCCACCCGGTGATTCTCGTCGACGACCTCATGACGACTGGGTCGACGCTGGCGGAGGCTGCCCGGGCGCTGACGGAGGCCGGAGTGCGACCGCACGGGGCTGCGGTCGTCGCCAGTCGGCGGAAACTTTCCCGCCGGTGAGCGCGGAGGGATAGCGTGGCCCTCCGGACGTCCGTCCGGGCCCGTGGTTGCGCCGATCCGCGAGGGAAGGCAAGCCGATGCCAGTCGCAGGCAAAACGGCCCACGTAAGGCGACTCTTCGTCGTCCGATCATGGTGCGGCTTAGGAGTAAGTCCTGCCCCGCCGGCGGTCCCGATGACCGCCGATCCGGGAGAAGGCCAGTAGTGACGCCCTGCGTTGCGAGAGCCTCAGCAGGCGGATGTGGGGTCAAAGACCAGGTCGGCCGGACGGACGTCCTCGACCACTGAAGGTGCCGGATACTGAACGGTGATCGAAGGAGCGCGTATGGACATTGTGGTGAAAGGTCGCCATGCCGAGGTCAGCCGGAAGTTCAAGGAGCACGCCACCGAGAAGCTGCTCAAGGTAGAGCGTCTGGACCACCGCATCATCCGGCTGGAAGTCGAGGTCTCGGAAGAGCGAAACCCACGTCAGTCCCACTCGCGCGAGCGGGTCGAGGTCACCTGCGTGTCCAAGGGACCGATCGTGCGCGCCGAGGCGGCGGCGGCGGACCCGTTCGCCGCGCTGGACCTGGTCATCGACAAGCTCGAGGCGCGGCTGCGCAAGGCGGCCGACAAGCGACGGGTCCACCACGGGGCGCGCAACCCCGAGTCCCTGCAGTCGACCTTGGCGGCTCCCGCTGATCTCCCGGTCGAGGCCGAGGCCAGCAGCGGGTCAGCGGTCGACGATGAGGTGGGTGGCGTCGTCGTACGGGAGAAGCGCGTCGAGACGGCGTCGATGACGCTCGACGAAGCGCTGTTCCAGATGGAGCTGCTCGGACACGACTTCTTCCTCTTCCCGGACGCAGACACGGGTCTGGCGAGCGTGGCCTACCGCCGCCAGGGCTACGACTACGGCGTCATTCGGCTGGCCAGCGGGTCGGCGAGTGCGAGCAACGGCAGCACCGCGACGAGGGAGACCGAGTGACTGAGGGCACAAGCGACGCGGCTGCTGCATCAGCGTCGGCTAGCAGCGAGGACCCGATCCGGGTGCTGGTGGTCGACGACCACGCGCTGTTCCGTCGCGGGCTGCAGATGGTCCTCGAGCAGGAGGACGACATCGAGGTCGTCGGTGAGGCCGGCGACGGGATGGAGGCGGTGCAGAAGGCCACCGACACGATGCCCGACATCGTGCTCATGGACGTGCGCATGCCCAAGCGCGGCGGCATCGACGCCTGCACCGCCATCAAGGACGCGGTGCCCTCGGCCAAGATCATCATGCTGACGATCAGCGACGAGGAAGCGGACCTCTACGAGGCCATCAAGGCTGGCGCGTCCGGCTACCTGCTCAAGGAGATCTCCATCGAGGAGGTCGCGGCTGCCATCCGCGCCGTACACGAGGGGCAGTCCCTCATCTCCCCGTCGATGGCGTCGAAGCTGCTCACCGAGTTCGCCACGATGATCAAGAAGACGGATGAGCGGCAGCAGCTGCCGACGCCGCGTCTCACCGACCGGGAGATGGAGGTGCTGCGGCTGGTCGCCAAGGGGATGAACAACCGCGACATCGCCAAGCAGCTGTTCATCAGCGAGAACACCGTGAAGAACCACAGCCGCAACATCCTGGAGAAGCTCCAGCTGCACTCACGGATGGAAGCCGTGGTCTACGCCGTACGCGAGAAGCTCCTCGAGATCACCTAGACGCCAGCAGCGGCCCCCGCCCGCCACCCCACCCGCCCCCGACCACCCCCGCCCATCCGCCGGGAGCCCCTGCGTCTCGACGTCCAATTGCCCGGTTAACAGGCTAAGCGGACCCCCTGGACCCGCTCGCAGCGTCCAATTGCCCGGTTAAGCGGTGCCCGCCGCGGCATTGCCCGACTTCCCGGCCACCACGGCGTAGCAGCGCCCCCTACGATATCGGCGTACGCCGGTTTGCCCGGGGTGCCGCCGCGTGCCTTCCACGCGCGCGCCGGACCTGCTCTGGAGACGCCCACCGTGTCACTTCTCGACAAAGTCCTGCGAGCCGGTGAAGGCCGCGCGATCAAGCGGCTGCACTCGATCGCTAGCCAGGTCAACGTCATCGAGGACGACTTCGTCGCGATGAGCGACGCTGAGCTGCGGGCTGAGACTGACCGGTTCCGAGCTCGTCTCGCTGACGGGGAGACCCTCGACGACATCCTGCCGGAGGCGTTCGCGGCGGTGCGCGAGGCCAGCAAGCGCACCCTGCACAAGCGCCACTTCGATGTGCAGCTCATGGGCGGCGCCGCGCTGCACCTCGGCAACATCTCCGAGATGAAGACCGGCGAAGGCAAGACCCTCGTGTCTACCCTGCCCGCCTACCTCAACGCTCTCACCGGTGACGGCGTACACGTCGTCACCGTCAACGACTACCTCGCGCGACGCGACGCCGAGCAGATGGGCCGGGTGCACCACTTCCTCGGCCTGTCCGTGGGGGTCATCCTGGCCCAGATGCGGCCCGACCAGCGGCGTCCGGCGTACGCGTGTGACATCACCTACGGCACCAACAACGAGTTCGGCTTCGACTACCTCCGCGACAACATGGCCTGGTCGATCGAGGAGTGCGTGCACCGCGGCTACAACTACGCGATCGTCGACGAGGTCGACTCGATCCTCATCGATGAGGCGCGCACGCCGCTCATCATCAGCGGCCCGGCGGACCAGGCCACCAAGTGGTACGCCGAGTTCGCGCAGGTCGTGAAGCGGCTGCACCGCGACGCCGACTACGAGGTCGAGGAAGGCAAGCGCACCATCGCCATCGGCGAGACGGGTGTCGCCAAGGTCGAGGACTACCTCGGCATCGACAACCTCTACGAGTCGATCAACACGCCGCTCGTCGGCTACCTGAACAACGCGCTCAAGGCCAAGGAGCTCTACAACAAGGACGTCGACTACATCGTCACGGACGGCGAGGTGTTGATCGTCGACGAGTTCACCGGCCGAGTGCTGCACGGTCGCCGCTACTCCGAGGGCATGCACCAGGCGATCGAGGCCAAGGAGAACGTCAAGATCAAGGACGAGAACCAGACTCTCGCCACCATCACGTTGCAGAACTACTTCCGCCTGTACTCCAAGCTCTCCGGCATGACCGGTACGGCGAAGACGGAGGAGGCGGAGTTCGACAAGATCTACAAGCTCGGCGTCATCCAGATCCCGACCAACCGGCCGATGCAGCGCGAGGACCAGCGCGACGTTGTCTACAAGAGCGAAGAGGCGAAGTTCACGGCTTGCGTGGAGGACATCGCCGAGCGCTACGAGAAGGGCCAGCCGGTTCTTGTCGGCACCGTGAGCGTCGAGAAGAGCGAGCGGCTCTCCGGCATGCTGCTGCGCCGCGGCGTGCCGCATGAGGTTCTCAACGCGAAGTACCACGAGAAGGAAGCCGAGATCGTCGCTCAGGCGGGCCGCAAGGGAGCCGTCACGGTGGCCACGAACATGGCCGGTCGCGGCACCGACATCATGCTCGGCGGCAACCCGGAGTTCATGGCCGCGCGCGCTCTGCGGGAGCGCGGGCTCTCCCCGACAGACACCCCGGAGGAGTACGAAGCCGTCTGGTCCGATGAGCTGACCAAGGCCGAGGCCGCAGTGGTCGCGGAGCACGACGAGGTCGTCGACATCGGCGGGCTCTACGTCCTCGGCACCGAGCGGCACGAGTCGCGCCGCATCGACAACCAGCTCCGTGGGCGCTCCGGGCGCCAGGGCGACCCGGGCGAGAGCCGCTTCTACCTGTCGCTGCAGGACGACCTGATGCGGCTGTTCAACGCTGCCGCGGTCGAGGGCATCATGGACCGGCTCAACATCCCGGACGATGTGCCGATCGAAGCCCGCATCGTGACGAGCGCGATTCGCAACGCCCAGTCGCAGATCGAGTCGCAGAACTTCGAGATCCGCAAGAACGTCCTGAAGTACGACGAGGTGCTCAACCGCCAGCGCATGGTCATCTACGAAGAGCGCCGCAAGGTGCTCGAAGGCGCCGACCTGCACGGTCAGGCGCGCGGGATGATCGAGGACATCGTCGCCGAGTACGTCGCCGGCGCCACGGAGGAGCAGTACGCCGAGAACTGGGACCTCGAGCAGCTGTGGACTGCGCTGCGCACCCTCTATCCCGTCGGGCTCAGCATCGAAGAGCTCGAGGAGGAGAGCGGCGGTCGGAGCGGTCTGGCCCGCGAGTACCTACAGACCAGCCTCACTGCGGATGCGCTCGCGGCGTACGACCGTCGCGAGGAAGAGCTCGGCCACGACGTGACTCGTGAGCTCGAGCGCCGCGTGATCCTCTCAGTGCTCGACCGCAAGTGGCGAGAGCACCTCTACGAGATGGACTACCTGCAAGAGGGCATCGGGCTGCGCGCAATGGGCCAGCGCGACCCACTGGTCGAGTACCAGCGTGAGGGCTTCGACCTCTTCGTGGCGATGATGGACGGCATCAAGGAGGAGTCGGTCGGCTTCCTCTTCAACGTCGACGTGCAGGTCGACCAGCAGGCTGAGCCCACACCCGCGACCGACCTGGACCTCTCCGCTATCGCCGCGGAGATGAGCGCGCCGGCAGGTCAGGACGCGCCGGCTGTGCAGGACGCGCCGGCTGTGCAGGACCCGCCGGCTGTGCAGGACCCGCCGGCTGTGCAGGACCCGCCGGCGGCCCAGCAGCAGCCAGCGCAGGGCCCGCCAGTGGCCCCGGCTCAGCAGGATCCGGTGCTGGAGGCGCCCGCGGCGGCAACGCCGTCTTCTCAGCCCG
>DATLOQ010000011.1:0-30633 GCA_035536235.1 Mycobacteriales bacterium
CTCTCCACCGGCAGCGCGACGACCGAGTCACGCGTGAAGAGCCTGCTCGATCTCGGGGTGACGACGGTGTGCTCGACGCCGACCTACGCGCTACGGCTGTGGCAGGCGGCGTCCGGGATGGGCATTGACCTCGCCCGCGACACATCGGTAAACAAGGTCATCGTCTCAGGAGAGCCGGCCGGCTCGATCCCGGCAGTGAAGCGGCAGCTCGAAAGCGCGTGGGGCGCCAAGGTCGGCGATACCGCGGGGATGACGGAGATCGGCAGCATCATGATCTTCGAGTGCAGCCGTCAACCGGGCGGCACTCATATCATCGAGGATCACTTCATCGAAGAGACGCTCGAATACGACAGCGATCGGGTCGTTCCGTACGGGGAGCGCGCCGAACGCGTGGTCACGTCCCTGGGGCGCGGATTCATCCCGTTGATCCGCTATCGAACGAACGACCTCGTTGTGAAGATCCCGTACACGTCGTGTGATTGCGGGCGCACGGGGGATATCTACCAGGGAGGCATCCAGGGGCGGTGGGACGACATGAAGCTCGTGCGCGGCACCAACGTCTACCCCCGCGCGATAGAAGGCATCGTCCGGGGCTTCCCGGAGATCGTGGAGTTCCAGATCAGGATCACCCGCGAGGAGATCCGGGACGAGATCACCCTGCTCGCCGAGGTCAGCGACGGTACGGCGTGGCCGCCGATCGCCGAACGGCTCGGCCGCGAGCTCGCCGCCGCGCACGAGGGACTGCGCTTCACCGTCGAGCAGGCGCCGGCGGGGACGCTGCCGCGCTTCGAGCTGAAGGCGCGACGACTGCAGGACCTGCGCACCGCGCCGATCGGTGCCGGAGCGACGGGAGCCGGCCATGGCCGCTGACCTGATCGGGCGCGAGCTGACGGGCACCGAGGAGGAGCTGCTCCGCCTCTACACGGCCCTGCGCGCCCTCGCCGCGGTCCCGGACCTCCCGCCGTGCGCGGTCGCCGGGCTCCGCGCGGCGCTGGCGCATCTCGCGGTCACCGTGGGCAGCCTCGCGCTGGACTTCGAGCATCTGCTCGACGAGGGCGTCTGACGCGTGAAGGTCGCGTGCGTCGGCGGTGGCCCGGGCGGGCTGTTCCTCGCCATCCTGCTGCGCAAGGCCGACCCGGCCACCGAGGTCGTCGTGCTCGAGCGCAACGCGGTCGACGACACCTTCGGCTTCGGCGTCGTCTTCTCCCAGGAGACGCTGGACCACATCCAGGCCGCTGACACCGACGTCTTCGCCGAGATCGCCGCGCGGTTCCGCTACTGGTCGGCGATCGACGTCTTCCGCGGCGACCGTCACGCTCGATCCGACGGGCACGCATTCGCTGCGCTGTCCCGGCGCACCCTGCTGGAGCTCCTCGCCGACCGTGCACGGGAGGTCGGTGCCGACGTGCGCTTCCGGTCGGACGTGAGTGACGTAGATGCGCTGTGCCGGGACTACGACGTCGTCGTCGCGAGCGACGGCGTCAACAGCGTCGTGCGAAGCCACTTCGCGGACGAGCTCGGGCCGCGGGTCGACCACCGGCGGGCGAAGTACGCATGGTTCGGCACGACCCGGCCGTTCGACGTCTTCAACTTCATCTTCGTGGACACGCCGCACGGGATGTTCTGGGCGCACGTCTACCCGTACGACGAGACCCACTCCACCTTCATCGTCGAGACCACACCGGAGACCTGGCAGCGGGCCGGGCTCGACGAGAGCGCCGCCGTGCCGCGCCGTCCGGGGGAGAGCGACGAGCACGCGATGCGGTTCTGCGAGGAGCTGTTCGCCGAGCACCTCGACGGGCACCCGCTCATCGGCAACAACTCGCGGTGGGGGCAGTTCCCGATCGTCACGAACGCGACGTGGCACACGGGCAACGTCGTGCTCCTCGGCGACGCGGCGCACACCGCGCACTTCTCGGTCGGATCCGGCACCAAGCTCGCGCTCGAGGACGCCATCGCGCTCGCGGACGCGCTCGGTCGGGGGCACGAGCTCGAGACGGCGCTCAAGGAGTACGAGGCCGCCCGTCGGCCCGAGGTGGCCAGCCTGCAGCGCTCCTCGCAGACCAGCCTGGAGTGGTTCGAAGGGGTCGGTCGCTACCGCGACACGGCGTTCGAGCAGTTCACCTTCCAGCTGCTGACGCGCAGCCAGCGGGTGACCTACGACAACCTCAAGCTCCGCGACCCCGACTTCGTCGCGGGCCTCGACCGGTGGTTCGCCGAGCGGGCTCGGGCCGACGGGCTCGCCGTCGACGAGGGCACGCCGCCGATGTTCTACCCGTTCCGGCTGCGCGAGCTCGACCTCGCCAACCGCATCGTCGTGTCGCCGATGGCGCAGTACTCGGCGATCGACGGCGTACCCGACGACTGGCACCTCGTGCATCTGGGGTCGCGGGCCGTCGGCGGCGCAGCGCTGGTGTTCACCGAGATGACCTGCGTATCGCCCGAGGGCCGGATCACGCCGGGGTGCACCGGTCTCTGGAACGACGAGCAGGCGCAGGCGTGGACGCGGATCGTCGACTTCGTGCATACGCGGACGAAGGCGTCGATCGGGCTGCAGCTCGGTCACTCCGGCCGCAAGGGCGCGACCCGGCTGATGTGGGAGGGCAACGACGAGCCGCTACCGGAAGGCGCGTGGGAGATCCTCGCCCCGTCGCCGCGGCCCTACCGGTCCGACAGCCAGATGCCGCGCGAGATGTCCGACGCGGACATCGCGAAGGTGATCGCGGACCACGTCCGAGCGGCCGAGTACGGCGCGGCGTGCGGGTTCGACCTGCTCGAGCTGCACTACGCGCACGGCTACCTCCTGTCGAGCTTCCTCAGCCCGCTGGCCAACCGGCGGACCGACTCCTACGGCGGCTCGCTGGAGAACCGCGCCCGGCTGCCGCTCGAGGTCTTCGACGCGGTGCGCGCGGTGTGGCCGCAGCGGCTGCCGATCAGCGTGCGCATCTCGGCGACCGAGTGGATCCCGGACGGGTTCACCGGCGACGACGCGGTCGCCTTCGCGCGCATGCTCGCCGAGCACGGCTGCGACATCGTCGACGTCTCGACGGGCCAGACGAGTCCGGACGCGCGGCCGGCCTACGGCCGGCTCTACCAGACGCCGTACGCCGACCGGATCCGGCACGAGGTCGGCATCCCGACGATGACCGTCGGCGCGGTGTCCTCGGTCGACGACGCCAACACGATCGTGCTCTCCGGCCGGGCTGACCTGTGCCTGCTCGCCCGGCCGCACCTGGTCGACCCGTACTGGACCCTCAACGCGGCCATCGACCAGGGGTACTCCGGGCACCCCTGGCCGGTTCAGTACCTCTCGGGGCAGACCGCGCGGCGGCGGGAGCAGAGTCCGTGACCCAGGCCCACTCGGACTCGGCGTTCGCGCTCACCCGTGCGCAGCGCGACCTCGTCAGCGAGGTGCGGGAGATCGCGCGCGACGAGCTGCGGCCGCTCGCCGAGTCCGGCGTACCCGGCCGGGTCAACCGGCCCCTGCTGGCGGCGATGGGCCGGCTCGGGCTGCTCGCCCGACTCTTCCCCGGCGTCAGCAGCGGCGCACCGTCCGGCGAGGTCGCCGCCATGGAGCTGTGCCTCCTGCGGGAGACGATCGCCGCGGTCAGCACCGACGCCGAGACCGCGCTCGCGCTGCAGGGCCTCGGCACCTACCCGCTGCTGCAGTCGGGTCGCCCGGAGGTCGTGGCGCAGTGGCTGCCGGAGGTGGCTGCCGGACGGGCCGTCGCGGCCTTCGCGCTCACCGAGCCGGACGCCGGCTCGGACGCGGCGGCGCTGGCTCTTCGCGCCGATCGCGACGGCGACGGCTGGCGGCTGACGGGGGAGAAGGCCTGGATCTCCAACGCACCGGAAGCCGACTTCTACACGGTGTTCGCGCGCACCGGCGACGAGCCCGGGTCGCGCGGGGTGACGGCATTCGTCGTACCGGGGGACCGCGACGGGCTGACCGGCGAGCCGGTCGACCTGCTCGCGCCCCACCCGATCGGCCGGCTGGGGTTCGACGGTGTGCGGGTCGACCCGGGGGAGGTGCTCGGCGACATTGGCAGCGGGTTCCGGGTGGCCATGCGGACGCTCGACCTGTTCCGGCCGAGCGTCGGCGCCTTCGCGGTGGGCATGGCGAGCGCCGCACTCGACGCCGCGCTGGCCCACGTGTCGTCCCGGCGCGCCTTCGGCGGCGTCCTCGCCGACCTGCAGGGGGTCGGGCACCGGCTCGCCGCGGTCGCGACGCGGGTGGAAGCGGCTCGGCTGCTCGTCTACTCCGCGGCAACGGCGTACGACGCCGGGGAGCGCGCCGACACGACACTGCGGGCGGCGATGGCGAAGCTCTTCGCGACCGAGACCGCGCAGGAGGCGATCGACACCGCGCTCCAGGTGCACGGCGCGCGCGCGTTGGAGCGCGGCCATCTGCTCGAGCACCTCTACCGTGACGTCCGGGCGACGCGCATCTACGAGGGCGCGTCGGAGGTGCAGCTGTCGATCATCGCGCGGGAGCTGCGGAGACGAGCCGAGGCGCTCGACGGAGGAGGGCGTCAGCCATGAGCGGCTTCCGCGGCTCGGTGCCGTTCCACGACAGCTGGTCGAACTTCCGCGTGGCCCAGGCCGGCGCGGTGATGACGCTGACGTTGGACCGGCCGGACAAGCTCAACGCGCTGACCTTCGAGGCGTACGCCGACCTCCGCGACCTGCTGCACGAGCTGCCGCACCGCGGCGACACCCGGGTGCTCGTGATCCGCGGGGAGGGTCGCGCGTTCTGCTCCGGGGGCGACGTCAACGAGATCATCGGCGAGCTGCTCAAGATGTCGCCGGACCAGCTGCTCGCGTTTACGCGCATGACCGGCGACGTCATCAAGGCGATGCGGGAGTGCCCGATCCCGATCATCGCCGCGATCCACGGCATGGCTGCCGGTGCGGGCTCGGTGATCGCGCTCGCGGCCGACTTCCGGGTGGTGAGCCGGAGCGGGAGGTTCGCGTTCCTGTTCACCAAGGTGGGCCTCGCCGGGGCCGACATGGGATCGGCGTACCTGCTGCCTCGGCTGGTCGGGCTCGGCCGGGCGACGGAGCTGCTGATGCTCGGCGACACGATCGATGCGCAGACCGCCGAGCGCTACGGGCTCGTCTCCGAGCTCGTCGACGACGAGGCGCTCGGTGCTGCCGTGGACGCGCTGAGCGGGCGGCTGGCTGACGGGCCGGCGTTCGCCTACGCGCAGACGAAGTCGCTGCTGACCCGCGAGCTCGACATGGGCCTGTCCGCCGCGCTGGAGCTCGAGGCGATGACCCAGGCGCTGCTGATGAAGTCCGAGGACTACGCCGAGTTCCACGCCGCGTTCAACGCGAAGCGGCCACCAGAGTGGCGCGGGCGATGACCGGGCACCGCGTCGTCAACCCGCCCGAGCTCGGCCCGGCGGTCGGGTTCAGCCACGCCGTCGTCGCGGCACCCGGCCGGGTGGTCTACCTCGGCGGCCAGGTGGCCCAGGGCGCCGACGGCGTCGTCGTCGGCGGGCCGCTGGTCGAGCAGTTCGACATCGCGCTGGGCAACGTCGTCACCGCGCTCCGCGCGGCCGGAGCGGCCCCCGAGCACCTGGTGCGGCTCACCGTCTACACGACGGTGCCCGACGACTACCGCGCCGCGCTGGGCGAGCTTGGGGCGGCGTACCGCAAGCACCTCGGGAAGCACTACCCGGCAATGGCGTTCTTCGCAGTGTCCGGCCTCTTCGACCCCGCCGCCGTGGTCGAGCTGCTGGGCACCGCTGTGGTCCCGGAGGTCGACGCGTAAGCGCGGCGCCGCGGTTCGAGGGCTCTGCGCGATGTTCATCAACTGCACGCTCAATCCCTCGCCAGACTCACCTCACCGGGGGTCTCAGCTAGCGCAGCGCGGCTGATGCGCCGCAGTGTGGAACGCGTCCTGGTCGGCGCTTCCAGCTACGTCCTCAAGCAGATCCGTGGTGCGGAGCTCGTCGACGCGGTAGGTGCTGTGGGCCGGGGAGAGTCACTGCTCGACTCGGTCGTCACTGGCAGGCTGCTGGCGCGTCTGCGCAATCCTCCGGCGGAGGATGCGCGCCTCGCGATCTCGCCCCAGGAAGGCGATCGAACTCAGGTGCGGAGAGCCCGGCGCTCGAATGTGGCAGCCCGCTGCTCGGGGACCGCGACCGCGACCGCGTCCAGCCAGGTGGGATCGGGACTCGGCCGTCCGAGCAAGTAGCCCTGCACCATGTCGCAGCCGGTGGCAGCGACTGCGGCGAGGTCCATCTCGTCCTCCACTCCTTCAGCGACCACGGTCAGTCCGAGCCTGTGCGCGAGGTCGACGACCCCTGAGACGATCACCGCCTGGGCCGGATCTTCGTGCATGCCGATCACGAAGCTCTTGTCGACCTTGAGATGGGAGAGCGGAAGTCGCTGCAGGTAGGCGAGCGAGGAGTAACCCGTGCCGAAGTCGTCGACGGCGAGCCGAACGCCGAGGGCTGCGAGGCGGGCGAGGGCGTTCACCGAAGCCCCGGCGTCCGACATGACCGCCGACTCTGTGATCTCGAGGCACAGCCTGGTGGGCTCGAGGCCGCTGCGGGTCAGTGCGTGGGCGACAATGTCCACCAGACCGGGGTCTGCGAACTGACGGGCGGCGACGTTGACGTTCATGACGGCGCCGCGCAGCCTCGGCTCGGTGATGTCCCACCGCGCGGCCTGTGCGCAGGCCTCCCGGATCGCCCAGGCGCCGATGTCGATGATGAGGTCGCTGTCCTCGGCGACGTCGATGAACTCGCCTGGCCCGACTAGCCCTCTGGTCGGGTGCGACCACCTCATCAGCGCCTCTACCCCCACGATGTCGCGGTCGGGCATCGACACGAGGGGCTGATAGTGCAGGCGGAGCTGGTCCTCTCTCACGGCCCTGCCGAGCAGGCTCACTGTCTCCAGCCGGGCCGTCGCTGCCGAGTGCAGGCGCGGGTCGAACATCGAGTGCTGGGCCCGCCCGCCCTGCTTCGCTGCGTACATCGCGAGGTCGGCGTCCCGGAGCAGTGCGTCCGCGTCCGGGGTGGATCCCGGGGCGGCGTACGCGATGCCGATACTCGAGGTGATGACGATCTCGTGTCCCCGGATGTTCACCGGGTCCACTAGCGACGCCGCGATCCGCTCCGCCATCCGCTCCGCCTGCGCCGGGTTCGTCAGGCCTCGGCAGAGGACGGTGAACTCGTCGCCGCCGAACCGGGCCACGGTGTCACCCGGGCGGACTGTCGTGCGGAGGCGCTCTGCCATCGTGACCAGCACGGCGTCGCCGGCCTCGTGCCCCAGGCTGTCGTTGATGACCTTGAATCGGTCGACGTCGAGGAAGAGAACGGCGGCGCCGCTCTCGTTCCGGTGGAGCTCGGAGACCGCGTGTTCGACACGGTCGAGGAAGAGCGCCCGGTTGGGCAGGCCGGTGAGTGCGTCGTGCATCGCCTGGTGGGCGATAGCGCGCTGGGAGCGCCATCGCTCGACGACTCGGCCGAGCTGCGCGCCTGCGTGCTCGACGACCTCGAGTAGCGAGTCGTCACGCTCCTGGCATTCGGTGGTGAAGAACTCGAAGACCGCGACGACCTGGGAGCCCGTCTTGACGGGGAACGCGAAGCCGGCGTGCACGCCGCTCGCGCCGGCAGCGGCATGGCGCGGGTGCGCCGGGTTGCCGGCGAGGTCGGTCGTCCAGACCGCCTTGCCGCTGCGCAGCGCTGCACCGGGGAGGCTTCCTGCCACCGCGAGCGGTCCGGCCTCGGTGGCGTCACGGAAGTCGCTGAACCGGTCCCCGTCGGTGAGGTGCCACATCCTGGACGTGACCAGCATCTCAGGTGTGTCTGTGACCTCGTACACGTGGCCGATCGGCCAGCCCGTGTAGTCGCAGAGCTCCGCGAGCGCCGTCTTGATCGCGTCCTCGAAGGTCACGGCCTCGTTGGCTGCGGTCGTCAGACGCTGGAGCAGACGCGCCATCTCGCGTTCGCGCTCGAGCTGCTCCTCCGCGTTTTTGCGAGTCGTGACGTCGAGAGCAGTTCCGGCGAGCTGGAGGCCCCGCCGACGGCCGGTCGCGAGCGCAGCGCCCTGGATGTGCAGCCAGCGGCTCGTCCCGTCGTCGAGCAGGATTCGCCAGTCGCCCTCGAAGTGCTCCAAGGTATCCAGCGCCTCGCGCATCTGCGCTTCGAACCTCGAGCGCTCAGTGGGGTCCACGCGGGCAACCAAGGCTTCGTGACTGGGCCGGACCGCGCCGGCAGGCATACCCAGCAGCGAGTAGAGCTCGTCGGACCACTCGGCCGAACCGGTCGTCGGATCCCAGTGCCAGCTCCCGAGCCGGGCGATGCGCTGAGCGTCGGCGAGCTGCTCTTCGCTGAGCACCGCGGCGCACCAGAGGGCCTCCCGGAGGCGCCAGGACACGATCGCCGCGACGCTGGTCGCGAGGATGAATCCGGCGTGGACCAGCGCCCAGCGCACCGGATGCTCGATCGCCGACGGGTGGTTGTACACGTCCGCCGGAGCCATCGTGCCGACCACGCCGTGGTCGACCAGAACGAACCCGAGCCCGACCAGGAACGGCGTCCAGGCCTCGTACAGGGTGACGACCGCGATCATCACGAAGAAGTGGAAGTGCAGCTCGATCAGGCCGCCGGAGAGGTGCACGAGCATCGACGAACACAGCAGGAGAGCCGCGGTCGTCGTTCCCGCGGCGGCGGTGCGGTTGCGCCGGATAGCGGTCGCGACACCGGCGATGACGCCGATCGCGCCGGCCTCCAGCGCGGTGTGGCTCCAGGAGTTGCCGGTCAGCCGCGCGAAGAGCGCGATCGCGGGCACGTGTGCCCACAGCAGCGCGAGGATGCCGCGGTGGCGGCGAGCCCAGACGTCGTCCGGCAGCGTGCCGCCGCGCGGCAGGAGGCCGCTTACCCAGCTCCACCAGCTCGGCGGGCCGTTCGAGCCGGCGAGGATGCCTCCGAGGGCGTCCCGGCGCTGTGCGCGCTCGAAGTACCCGAGCCGGTCGCGTGCGGAGGTGACCTCCCGCCGCGCGCGGTCGAGCGCGCCTTCGGTGACGTCCAGCTGTCGGGACCGATGCTGCAGTCGGACCACATGACGCGTCTGCGCGTCGGCGTCCGAGATCGGGAAGTCCTCGGTCGGCGTTACGTGAGTGTGCAGGTCGCAGACTGCGTCGAACGTCCCGGCGTCACCTTCACTGCCGTCTCCTTCGTCGAACGCGCTGATCGGGTAGGCGCAGAGCAACGAGAAGCGCACCTGTCGCGCGAGCGCGTTCCAGCGCGACTCCAACTCTCGGGCGGCGGCGGCGTCCCCTCGCTGCATCAGGACTGCGACCATCTCGCCGTACACGTAGACGTCCGTGTTGCTGCCGAGGCTGCGGAGGAGCCCCCCGACCACGTCGTCGAAGGCGGCGGGATCAATTCCTCCCGGGGAGCGGATCGACGCGAGTGTCGTCTCGGCGTCGAGCTCGAGGTAGCGCCCGTGCGCGTCCGGCCCGGCGGCGTCGGCGGTGAGCGCGGCACGGAACTGCTCCCGGTGCTCCGGCGTCGCGACCACCACCATCACGTGGCCTGCGTCGAGAACCGCCCGGGCGTGCACGGCGACGGTCGCCGCCAGGTGCGCCGAGGACTCGTAGTACACGACGTGGTGTTCGCCGAGCGCCGCGAGTGGCTGTGGGTTCTTGATGACTTGTACCCCCGTGTCGGAAATCCGCTATGTCGAGGTTCCCCTGCGTCGCCGGATCGCACATGACACGTAAGGGCCAAATCCAGCTAGTACTCGCGTGCTGTACCGCCTAGTCACTGTCCGGACTGCTTGGAGCGATCCAGGTCGGGCCATGGCAGAACCACCCGCATTGACGATGGCGCGAGACCTGGTGCCCGGCGAGTCTGGGCAGATGTCAGATACGGCGCGAACGCGCCTCTCCCGCAGGTCCATGCTGGTCGCGGCCTTGGGCTGGCTTTGCCTCGTCGCGATCACTGTCGACGCCATGCGTCACGGCTCGCCGAGCACGACTCACGCCGCAGTCGGACCGGTGACGCTCGTGGCCGTCTATCTCGGCTCCGTGCTGTGGGTTCGCCACAACCGGGCTATCCACCGACGCCACGCCCGCCGGCGTTCGGTGCTCGTGGTCGCCCGGCCGTGGACGCACGACCGCCTCGGGCGAGCCCTCGTCGGGGTGGCCGAGACCGTCGGAGGTCGCGACGTCCGTGTGGTCGTCGTCGGCGCCGTCAAGAGCTACGTGTGAGCGAGGTGCTCGCGAGTGTCGCGAGCAGCGCGGTGGTGGAATGGGCGTTTCTGTTTGTGGCGATGTACCCGCTGTGCACGTCGGCGATGTGGGTGGCGACCGCGGTGGTGTTCTCGCGTCAGCGAGAGCGTGGATCCGACGATGGGTTCTACGACATTCCCGACCGGGAGCTGCCGTTCGTGTCGGTCGTGGTTCCGGCGTTCCGTGAGAGCGCGGCGATAACACCAACTCTCCAGTCTCTCTGCAACCTCGACTACCCTCGCTACGAGATCCTGGTGGTGGACGACGGCTCGCCAGACGGGACGTCCGGCATCGTCCGGCGCTACGCGCGGGTCAACTCGCGGATCCGCGTGCTGTGCAAGGAGGTGAACGAGGGCAAGGCGATGGCGATGAACGACGCGCTGCCCATCGTGCGCGGCGAGGTGGTGGTCGTCCTGGACGCGGACGCGCGCATGCGCCCGGACGCGCTGAGGTACATCGTGCCGCACTTCGTACGTCTTCCGCGGGTCGGGGCTGTGACGGGCAATCCCCGCGTCGGCAACCGCACCAACCTGGTGTGCGAGCTGCAGACCTTGGAGTTCACGTCGATCATCTCGCTCATCCGCCGCGCGCAGGTCGTGTGGGGCCGGATCATGACTGTGTCCGGGGTCATCAGCGCGTTCCGCGTCAGCGCGCTGCGCGAAGTGGGGCTATTCGACCCCTCGAAGGCCACCGAGGACATCGATATCTCGTGGCGTCTGCAGCGCAGCTTCTACGACGTCCGGTACGAGCCACGAGCCCTCGTCGACATGACCGTCCCGTCGTCGTGGACCGCCCTGTGGCAACAGCGGCGACGATGGACCACCGGCCTGGCCCAGGTCCTCCGCGGGCACGCCGATGTCCTGCGGTCGTGGCGGATGCGTCGCCTCTGGGTCGTGTACCTCGAGGCTGCATGCTCGGTCCTGTGGGCGCACGTGTTCATGGCGATCGCCGCACTGTGGGTGGTGTGCGTGGTCGCAGGAGCGCCGCCACCGTCGATGTCCGTACGACCGTCCGTGTGGGGCGCGTCGCTCGCTCTCGCCTCTGTCCTGCAGCTGTCTGCGGGTGTTCATCTCGACGCCAAGTACGACGAGACCGTCAAGCGGTCGCTGCTCCTGGCGCCGGTGTACCCGTTGGTCTATTGGACGATGATGGCGGTGGTCACCGTGCGCTCGACTCTTCCGGCGCTGCTGAGGACACCACCTCCGGTCGCCCTATGGTCGACTGTCCGCGCCGGCAGCGCCTGACAGCTCCGCGTTGGGGGATCCTGACGACCGGTCCGAACTCGACCTTGGCCGGCTGGAAGACTTCGGGCGGCCGCTGCGTTGCACCTGACGATGACCGCGCTGCTCGATGTCCGTCGCATCTACGTCGAGCCTGAGGCTGCTCAGCTGCCCCGCGGCCGGGAAGTGCTGGCCCGGTTCCCCGACGCCGAGCAGGTGCCCGTCATCTCTCACATGGCCGTTCCCCAGGATCCCGCCGACGTCTCGCGCTGGGTGCGAGTGAAGTCCGAGACCTTGATCCTCGGCACTAAGAAGTCGCTGACGGCGAGGCCGAACGGGCGCTCGAGCGACTGGATCGCGCCGTCCACCGCGAATGGCTGCGCCATGGCATGCGCCTACTGCTACGTGCCGCGCCGCAAGGGCTACAGCAATCCGATCACGATCTTCGCGAACATCGAGAAGATCCTCGGGTACGTCGAGCGGCATGTCGGTCGGCAGGGTCGGAAGACCGAGCCCAACCAGTGCGATCCCGAGTCATGGGTCTACGACATCGGCGAGAACAGCGACTGCTCCGTCGACGCCCGTGTCTCGGACAACGTCGCGGACCTGATCGCCCTCTTCCGGGGGCTGCCCACGGCGAAGGCGTCCTTCGCCACCAAGCACGTCAACCGACAGCTGCTCGACCTCGACCCGCAAGGTCGCACGCGCATCCGCTTCAGCCTGATGCCAGAGACCGACAGCAGGCTGCTGGACATCCGCACCACGCCGGTCCAGGAGCGGCTGGCGGTGATCGACGACTTCGTCGCAGCCGGCTACGAGGTGCACGTGAACCTGTCGCCGGTTGTGGTTCGCGACGGCTGGCTCGAGGACTGGGCCGAGCTGCTGGAGCAGCTCGACCAGGCGGTGGGTCCGGCGGCGCGGGATCAGCTGAAGGCGGAGGTCATCATGCTGACGCACAACGACCGGCTGCACGAGACCAATCTGGCTTGGCACCCCAAGGCGGAGGAGGTGCTGTGGCGTCCCGACATCCAGCAGCCGAAGCGATCTGAGACCGGTGGGCTGAACGTGCGCTACCGGACCGGTATCAAGGGCCGCTATGTCGCCGAGCTCCGCCGGCTCATCGCGTCACGCACGCCGTACCTCGAGGTTCGCTACGCGTTCTGATCGCGGAGCACGGCAAGAGCGGTAGTCCAGCGCTGCTGCCGCTGCGCCGGGGACTGCTCCCACCACGGCGTGCCTCGTTCGCCGAGCCCGACCTTCGCTACCTGAACACGTCTCCGCGCTGCGCGCTCCCGCTCGTCGTCGCCGGCGCGCATCGCCGCGCCGACGGTGCCTCGGGCACTCGCGAGGTCGTGCCGCAGGCTGCGCAGGACAGGATCCGGGATCGACGGGTCGGTAGCTCGCCAACGCCGTCCCTCGATGACGACGTGATGGCCGTCCGGGGTTCGCGCGGGTGGCTGCGCGTTCACGCTGCCGTGGTACCCGGGGCGCTACGGAACAACCGCGGCTCGCTCTCACGGAGCCGTGGGCTGGTCGGGCTTCGTCCGAATGGGCGGGCGGCGCGACATCCGGTCCGGCGGGCCTGCTCCTACTCGTCGGCCGGCCGAGTGTGTGGTCTAGTGGGGTGTCACCCCTGACCCCAGGTGCTGCGGTCCGGGAAGGCCACGCGTGGGCAGACGGCAGGCAGGCGCCGTATCCGAGGTCCTGCTCCGGCGAGCCCGCCGCACCCCCCCGAAGCACGCCGCCGGCAGACGTCCAGGGCACTGGACCGCCCGTCTCAGCCGGCGATCAGGTGCTTCCGGCCTGCTGATGGGCGGCGGCGCGCTCCTCGTGGTGCTCGCCCTCCCCGCGACGGTGCACGGCCTGCAGCCGGTGCCGCTGTCCGACGCGGTGCCGATCCGCCAGGGGCCGCTCATGTTCGAGGCTGCCGCACCGGCGGCTGGGCCCTCCTCGTCCGCGCGGGCGGTCGCGCGCGCGGCGCCCACGCCGAGCGCTCCCGCCAGAGTCCGCGCGGCGCTTCGCTGTGCGGGTTCGCCGGGAGCCTCCGGCCGGGCCCCGGTCCGCGTGTCTGTGCCGACGGCGGGGATCAACGCATGCGTCGTCGGACTGGGCCTTCGCAGCGACGGTGGCATGCGGGTGCCCAGGGACATGCAGACCGTCGGGTGGTACACCGGCGGGCCACGGCCGGGTCAGCGTGGACCGGCGCTGCTGATCGGCCACGTGGACTCGGCCAAGGGTCCGGCCGCCTTCTTCGGGCTGCGCGCGGTCTCGCGCGGTGACGTGGTCCAGATCCGGGACAAGGCCGGCCGACTGAGGTCGTTCGTCGTCTACCGCGTCTCGCGCTATGCGAAGGACAGCTTCCCGACAGCGCAGGTCTTCCGCTCGACGGCCGGCGCCGAGCTGCGGTTGGTCACCTGCGCCGGCGAGTTCAACCGCATCACCCGGCACTACACGCACAACCTCGTCGTCTACGCGCGTCTCGCGAATCGCGCGAGCGCGTGACACCGCTGGCTGCCACGAAGGAGATCCTCATGTCCGTTCCCGCTGCGCGCCTCACCCGACTCGGCGCCGTACTGGTCGCTGCCGTAGCGCTCGGTGGGCTCGCGCCCGCCGCATCCGCCCAGGAAGGGTTCCCGGGCACCATCAAGGTGTCCGGAGTCCTCGAGGCGCCCACGCCGGACAACCAGGCCAACCCGGGCTGCACCGCGCGGATCGACTTCTACAACTTCAACCTCGGCACGTACGACGTGCTGTTCACGGCGATGCCGCCGAGCGGCACGCGGGAGGTCCTGCGCTCCGTGGTCACGCTGACCCGTGAGTCCCCGCAGGGGAACGACGTGCAGCAGTCCGCCCAGTACCGGCTCAACGTGACCGGCCTCGCCACCGACGGCCCGGGGTACAAGCTGCGCGTCGAGGTGAGCGACCCGGCGAAGTCCGGCGGCGGCGGCAAGAGCAAGGTGTTCTCCTTCCTGTGCCTGCCGCAGAGCGTGGCTCCCAGCGGTGAGGTCCTCGGCACACGCGGGGTCGCCGGCGCGGCACCGGTGGGCGGCTTCGACACCGGCCGCGGCGGCGCGGCCGGTGCGCTGCCGGTGCTCCCGATGGTGGCGCTCGCGGTCGGCGTGGCGGCAGTGGGCGCGGGCGCGGTCGTGGGCCGGCGCCGTCGGCGTACCACCTGAACGCGCTCCCACGCACCTTTTCGACTCGGTGACCACTTTTCCGGCCCCGAATCCGGTCGTGGAGTCGAAAAGGCGCTCGTGGTGGCGTGATCGGGTGACGGCAGCTCAGCCTTCGGGCTGGTAGACGTCGGGAAGCAGCCGAGGCCGCGCGATCACCGGGAGCGTGACGGACGTCCCGTCGTCACCGCCCGCGATCACCTCGACGACGGCCCCGGACCCGAAGATCGGCACCTTGTCGGGGTGACTCGAGGCGATCACGAGGCGCAGCCGAGTGCCCGCCCGCAGCACGTGCGCCATCGTCATCCCGGGGGTCTCGATCATCATGACCTCGCCGGGTACGACGACCTTCGGCTTGTCGAGGCCATCTCTGAGCTCGGGCTGGATGGCGAACGTGGCCTGGCCGATCCGGTTCACGAGCTGTCCGTCGACCTCGTAGAGCGTGCCGATCAGGTGGACCTTCGGGGAGGTGACCGAGACTCGGAGCCGCAGTCGCGGCGTCCCCACGAGGACGGTGTCCGTGCGCAGCGGCTCGGTCTCGAACGCGACGTGTCCCGTCTCGTGCTCCTGCGCATGTCCGGACGCGTCCGCGACGTAACGGAGCACCCCGGGCTCGTCGCGAGCGGCGCCGAGCCGGCCGGCCGAGGACGTCAGCAGCGTCGTCGGCTTCGACGGGATGGGCCAGCGCGGCGCGGCGAGGACCGATTCGTCGTTGAGGAAGACCTCGGCGGTGGGCCCCGTGGGCAGGCGGCGACCCTGCAGGTGCTTGTCGAACCAGGCGTGCAGCGCGGCGACCCACTGCTCGTCGCGCGGCGGTGCGCTGTGACCCCACTGGCCGATCCAGATCTTGTCCCCGGCACGGCGACGGTGGTTGAACCAGTCGATCGCATTGATGCGGATCGAGAAGTCGGCGTCGCCGTGGATCAGGAACACCGGCACGCGTGACCGCGACGCGTCGGACCAGTCGTGGGCGTCGTGCCATGGGTGGCGCGCGCCGGACGTGTACGCCTCGCCCTCGTAGAGCGGTGAGCTCGTCGGTGCGCCGCAGAACGGAGCGGCAACGCCCATGCCGGTCGGGCTCCGGGCGAAGCGGTACACCGAGAACACCTCGTAGATCGACGCGCCGGCCCACTGCAGGAAGTACGGCACACCGTTCTGGAACTGGTGGTCGTACATCTGCGACCAACCCGCGATCGGGACGATCGTCGCGAGGTGAGGAGGCTGCGCGGCGGCCGCGAGTATCGGTGTCGACCCGGGGTAGGACACGCCGATCATCCCGACGCGGCCGTTCGACCACGGCTGCCGGGCGAGCCACTCGACGACCTCGTACACGTCCTTCCGGTCGGTCTGCCCGAGGTAGTCGAAGCAGCCTTGCGACAGCCCGCTGCCGCGCAGGTCCGCCGTTGCGAAGACATAGCCCCGAGGGACGAAGTAGTCGACCATCGAGCCGTGCTGCTCGGGGACCAGGTACTGGCCCCTGCGGTCCTCCGCGAGGGGCGGGCTGTCGTGGTACGGCGACATCTTCAGGATGGTCCCGAACCGGCCACCGGCCGCCGGTCGGTACAGCTCGATGTGGATCCTCACGCCGTCGCGCATCGGCACGTCGAAGACCTCGTGCTCGAAGTCGTCGTACCGCACGGTTGATCGACCGGCGATCCGCGTGTAGTCGTAGGACGACGTCGGGGGCGCCGCTGCCGCCACCGGCACGAGGGCTCCGGCGGCGACCGTCAGCGCCATGACGAGCACCCGGAATCGCATGATCTCCCTGTCCCGACGAATCGACCCGGCAACCTGGTGGTCCTGAGAGCCGCGGGTTGTGCCCGGGGTTCAGTGCGCCCGCGGGCAGGAGGGTGCGACGCCCGGGCGAATACTCGTCAGCACATCCTCCTGGGGGTCCGATGTCTCGTCACCGGTCGGCGCTCGCCGCCGTCCTGGCCGTCGCCGCGGTCGCGGCCGGCGCTGCGCACGCGGCTGCGCCCGAGCCGGCGGCGTACCGTCCGCACGTCGTCGTGGCGACGCTCGACACCGGCACCAATCCGTTCCACCCGGCGTGGCGGCGCAGCCAGCACGGGCACCCGTCGACGTTCATCCGGGGGTATCCGACCTCGGCGAAGGCGGCGCGCTTGTCGTTCAAGGCGGACCAGGAGGCGAGCGTCGCGGCCTCCGAGGCCGCCCTCGAGGTGTTCGCCACCTCGCGGCACCCGGTCTGGATCCCCGGCACCAACATCGTCGGCACGTGGGCCCACGCCTCTGACCAGCTGCCGATCTTCGACGCGAACGACACCGACGCGCCTACCCACTCCCATGGCGCGTCGGCGTCGAGCCAGATCGCCGGCCGTGGGCTCGGGATGGCCGAGGACGCCTACGTCGTCATCATGGATCGCACGTCGGACGGCGGCGTCCACCCGTATGAGGCGAACGCCGATGGGCTTCGCTGGGCCGCGGACCAGCCCTGGATCGACATCATCCACACGAACATCCAGAACCCGGTCCCACTGGCGCAGCCCTCGACACCGCTGTATCCCGGCTATGCCGATGCCGTCGCCTACGCGCTGTCCAAGGGCAAGCTCGTCGTCTCCGCTGGTGGCAACTTCTACGCGGAGGCGACCGAGACCAGCCCGCACGCAGGGCCACCCGGCGTGCTGGTCGCCGGGGCCAACGACAACTGCGGGTGGACGACGTTCTCCAACCCTGACCCGCACGTCGTGATGGACGGCGCCGACACGGTCGCCGCATCGCCGACGAGCTTCGAGACGACGTCGTTCGGCGGCACGTCCAGCGCGTCGCCGCGCATCTCCGGATACGTCGCCGAGCTGCTGCTGCGACTCCGTCGCCACTACCGCTATGCCGGCGGGGTCGAGGGCGGCGCCCTCCTGCGTCTTGCCCGGTCGCAGCGTCGTCCGGCCACCGGGCCGCTCGCCGACGGCCAGCTCACCGCAGCGGAGCTGCACGAGGTCGTTCGCAAGACGGCGGACCCGCGCTCGCATCGGTCGACCTACGACGGCAAGACCGGCTTCGACTGCGTCCCCGAGCCGGCCGCCGGACCGGCGTACTACCCGAAGGTCGGGTACGGCGAGGTCAGCGAGCACACGATCGGCGCCGCTTTCGCCGTCGCCACGGGCAACCGACCGATGCCGGCCCGACCGGACGAAGACCGCTTCTACGAGCAGTCGGAGGCGTTGCGCTCCTTGTTCTGGGGGTGACCGAGGCGCCGACGCCGTTTTCTACCGGTCGGCGCTGTCCATCTCCGCGAAGAGTCGATTCAGGTGGTCGAGCACGTTGCCGGTCGTCGCATCGTCGGCGCCGGCGTTCCACGTACCGGTGGCGGCCACGCGGACCAGGCTTCGCAGGAGGTGTGCGGTTTCGCCCATCCGCCCGTGGATCTCGGTGAGGACGCACGCGAGGACGATGTAGAACGCGTCCTCGTCCTGCCCGTCCGCCAGGTAGGAGACGAGCAGGTCGTGGGCGCGCAGCGCCGCGGTGCGCTTGACGTGCTGGTCGTCGCTGTCGAGCCGTGCTCTGATGCCGGAGACGCCGCTGTCCTGATCCGCCTGGCCGTATCGGTCGAACTCGACGGGCCTCAGCGCCGCTGCGGAGCTGCTCACATCCATCACCTGATCCGGTACGACGGGGGCTCGCCCGTCGCGCGAAGCCGCCCACCCTGGAGGTTCGCGGCAGCTATCTCATGGTTCGCCATGCAGGGCGACGAGCAAGATAGGCCTTTTACCGCAACTCCGCTGCGATCGCTTCGCCCTCTTGCCCTGCCCGGCGGGCAGCCGAATGGCCCAGCCGCCTCACGACGGGCAAGCGGAGTCCGGGACCCGCCTACTCGGACACGAGCGCATTACGAGCGTCGGGCCAGGTCCCGACCCCGCGCCACGTCGCAGAGCCCGTTGCCGTCCGGCTGCGCCGGCATCACGTCGGTGACCTCGAGGGTGGCGCGGAGTACCTTGGTCGGGAACAGTCGGGGGGTCGGCGAGGTGACCAACGCGCTCGTTCCGCAGCATCGAACGACGACGCGTCGCGCTCTGCTCGTGACCGCCGCCTTGGTGGCCGCGCTCCTCGTCCCCACGGCCCGAGCCGCCACCCCCGAGGCCGGCACGCTTGCGCGCGCCGCCGACCGGGTCTCGTGGACCGGAGCCTTCCGCGAGGCGGCGATGCCCCCGTCCCCCGAGCTCTGCGCGCTCCCCTTCTGCGACGAGTTCCACCTGAGGGTCGACCTTCCGGCGGGCGTGTGGAAGCGGGCGGGCGGGGTCCAGATCGGGATCAGGTGGAGCGACGAGGCCCAGGACCTGGGGCTCTACGTCTACGGTCCCGACGGGCGCTTGGTCGCCAGCTCCGACGGCACGTTCGCCTCGATGGCTGAGTCGGTCTTCGTGCCCCAGGCCGGCAACGGGGAGTACCGCGTCGTCGTACTGCCACGCCTCACCGAGGCGTTGAAGTACCAAGGCCTGGCCGAGGTCGAGTTCCTGCCCGCGCAGCGTCCGCGGCGGGAGCTGCTGCCCAACCTCGTCTCACTGCCTCCGCGCAACTTCCACTTCTCGACGGGGGCTTACTACGCCGACGCCGGCGCATCCGCCGACAGCTGCTATCCGGAGGAACGGGTCGAGGACGGCGCGCGCCGGTGCATGCGCTTCGACCAGATCATCGCGAACACGGGAACCGGTCCGTTCGAGCTCAGGTACCGGATGGACGGTCTCGCCTCGGATCAGCCTCTGGTGCAGCGCATCTACCGAAGCGACGGGTCGGCTCGCGATCGCGAGGCCGACACCTACGAGTTCCACGCGACCCATGCGCACTTCCACTACAAGAACTTCGCCCAGTCACTGCTGTGGGCTGCCGACGCGCGCGGCGCCAAGCTCGGCCGCAGCCCCGTGGTGACCGGCAACAAGAACGGGTTCTGCATGATCGACGTCGAGAACGTGGCGTGGGGTCGCAAAGGCGACTCGGCGCGCACCTACTACTTCCCCCGCTGCAACGCGCCGACCCAGGTCTCGGGCCAGGAGACCTACATGGTCAACGGGATCTCGGTGGGGTGGGCCGACATCTACAACTGGTTCCTGCCCGATCAGTACCTCGACGTCGAGGGACTGCGCGACGGCTACTACGTCCTCGAGACTGTGACTGACCCGGCGAACACCATCGTCGAGTCCAACGAGACTGACAACGTGATGTCCGTGCTGATCCGCATCTGCGGCGACCAGGCCGGGATCGTCGGACCGGGCGACGTGTGCTCCTGACCCGCGTCAGGGTGCTGGTTGCCGCCCCGCGCCGAGAGGGCGCTGCTCGTCGGTCGTGACCGCGCGCAGCGGACGCCGGCCGGACGAGTGTCACGGCCGGCGCCCGTGCGCCCCGAGGCTGCGCGGTCAGCAGGTGATGGTCGGGTGGTACGGCGCGAACATCCCGTTCGGGTTGTCCGTGTGCAGCCAGACGTGCAGCTCGTAGTGCTCGATCTCCGGGCCGCCCGGCGCGAAGGAGTGCTTGCTTGCGGGCACCGGCTGGCCGAGGACCTGCGGCGCCGCGGCACCGACGCCGTTCTCGCGCTCCCACGCCGCCTTGAACACGAGGTACTCCACGCCGACGAGCTCCATCGTGCCGTCGGCCTTCTTCTGGTAGAGCAGCTGCTCCGGCTTGGCGAAGTCGATCGTCGCGTCGGCCTCCGCGGCCTTGGGGGGCGCGCCGCGCAGGCCAGGGTTCACCAGGTGGTAGCCCATCTTGCCCTCCGGTGACGAGGGGCAGGTCGCCTTGGGAGCCGCCGGGTCGGGCGACCAGACGGTGTAGCCCGCCGCCTTCGCGACTGCCGTGTCGGCGTACGCCGCCGTGGCGGTGCGTACCTGCTCGAGCTCTGTCGGTGCCGCAGCCGGCGAGGATGATGCCGCCGCCTTCGGCGTACCTGACGCGGCGACCGAGTCGGCGTCGTCGCTGCACCCAGCGAGGGCCGCGGTGGCGACCACTGCGGCGAGGCTCAGCAGGGCGGTGCGGGTGCTGCGTCGGGCGGTGTGCTTCATGCGGGTTCCCCCATCGGGTGGGACGTCGCCGTTGCGGCGCGTCAGGCGGAGAACGGCTCCGGCCGCTCTGTGTGGTCAGGACGCAGGACGACGTCGGCGATCCCGTGCAGCACGCGGGCTCCGCGCCCGCCGCCGACCAGGGCGACGACCGTGTGCTCGTGCCGGCGGCCGTCGAACGCCCATCCCGTCAGGACGACGGCGCAGCCGCCCTCACCTGAGGTGAGCGTGACGTCGGTGACGCCGAGCCGCGCGAGGTCGCGGGCGGTGACCGGCGCGAGCCCGGACCGCAGCTCGTCGCCGTCGAAGATGGCCACCAGCGTCGACATCACGTCCTCCTGACCTGCCGGTTGACCGGCGCAGGCGACGCTAGGTCGGTGAGGGACCCCCGTTCATCGGGGAACTCCCTCAGCTTTTGGCCGGTGATCCCGCGCGCAGGGCCGCGACCTCGGTGCGGTTGCGCACGCCCAGCTTCGCCATGACGTTCGACACATGCCGCTCGACCGTCTTGCGGGACAGGAACAGCTGCGCGGCTATCTCGGGGTTGGTCGCCCCGCTTGCGACCAGGCGGACGATCTCCTGCTCACGTCCCGACAGCTCGTCGGGAGACGAGCGCGAGCGCCGCCATGGGCGTGCCCCCAGCTCGCGCTGCCGCTGCTGCGCCACGCTGACGACGTTGGTGGCGCCGGCCTCGGCTGCGCGCTTCGCGACCTCCTCGAGGAGGACTGCCGCCGCGTGCGCGTCACCGGTCCGCAGCAGGCTCGCCAGGTCGAGCAGCGCGAGGACTGCCTCGAGCTCGAGCCCGTCCGCGGCGTACTCGGCCGCGAGCTCACGCAGGGTCTGCGCCGCCGTGGCCGGGTCAGCCGGCGCGGTTGCCAACGCGACAGCTCGACGCCGCCACCGTCGTACGACGTGCGAGGTGTCCTCGCCGGCGACCGTTGCGATGTCGGCGAGCAGTCCGCGAGCGAGCTCCGGCTCTCCCGTCAGTGCGTAGAGGCGCACGGCTCGCAGTCGCGTCTCCTCGGCGCACCGCGCGCAGCCCACCTCGGCGGCCATCCGCAACGCGCGCTCGACCAGTGCGACCACCTCGCCCCGCGCGCCCGCCGCACCCAGCAGGGTGACGAGGTCCGCAGCGAGCATCACCGAGGTCATCCCCAGGTGGTTCCCGGCGCTCTCGGCCTCCCGCACGATGTCGTCGACCGCGCGGCGCCAGTCGCCGCTCAGCGCACGAACCACGTGCACCTCACGCAGGACGTGGGTGGGGGAGATGCCCGTGGCGAATCGTCGGCCCAGCTCGCGGGCGCGTCCGAGCAGCGGCTCGATCTGTTCGACGACCTCGCCCGCGGCCGCCACCTTCCCCTGCGCAGTGAGCGCGTCGAGGAGCGCGCCAGCCATCTCCAGAGCCCGGCCGAGCTGTCCCGCCTCGGCCGCTGACCGCCACCGCTGGCGTGACACGTGCTCCACGGCGCGCATGTCCTCGGCCAGTCGCAGCGCGGTCACGCGGTAGAAGGCCGCGACGTGGTCGAGGTCGGCGTCGCCCTGCGCGAGATCCTCGACCTCGTCCGCGATCCGTGCGCTCGCCGCGACGTCACCGCGGCCCATCGCGTCGTCGAACGCTGCGGAGAGCGCCTCGACGAGGACCTCGCGCCGGTCGGACGACGGCAGGCGCCGAGCTTCGTCGACCGCGCGGCGCGCGACCAGGCCGGCCTCGTCAAATCTCTCGTCCATCCAGCGCAGCAGATGAGCCTCGAGGACCGTGAGCCGCACCGCCGCCGCGGGGTCGTCGAGCTCCACCGCGCGGGCTCGTTCGAGCCAACGCCAGGCGCGCTGTGCGTCATCCATCTGGTACGCCGCCATGCCCGCTTCCCGGGCGGCGGTCATCCGCTCGCGCGGCGAGCGCGCGGCGGCGTGCGCCCGCTCCCAGAGCGGTAGGGCGGTCGCAGCCTCACCCATCTCGGCGGCCAGCGCGGCAAGTCGCGCCAGGAGCTCGTCCGCCCGCGGTCCGCGCTCGTGCTCCGTCAGCGAGACGATCTGCGCGATGCCGCTCACCCCCAGCCACCCCCGGCGCGGCGACTCGACCGCCCGCCATGCGACGTCGAGCGCCGAGGTGCCGGCGCTGCGCAGGTGCTGCATCGCGGAGACCAGAACCGCCGGCGAGTCGCTGCCGCCCAGAAGTCGCCCGATCCGCCCGTGCAGCTCACGTCGCACGTCCTCGGGCAGGTCCGCTGTCACGGCGTCGCGCACGAGGTCGTGCGCCACGGCGAACACTCCGTGCCGGCGTACCGCGAGCCCACGGTCGACGAGATTCGCGACGGCCGCGTCGACGCGCCCGAGCGGCCACTCGAGCGTTGCGGCGAGGCCGTCGCTCGGGAGCGGACGAGCCGCGACCGCGAGACACCCCAGCGCTGTCGCGGCGTCGTCGGAGCAGCTGCGCAGTCGAGTGCGGATCACGTCTGCGGTGGCGTCGCGCCCGCCACCGCCGGCCAGCATGCGCAGCCAGAACGGAGAGCCGCCGGCGAGGGTCCAGTACTCCCTGGCAACAGCGGGCGCCAGCTCCGGTCGGATCTGCCGAACAAGCTCGAGCCCGGCGTCCTGGTCGAGTGCCGTCAGCTCCAGGGCAGTGACTCCGGACGGCCCGAGCACTGTCGTGATCGAGTCGATCAGCAGCAGTGCGTCCGCCGTCGGCCGGCCAGCGGCGAGCAGGAGCAGGTCGTCGCCGTTGTGGTGGGCGGCCCGGACGAGGTAGTGCAGCAGCGCGCGGGTCGTCTCGTCGAGCCAGTGCACGTCGTCCGCGACGACCATGACGGCTCGAGTCTCCGCAGCGAGCGCGCGGTACGCCGCCTCGAACACTGATGCGAGCTGCGCGCCGCCGTCATCGAGCAGCCGCGAAAGGATCGCGTCAGAGCTGGAGAGGTCGCGGAGCAGGTCACTCGCCGCAGCGAGCGGGGCGAGGGCTTCCGGCTGGTATCCGCGCAGGGGCAGTACCCGCCGCTCGGCTAGACGTCCGACGGACTCGTCGAGCAGCACCGACTTCCCGGTTCCCGCCTCGCCGGTGACGAGCACGGCGCGCGCGCCACTGCCTGCGCCGGCGCGGGCGACCGCCGCCAGCTCCTCGTCCCGGCCGACGATCGCCACGGCCCGCACTCTAGTGAGGAGGTCGGGCAGGAGGACCACCCGCGCCACCTAGGGCAGAAGTGACGAGCGACTGCGGGCGATAGAGCACGCGACGTCTCTCGTGATCATGAGAGAGCGGAGCCTGTCGGCCCCGGCGGCGGGCCCGGAGCTAAAGAGGGGCGTGGCGGTCAGCGCCGAGAACGGCCTGTGCGGGGAGGGTCCGATTGACCAGGGCCGCTGCGACCTCCGCGATCTTGAGGTTGTTGTGACGTGCGAAGTTGCGCAGGAGCTCGAAGGCTTGGGGCATGTCGAGCGCTCCGCTGTAGGACAACACGCCCTTGGCCTGCTCGAGCATGACGCGGCTGTCGAGGGCGTGCTGCAGCTGCTCGTTGACCGCCGCGGAGTCCGCGGCCGCGCGGTCTTGGATGAGCGCCACCGTCGCGACGTCAGCCAGTGCCTGCCCCAGCCTCAGATCGGTGTCGTTCAAGGCACCTGCAGATGTCCCGAACAGCCCCATCGCGCCGAGCACGTTCCCACGTAGGCGGAGGGGAACCGCGTGGACACTGGCGTAGCCGAGAGCCTGGGCGTGGGGGACGAAGGCCGGCCAGCGAGCCGCCTCCGCGGCGAGATCCGCGACGAGCACCGGGCGGCCGTCGTTGTAGCAGTCGTGGCAAGGTCCCTGACCCCGCTGGACCTGGAACGCCTCGAGCTCTTCGGTGCGCTCGCTGGAGGCAGCCACGACGTGCAGCCCTCCACGCGGGTCGGCCAGCAGGATCCCGGCGGCGGACACATCAAGGAGTCGCGAGCAATCAGCGGTGAGCTGAGACAGGACGTCCATCACGTCCAGCCCGCTGACCAGGCCACCCGCGATCGAGATGAACGCGCGTACGATCTCGTCCTCTCGGAGGCTCATTGGGCACCGCCCCCGCCGTGACGTACGTCCCACACGTCGGCGATCACCAGCTCACGCTTTACCACCTGGTAGGCCACGGCGCTGGCGGTGAGGGAGTGCGCGATGGCGTAGGAGCGCAGCCGGACAAGAGCGTCGGCGGCGGTGGTTCCTAGTGCCGCCATGAGCATGCCGGTCGCTTGGTAGACCTCCACGCGCTCGAGGGAGGCGAGGTCCTCCCAGGCATCTGTGACTTGCGCCCGGGTCAGCCGATCGGCCGCTGACGACATGAGGTCCAGAATCGGCAAGGCGGCGAGCCTGGCCGCCCACAAGCTGCCCGAAAGAGTCGCTTCGTCGAGCTGACCGCTGGTGTGCCGGTAGAGGTCGAGGGCGCCGATGGGATGCTTGGCCACGGCCACGGGCAGCGCGTAGACCGCCCGGATGCCCTCCGCGATCATGGCTTGGGTGAGGGCCGGCCATCGCGCCTCGTGAGGGCTGTCCAGGTCGTCGGCCACGACCAGGCGACCCGTAGCCACGGCATCGAGGCATGGTCCTTCGCCGTAGGTGAACTGGAGCTCATCAACCATCCGACTCAGCTCACCGCTCGAACCGAAGGTGCCTTGGATCTCGCCGCCGTCGATGAGCGAGACCGACGCCCCGTCGATCTCCAGTAGATCCACGCAGGCATGGCAGAGGCGGTTAGCGGCCTCGATCGGACTCGGCGCGCCGCTCATTGCGGCACCGAGGCCGTCCTTCAGGCTGGCCATGTCCATGTCGCCTCCTGGTCGGCGTCCGAAGGCGGCGCTGACTGATCGCACCATGGTACGGCTAGGCACCAGAGCACGAACCAGGTACGTTCGGCCTGCACGCAGCATTGCGTGCCCGTCTGGACCTCGCGGTGTCAGCAGGCAAGCCCATGGCTTTCCGCGCACCCTTCTGCGAGCAGACCTATGAAGTACACGCTCCAGCACAGCCTTCCCCCGGAGGCACAGCAGCCTGACCACTCGATCCGATGCCGATCGGACCGCGGCTGCGTCATCGGTGACCTCGCGACGCTCTCGGGCGCGCGTACCCGGGAGGCCACACCGTGACCGCGGACCACCTGCCGCTGAGTGACGAGCTCGCGACCGTCTACGCGCGGATGTCCGGGATGCTCCTGTCGCAGGAGACCGTGCAGACCATGGTCGAGCTGGTCACCGACCTCGCCACGCGAACCATCTCGAGCGCGACCGGGTGCGCCGTGAGCCTGATGGACGAACGGGGGCGCCGGACGACCACTGCCGCGACCAACCCGCTGGTCACAGCTGCTGATGACATGCAGTACGAGTTGGACGAGGGGCCCTGCATGACCGCCTGGCGGCAGCAGGCCGTTGTCAGGGTCGATGACACAGCCTCTGACGCGCGCTGGCCGGCGTGGGCGGAGCGAGCGCACGCATTGGATATCAGGGCGGCTCTGAGCGCGCCGTTGCATGCCGGCGGCGAGGTCTTGGGCGCGATGAAGGTCTACTCCGAGCAGCCGGCAGCCTTCGACGAGAGCGACGAGCAGGTTCTCATCAGGTTTGCTGCCCAAGCCGCCATCGCGCTGGCGAACATGCAGTCTTTGGACAGCGCCCAGCGGCTGTCCGAGGGCCTGAAGGACGCTCTGTCGACCCGCGATGTCATCGCCACGGCCAAGGGGGCCTTGATGGCCCACGAAGGGGTCGACGAGCAGACGGCCTTCGCGATGCTCGTGAGCGCCAGTCAACGGGAGAACGTCAAGGTCCGTGACGTCGCAGCGAACTTGCTTGCCGGCCTGGCCCGGCGACGCCGGTGACGAGCTTGAGTTGACCGGCGACGCCAGGGCTGAGGAGCAGCGGCGGTTGCTGAAGCTGAATGCCGAACGCACCGGCCTGACGCTGGAGCAGCTATGGCTGCGTTACTTCGCCATCGGAGGGTCCTGTGGCTTGATCGAGGTCGAGGCTCACCTGCTCGGGATGATGACGCTCCCCGTCGGCGAGTGCGACATGCTTGCGCACGCCGCGAACGAACATCTGGACGACGTCGATCGCCAGGCTCGCATTCCCTATAGCCGCGATCTGCGCAGTGCCCCCTCCCGAGCGGACCCCGGCGTCGCACTCGTCGAGCTCCTCGATGCTGCCCGCTTGGCTACTCCGGACCAGCTCGGCGACATCGCTGCTGACGCGGGCAAGTCACTCGACCTCGACGTGGCCGTGTACCTCATCGACCATGACCAGGCCCTGCTCGTGCCGGTACCGAGCTCGATATCGACCGATCGTGAGCCTCTCGAGGTGGATGCGACGTTCGCGGGTCGCGCCTACCGGTTCGGGCAGACGCTCTCCCTCACGACCGAAGGGCGGCCCCACCTCTGGGCGCCGCTGCGGGACGGTGTCGATCGGCTCGGCGTCCTCGATGTCATGCCGCATGACGAGGCGGATCTCAGCGACCCCGGACTGCGCGATCAGTCGTCCTGGCTCGCCAACTTGCTCAGCTCGCTCATCGTGAGCCTGAACGCGCGCGGCGACGGCGTCGAGGTGGTCCGTCGAAGGCATCCACGCTCCGCTGCAGCCGAGTTGCTCTGGGAGCTCTTGCCGCCCAACACGGCCGGCACTGCCAACCTGCAGCTCGCGGCGTGGATCGCCCCTGCTGACAACGTGGGAGGTGACGCCTACGACTACACGTTCTCTCGCGACTCCGCCACGTTCGCGATCTATGACGCCATGGGGCATGGCTTCGGTGCTGGGCTCATAGCCGCGACGGCCCTCGCAGCCAGTCGCAGCGCCAGACGCGACGGCGCAGACCTGGCCCGACAGCTCACCGCCGCCGATCAGCTCGTCAGCGAACAGTTCGGAGACAGCGTCTTCGTGACCGCCTTCGTCGCGGTCCTCGACCTACAGAGCGGCCTTCTCCGCTACATCCGCGCCGGACACGCGCCGGCCCTTGTGCTGCGTCACGGGAAGGTAGTGAAAGCCCTCAGCAGCGGTGCGCGTCTTCCTATCGGCCTGGCACTCAACGACGAACCGGACCGGAGAGTCGGCCGCGTGAGCCTGCAACCGGGTGACTGGCTCATTCTCAACACTGACGGTGTGATCGAGGCACGCGATGGCAACGGCAACTTCTTCGGCGAGAAGCGGCTGATTGACTTCGTCACGCGTGAAGTGGCCTCGGGTCAGGGCCCCCCCGAGACGGTGCGCCGGCTCGCCCAGGCGGTCATGAATCACCAGCAGGGGAGTCTCCAGGACGACGCCACCATTGTGCTGGTTCGCTGGTCCGGTCCGGTTGCTGATCGTGCGTCCTGAATTCCCGCGGTCATGGAACGCGGTAGGGAGCCGGGAACGGTCCGGAACGGACGTCCTGGCGTGGTGGGCTCACGGCGTACCGCCGTCGCCCTCCCGTCCCAACGGGGTGACCCAGGAGACGTAGACACTGCGGCCGCTGGGCGTCCGGCTCGCTTCGATGAAGAAGGAGCAGAGGATCTCGGTGCCGTTCGCGTGGAGCACCGGGAGCTCGAGTGGCACGCCGAGGGCGTGGGCCTGGCCGGTGGTGAGGTGCCTCGTGAACCCGGCGACGTGCGCCTCTCGGAACTCCGGAGGGACGATGGCCACGACGCGCCGACCCACGAGCTCGTCGACGTCCCACCCGAGTGCGTCCGCAAGCGGGCGGCTGATGGCGATGATGCGGTTGCTCTCGTCCGCAGCGACGGCGCCTCGGTCCGAGTCGGCGACCTGGCTCGTATCCCAGTCGATCGACCAGGTCTCGCCTTCGCGCTCGGTGAATCGCTCCCAGTCGGCGCCCGGCCAGGGGGACGGGTCCAGCCCGTGCAGCTGGGCAATCACCTGCTCGCAGGCCCAGTCCCGGACCGCGACCACTTCGGGGAGGCCAGGTCGCGTGAGCATCTGTCCGGAGGAGGCGAGGCGCTCGGCTTCGTCGAGGACGTCCTGGAGGACGCCGAAGTCTCCCGCGTCAGAT
Organism: Mycobacteriales bacterium; assembly: GCA_035536235.1. Taxonomy (GTDB): domain Bacteria; phylum Actinomycetota; class Actinomycetes; order BP-191; family BP-191; genus DATLNF01. The sequence continues at coordinate 28,617 of DATLOQ010000011.1, forward strand.
GTCATCGCCGGCAGCTCCAGGTCCATCGCCGGTGGGACCTCGTCGAGGACGCCAGGATGGTTCGGCGGGAGCGGGTTGCGGGCGCGGCCGGCGGCGCGCGCCGCTGCCAGCGCGGCGGCGGCTGCGTTCTGCAGGATCGACCGCGCGCGGTCGGCAGCAGCGAGATCGTCGGTGCTCTCGCCGCGGAAACCGCGCAACAGGGCGAGCTCGCGCAGCAGCGCGTCGTGCTGCTGCACCGCGGCGAGCCAGAGGGTCGCCGGCATCTGGCGAAGGGAAACGGACGTGGTCCTGAGCGGCTCCGCCTCGAGCTCCAAGGCCATGTCGGACCAGGCTCCGAGCGCGTCGACCTCAGCGTCGAGCGACGCGTCGGTGATGACGAACCAGACCGCCTTCCCGCCTTCGGGCAGTCGGGTCACACCGTGATCCTGAGTCACGGCGGCGACGAGTCCCATGCCGCGACCGGTGGTCGCCTGTGCGCCGTACTCTCGCTGCACCGGCGACGCCGGGCTGCTGTCCCGAACTTCGACCCGGAGCTCGGCGCCGCACGCCGCGTGCATCGTCAGCTCGCTGTGCGCGTGCAGCACGGCGTTGGTGACCAGCTCGGAGACCGCGAGCTCGGCAGCGTCGGCCCACTGGTTTCGCGCGCACTCGGCCAGCAGCGACCGGACCGCGCGTCGAGCGGCGGCGGCGCTCGCAGGCTCAGGCAGCAGTTGCAGCGTGCACTGGGCGGTGGTCTCGGCTCCGTCCACGGTTGTCCTCCGTTGGGTCTCCGCCGGTAGCCGTAGCGCGAGGACCGCGGCGTCATCCTCCCGCAGGCCGGCCGAGATCGCGAGCACGTGGTCGGCGACATCCGGCAGTGGTGCGCTGCGGCTCTGCTCGAGAGCGCGGGCCAGCCGGCTCACGCCCTCCTGCAGGTCCTCACCGCGGCGTTCGACGAGGCCGTCGGTGTAGAGGAGCAGAAGGCTGCCTGGGGCGAGCAGCCGGCGGTGCACGGTCCGGCGCGTCTCCCGCTCGACTCCGATCATCAGGTCGGGCTCGGGGTCGAGGATGACAACCTCGCCCGTGCGACCCTCGACCAGCAGCGGCGGTGGATGCCCGGCGTTGCACCACGCCAGCTCGCGGTGGCCGGCTGCGTCGTTCCCTGCCGGCTCGAGGCGGGCGAGGAACACCGTCGCCGAGCTCTCGAACTCCAGCCCGGCCATGGCGGCTTCGAGGTGGCGAAGGGTGTCGGCCGGGGACCCCGGGCGGCTGAACACGATGCCCCGCAGCAGGTTGCGAACCTGCCCCATGACGGCAGCGGCGAGCATGTCGTGCCCGACGACGTCACCGACGGCGATCACCGTGGCGCCGTCCGGTCCGACGAAGGCGTCGTACCAGTCCCCGCCGATCTGCGCATGCTGGGCCGCCGGCTGGTAGCGCACCTCGATCTCGACGTCGGTGGGGCGGCCTGGTCGGGTCAGGAAGCTGCGCTGCAGGGTGGCGCTCTGGTCCCGCTCCACGTCGAGCAGGCGGACGCGGTCCACCGCTTGGGCCGCCTGTGCCGCGAGCGCGTGCATGAGCTCCGTCGCGGCGGGCGTGAACACCATCGGCGTGGACCAGGTGAAGGTGACGCAGCCGAGCAGGCGCTCGTCGACGAGGAGGGGCAGCGCGGCGAGTGCCTGCACGCCGGTGTCCGCGAACATCGGCGCCAGCGCGGGGAACCGGGCGATGCCGTCCTCGCTGTCCTCGATGTAGACCGGTGTGCCGGTGCGAGCGGTCAGCGTCGTGGGAACCGCGTCGTCGAGCGGAAGCACGGGGTACTTCCGCCGTACCTCCTCGCCGAAGGTGTCCGAGACGTAGATCCGGGCGCTCCCGGTGTCGCCGCCCGTCTGGGCGCGCGACGCGCCGGATGCCCCGAGGATGGGCAGCCCGTCCCGCATCACCAGCTCGGTGACGTCCGCGACGGACCGGACCGATCCGAGTCGAAGCGCCACGGTGGCGATGGCAGCGGCCCGGCCCGCGTCGTACTTGGCCCCTT
>DATLOQ010000012.1:0-21870 GCA_035536235.1 Mycobacteriales bacterium
CGTCGAGAACGCGCTGTTCGCGACTCTCGACCCGACGGTGCGCCGGGCGACGCTGCCTGACGGTCGCACCTTCACGCTCACCGACACGGTCGGCTTCGTCCGGCACCTGCCGCACCAGCTGGGCGAGGCGTTCAAGTCGACGCTGGAGGAGATCAGCGACGCCGACCTGATCCTGCACATCGTGGACGGCTCGCACCCCGACCCCGAGTCGCAGCTGGCCGCTGTGCGGGAGGTCTTCGCCGAGATCGGCGCCCGCGACGTCCGCGAGGTCGTGGTGGTCAACAAGACCGATGTGGCGGACGAGGTGGTCCTCGGCCGGCTGCGGCGCGAGGAGCGCAACGCCGTCTTCGTCTCCGCCAAGACCGGCGAGGGGCTTGAGGCGCTGATCGGCGCGATCGATGCTGACCTGCCCCGGCCGCTGGTCGAGGTCGACGTCCTGCTGCCCTACCAGCGGGGCGACCTGGTCAGCCGACTGCACACCGACGCCGAGCTGATCAGCGAGGAGCACACCGGCGACGGCACCCGGGTCAAGGCCCGCGTCGCGCCCGGCCTCGCCGCCGAGCTCTCGCCGTACTCCGTTCCCTGACCGGGGTCGCCGGGGCAGGTGAGCGCCTAGCGGCGTCGAAACCCTCGGCGTACGCCGTCCGCGTACGCCGTCCGCGGCCGCAGCCACGTACGCCTTCCCGAGGGAGACTCGCCCGTCATGCGCCGTAGCACCTCGCGCCGCCTGGTCCACCTCGCCATCCTGGGTGCAGCGATCGGCGTGGCCGCCCCGGTCGCCCTCGCCAAGCCGAGCGGCGGCATCCGCTGCACCGGCGCCACCACGCCGCCGCTGTCGTTCGGCGAGCGGACCTACGTCGACCGCGAGCGTGCCGGTGGGGAGCCGGTGAGCATCGTGGCCCAGGACGGCTCGATCACCGTGTCCACCCACGCGGGTACGACGCACGCGTACAAGGATCCGCAGACGATTGCCCGGGGCAGCAGCGACTTCCTCAACGGCTACACGAATCAGACGCTCAACTGGCGCTCCATCGACGGTGGCAGCTCGTGGCGCTTCGTCGGCACGGCCGGCTCAGAGAGCGGTCCGCACAGCCCGACCTCGAGCGGCTTCTCCGACCCCGACCTGACGATGGACGCCGGTGGCAACCTCTACAACACCGAGATCAACCTGGCGAACGTGTCGGTCTTCGCCAGTCCCGACGACGGCAAGAGCTGGCCGATCGCCAACCCTGTCGCCAGCTCGGGCGATCGGCCGTGGGTCACCGGCGGGGAGGCGGGCGAGGTCTACCTCTACGTCAACGCGCCGAAGCAGCTGCTGCGCTCGACCGACCGCGGCGTGACGTTCTCGCTCGTGTCGACGAACTTCCCCGCGGACGGCAAGCTGATCATCGACCCGCTCAACCCGGAGTCCGGCCTGATCGGGCCGATCTCCAGCGGTGGTGCGGCCATCAGCGCCGACAAGGGCAAGACGTGGGAGGCATATGAGGCGGCCTTCGCGTCGTCCACCCAGTTCTTCGGCGTCATCGCGGTGGACTCGGCGGGCAACATCTACGCCGCCTCCGCGGGCGGCTACCTCGGCTCGGACGACACCGAGGCGGACGGTGTGGTCGAGTTCAACTACTTCGACCGCAAGACCAAGAAGTGGCTGCCCGACCCGGTCTCGATCCCCATCCCCAAGGGCGACGCGATGTGGCCCTGGCTGATCGGCGGGGACGACGGACGGGTCGCAGTGGTGTGGTACCAGAACCATGCCGGCGCGCCGGAGAAGTTCTACGCCTACGCCGCCTACACCCTCAACGGCACCGGCAGCGTGGAGACCTGCCGCGACCGTGCGGGCACGGTGCTGTCCAGCAAGCGAGTGCCGCCGCGCTTCGCGGTCGCCAACGCCAGCAAGAAGCCGATCCACGACGGCCCGATCTGCCTCAGCGGCACAGGCTGCAACGGCGCGACCGACTTCCGGAAGGGCGACCGCCGCCTCGGCGACTTCTTCACAGTCAACTTCGACCACACCGGCCGGCTCTTCATCGTCTCGGCCGACACCACGCTGCGGGCGCCCAGCGGCGTGCCGAAGCTGGTCTCCAACCCCATCTTCATCAAGCAGAAGGCCGGCGGCCGGCTGCTCAAGAAGCCACGGGAGCTGCGCCCGTCGCGCTGCCTCTTCCCGCTCCAGACCTGCTGACCGCGCGAGGCTCCGAGCAGCTGGCCGGGCTAGCTCAGTACGGCGGGAGTCTCGGCCGCGCGCAGCCGCTTGGCCATCGCGATGAGCAGCTTCTTGTCCAGTCCGGGTGCGCCTGAGATGACCGACCAGAACTCCTGGTAGCCGAGCACGATCACCTTCAAGTCCGTCTTCGCCGTGACAGTGGCGTTGCGGGGCTCACGGTCCAGCAGCGCCAGCTCGCCGGCGTACTCACCGGGCCCGAGGGTGGCGACCACCTTCCCGTCGCGGCTCACCTCGGCCTCCCCCTCGGTGATGACGAAGAACTCGTAGCCGAGGCTGCCCTGCTTGGTGAGGACCCCGCCCTTGGTGAAGGTCACCCGCTCGGCCTTCTGCGAGATGAGCTGCAGCTCGTTCTTCGAGCAGCCGCCGAAGAGCGGGATAGCAGCGAGGTGGTCCAGGTCGCTGTCGTGGCGGCGCATGCGGTGGTCCTTCCACGTAGTTGCCGGAGCAGTGCGGGTAGAGCCTCTCGTACGACGACGGCGGCGCGTGTCAGCGGGCCGACATGCGGGCGCGTGTTGCCGCGGTCAGCGTGCCGCGTGCGGAGCCTGCGCGCAACGCCGCACCGCCGTGAGCCGCGCACGTCCGCCACGGTGTCGCTATCGCGAGTGTGGGTATTGACCTACAGTCACCGGGTGAGCCGGGGGGTTTCGCTGAGTGCGCAGGAGTCGCCGGGAGGGTGCCGAACCGCGCGCTAGGAGGACTTTCTGGCTGCTGCGTTGATCACGGCGTACCTGCCACCATGGAAGGGCCAACTGTGCGTGTCACGGTGGACGGCAAGCAGTTTGCTGTCGGACAGGAGCGGTTCCATTTCCGCGGCGTCACGTACGGCACGTTCGCGCCGCGGGATGAGGACGGCGCCCGGTTCCCAGCGCACGACCAGATCAAGCGGGACCTATCGGCGATGGTGGAGGCCGGCTTCACCGTGGTCCGCACCTACACCGCGCCCCCCGACGACCTCCTGGAGCTCGCGGCCGAGTTCGACCTCAAGGTGCTGGCAGGAGTGTTCTGGCCGGACTGGCGCTACCAGCTCGGTGCTGCCCGCTCCAGCCTTCGACGGGTGGCCAGAGAAGCGCGAGCGGAAGTCACTGCGCAGGCCCAGCGGCTGGCCGGGCATGAGGAAGTGCTCGGCATCGCGCTCGGCAACGAGGTGCCTGCCGACGTGCTGCGCTGGTACGGCGAGGGCCGGGTCGCCCGGGTGCTCGACGAGCTGACCGACGTCGTACGCGATGCCGCTCCGGAAACTCTGGTCACCTACGCCAACTACCCCACGGCGGAGTACCTCCCGCTGCCGAGCCTTGACTTCCTCACCTTCAATGTGTTCCTCGAGCGCGAGCACGACCTGCGCCGCTACCTGACGCGGCTCCATCACCTGGCGGGCGATCGGCCGCTGGTGCTCGGTGAGCTGGGACGACACGTCGACGACGACCGGGCCGGCGAGCGACGCCAAGCTGATCTGATCGACGCACAGCTCAGGGTCGCCCTGGACCGCGGCGTGGCCGGCACCTGCATCTTCTCGTGGACGGACGAGTGGCAGGTTGGCGAGGTGCCGGTCACCGACTGGAGGTTCGGCCTGACGACCGCGGACCGCGAGCCGCGCCCCGCCCTGGAGGTCTGCCGGCAGTGGAACGAGCGCACGGTGCGCGACCTGCCCTGCCGCTGGCCGTCGATGACAGTCGTGATCTGCGCCTACAACGCTGCGGCGACGATCGGCGAGTGCCTGGTCCACACACGCGCGCTGGACTACCCGCGCCTCGAGGTGCTGGTCGTCGACGACGGGTCAAGCGACGACACTGTTGCGATCGCCGAGCGGCTCTGCGCAGACGACCCCCGGATGCGGGTGCTGAGGGCGCCGCACCAGGGACTGGCGGGGGCCCGCAACACCGGTTGGCAGTCATCCAGCGGTGAGCTCATCGTCTACCTCGACGCTGACGCCTATCCGACGCCGGAGTGGCCCTATTACCTCGCACTCGGGCTCGACGGGCCCGAGGTAGGCGGCGTCGGCGGGCCGAACCTCCCGCCGCCGCGCGCGACCATCGCTGCCGAGAGGGTGGCGCGCGCACCCGGCGGGCCGGTGCACGTCTTGCTCGCCGACGACCGGGCCGAGCACATCCCGGGTGCCAACATGGCGTTCTGGCGTGTCGTCCTCGAAGAGGTCGGCGGTTTCGACGAGGTCTACACCGCGGCCGGCGACGACGTCGACCTGTGCTGGAAGGTGCTGGACCGTGACTGGGAGATCGCCTTCCACCCGGCAGCGCTCGTCTGGCATCACCGGCGAGGAACCGCCCGGGCCTACTTCAAGCAGCAGCGCGGCTATGGACGGTCGGAGTCCCTCGTCGCGAGACGGCACCCTGACCGATTCACCTCACTCGGCACCGCCCGCTGGCACGGCCGCATCTACGACTCCTTTGCGCCCTCGCTGCTGCGCCAGCGGGTGTATCGCGGCATGTACGGCGCAGCGGCCTACCAGTCGGTCTACGGCGGGGGCGGCCACGCCCTCGACATCGCGCACCAGGTGGGCGTCCCGCTCGCCGTGGCGAGCTTGACCCTGTTGCCGCTCGCCTACTTCCTGCCCGCCCTCGCCGTCCTCCCGTCGCTCGGATTGGCACTGCTGCTCGGATTGTTCGTGCATGACGCGCGTGCTGTCCGGCCGCCGCGCTCGATGTCGCGACGGTCCTGGGGCTTTCGCTGCGGAGTGGCACTCCTCCACCTCGCGCAGCCCGTTGTGCGGACCCGGGCCAGATGGAAGGAGAACCGGCTGTCGCGTCGTCAGCCTCCGGCCTACGCCGGGCTGACCGGGCCGGTCCAGCGCCTCCGCGGCCGTGGCGGTGTGCTCCTGCTTCCTGAGGACCGGCCGCGGGCGCAGTTCGCCGCCGACCTGGTCGGCGACCTGCGCCGAGCCGGCTTCGCAGTAGCCGTGCCGTCGGGCTGGGAGGACCACGACGCGACCCTCGTCGGCAGCGGGCTGGTGCTGGGCGAGCTGGTCACGTCGTCACATCCGGTCGGCTGCGTCCAAGTGCGGGTCCGGCAGCGACTGCGCGGCCATCGGGCGACTGCGGTTGTCTGCATCGGGGTTGCCGGCTCGTTCCTGCATCCGTGGCTGCCCATCGCCGTGGCCGCTGCGGCGGCGGTGGATGTCGGCCGTGGCCTGCGCCGTACGCGCACCCTGGTGCGCCTCGTGGTCGAGGAGGCCGCGAGGTGACGCGCCGCGCGGTCGTCCTGGGTGCGGGCGGCTTCCTGGGCTCGCACCTGTGCCGGCACCTGCTGGAGCAGGGCTGGGCAGTGACCGGACTGGTACGGGACACGTCGGCGCCGCACGTGGTCCGCCGGCTGTCGGGCTTCGCAGACGAGCTGCGCTTGGTCGAGGGTCCGGCTGGTGACGAGGACGTGCTCCGCCAGCTGCTGCCCGGGGCCGACGCGGTCTTCCCGCTCGCCGGCCGGTCGGGGGCCGCCCAGTCGATGTCCACACCTCTGCTCGATCTCGCCGCCAACGGTGGAGCTCAGCTGGCGATGCTGGAGGCGATGCGCCGGTACGCCCCGGAGGCACGCAGTGTCTTCCCCGGGTCGCGCCTGCAGTACGGCCGGGTGCTCGAGCTGCCGGTGAGGGAGGACACGCCCGTGGCCCCCGTCAGCGTGTACGGCGTGCACAAGGCGCTCGGCGAGACCTATCACTTGCTCTACTCGCGGGTGTACGGACTGGGCACCTGCTCGTTGCGCATCTCCAATGCGTACGGCCCGGGTCAAGACCGCTCCGACGAGGCGTTCGGCGTCGTCGGCACCTTCCTGGCGACGGCCGCGCGCGGGAAGACGATCCGGCTGTACGGCGGCGGCCACCAGCTGCGGGACTACGTGTACGTGAAGGACCTGTGCGCATTGCTCGAGACGGCGGTGATCGCTCCGGGGGCCGTGGGCGAGGTCTTCAACGTCGGCGGTCCGCGCGCGACGTCGTTGCGTGAGATGGCGCAGGAGGTGCTCGACGTCGTCGGGGCCGGAGAGCTCGCCGACGCGCCCTGGCCGCCGGAGGCCGAGGCGATCGAGACAGGTGATTACGTCACCGATATCAGCAAGGTCGCCACAGTCCTGGGGTGGCGCCCGCGGACCTCTCTGCGCGACGGGCTCACCGCCACGTGGGCCGAGCTCCAGACTCTGATTGCGGTGGCGGGCTGAGCTGTGGCGCTCTGGCTTGCTGTAGCGCTGGCCACAGCGCTCGTCGTCGCGGCGTGCGCGCTCCAGCGGCACCGGCTGGCGGCTCTAGACGAGCGAGTCCTGGCGTTGGCGCCACCGTGGTTGCGCGACACCGTGGACTTGCGCGTCACTCCGCGACGCCGAGCGGCGCGGCGACCACTTCGCCCGCGATGGGGTGCCATCCGGCAGACCTACCGGGTCGAGCGCCGACTGGTCGGGCTGCTTCGGCCCTACCGTCGCGCGGTGCTCAGTGGCCTCGGCGTGACCCTGCTGCTCACGTTGACCAGTCTGGCCCAGCCGTGGCCGACCAAGATCCTCGTCGACGATGCTTTGGGCGGAGGCAGTTTCGCGGGTCTTACCGGGCGTGGCGCGCTGGTCCTCGCGGTCGCCATGACGGTGGCCCTCTTCCTGGTGTCCGGCGTCCTCGGACTGCTTCAGACGCGGCTCCTGTACGGGCTCGCGCAGCAGCTCATCGCCGACCTCCGCGGGCGCGTGTTCGGGCATCTGACGCGGCTGTCGCTGCGCTTCCACGACGAGAAGGGCAGCGGCGACAACGTCTATCGCGTGGCCAATGACACCTATGCGGTCCAGAGTGTGCTGCTCGACGGGCTGGTACCGCTGACATCGGCGTTCCTCACGCTGGCCGGCACGCTGCTCGTGCTGGTGCTCTTCGACCCGGTGCTGGCGTTGCTGGCGCTGATCAGCGTGCCAGCAGCGGCGATCGCCACCAGGCGCTTCGGGGTCCGCATCCGGGCAGCGTCGATGGATGTGCAAGAGCGCGAGTCAGACGTCTACACCCACGCGCAGGTCGCGCTGGGAAACATCCGCACCGTGCAGGCTTTCGCACGCGAAGGCTACGAGTCACACCAGTTCGGCGAACGGGCGTCGGCCAGCCGGCTGGCGATGATGCGCCTGATCACCACGCAGACTCTCTTCGGTCTGGCCGTCGACCTGGTGCTGGCGCTCGGCCTCGCCGTCACGACCTACGCGGCAGCGTCGAGAGCCCTGGACGGCGAGCTCACCACTGGTCAGGTCCTCGTGTTTCTCGCCTATGCCGGAGGTCTGTACGGGCCCGTGTCGGGAATCGCGGCGGTGCTCGGTGAGCTCAGCGCTGCCTCCGCGGCCGCGGAGCGGGTCTTCGAGGTGCTGGATCAGGAGGTCGTCGACGCCGCAGTCGACGGTCTCGTCCCAGACCACGTTCACGGTCGCATCGACTTCGACGGTGTCGACTTCTCTTACGGACCAGGCGCGCAGGTGCTGTACGGCGTGAGCTTCTCCGCCGTGCCCGGCGACACCATCGCCCTCGTCGGCGCGACCGGGGCAGGCAAGTCCACTCTCGCCAGCCTGCTGCTGCGCCTCTACGACCCGGACCAAGGCGTGGTCCGGCTGGACGGCGTCGACATCCGTACGCTGCAGCTCGATTGGCTGCGGGAGCAGATCGCCCTCGTGCCGCAGGAGCCGCTGCTGCTCCCCGGCACCCTGCGGGAGAACATTCGCTACGGCCGGCTCACGGCGACTGACGCCGAAGTCGACCGAGCCGCAGCGGAGGCGAACCTTGCCGAGCTGCTCGCCGACCCGCGTGGACTCGACCTCGAAGTAGGCGAGCGGGGGGTGACCCTGTCCGGCGGCCAGCGCCAGCGCGTCGCCATCGCCCGGGCGTTCCTGCGCGATGCACCCGTGCTGGTGCTCGACGAGCCGACGTCGGCCCTGGACGCCGGCACCGAGGCGCTGGTCATGGACGCCCTGGAGCGGCTGGCGGCTGGCCGGGTCTGCCTGGTCATCGCTCACCGGCTGGCCACGGTGCATCGGGCCACCCGGGTGCTGGTCCTCGATGCGGGCCGCGTTGTCCAGCAGGGCACTCATCAGGAGCTCTCGCGCCAGCGAGGTCCCTACCGCGCGCTGCACCAGGCGCGTTTCGGCCGCGAGCGCAGCAGGCCTGCGAAGCTGGTCCGGCCGGCCGGGGCCAAGCGGTGACCCAGGTAGACGTCCTGCTGCCGGTCCGCGACGGCGGCAAGATGTTGTTGCCGGCCGTGGAAAGCGTGCTGATGCAGACTGGCGTCGCTCTGCATCTATGGGTTATCGACGACGGCTCGGTCGACGGCGCCCCGGAACGCCTCCCGGAGGACTCCCGCTTGACGGTGCTGCGGACGGGTGGCGCAGGGGTGGTGCGCGCGCTTGAGCAGGGCTTCGCGGCCGGAGTGGCGCCCCTCGTCGCTCGCCAGGACGCCGACGACGTGTCGCTGCCCGACCGGCTCCGCCGCCAGGTCCAGCATCTCGACGCTCATCCAGAGATCGGCCTGGTCGGCACGGCGTTCGAGATCCTTGTGGGCGCCTCCGTGGTCGGCATCTGCGCGGATGGGCCTTGGAACGCCCTCGAGCGCAACCCCTTCTGCGCCGGATCGATCCTGGTGCGCCGCGAGGTGTGGCGGGCCGCCGGCGGCGTGCGCGAAGTCCCCAACGCCGAGGACTACGACCTGTGGCTGCGCTGCGCCGAGATCGCCGGGGTCAGCATCCTGGCGGAGCCCGGCTACCGATATCGCGTGCACGCGGGCATGGCATCGCTGCGCTGGGCGGGCCGCAGCGCGCGCGCTGCGGCGGCGGTGCAGGCTGCTGCCAGGGCGCGGCTGGCGGGTCTGCCGGACCCGCTACGCCTGGGTCTGCAGCTGCCCGAGCAGCCGGAGGACCCCGAGGTTCTCGCCTGGTGGGCCCGTGAGTTCGCGGCGCTCGGCGCGGAGAAAGACGCGGCACTGTGCCGCCGAACCCTGGGGCCGGAGTTCGACGTGGCGCCGCCCCTCCAGCCGCAGGCGTCCTGGTCGTGAGCATCACTGTCCTGACAGCGACGCTGGGCAGGCGGCCGGGCATGCTTGCCGAGGCCGTGGCCTCGGCACGGGCCCAGACCCTGTCGCCGCTCGAGCACCTGGTCGTCGATGACGGCTCCTTCAGCGTGGCGGCGCTCGACGGCGTGACGGTGCTGCCTGTCCAGCACCGTGGGCTTGGCGGCGCCCGCAACGCAGGGTTGGCCGTCGCCCGCGGCGAGGGAATCGCGCTGCTCGATGACGACGACCTCTGGCATCCCAACCACTTGGAGCTGTGCTGGGCAGAGATGCAGCGCACCGGTGCCGACGTGGTCTACGCCGATTGCGATGAGGTCGGCCGCCGCGACGGATGGAGCTTCACGGTGCGTGACTTCGACGCCGATCTGCTGGAGCAGGAGAACTACCTGTGTGTGCCCGCCACCGTCGTCAGGACAGCGGCACTGCGTGAGGTCGGCGGCTTCAGCGAGGGCGCGCTCGAGGACTGGGAGACGTGGAAGCGGATGGCCAGAGCGGGCTGCCGTTTCGTGCACCTCCCGGAAGTCACCGTCACCTACCGGTTCCACGACGACAACCTGACCTACGGCGGCGTGGATCCCGAGCGCACCCGGGCGGTGAAGGAGCTGCGCGAAGCGGCAGAGCGCGGCGACATCAGCTGGGACGAGTGCGCGCAGCGCGAGGCGTCGGTGTGGGCATGACCTCGGTCGTGGTCTGCGGGATCGCCGGCCAGCTGCCGCTCGCGGGCGTGGCCTTGCACTACCTGCAGTACTGCCTCGGCCTGCGCGACCTGGGCGTCGACGTGCTGTACCTCGAGGACAACCGTGCCTGGCCGTACGACCCCTTCCTCGACCGGCCGGACGAAGAGGCGACGTACAGCCGAGCCTGGCTGGCTGAGCTCTTCACTGCTTTCGACCTGCCCTGGGCCTATCGCGACCCGATGGGTCGCTACTCGGGTGCGACCGAGGCGGACGTGCACGCCGCGTGCGCCTCGGCCGATGTGCTGCTCAACGTCTCGGGCGGCCACGACCCCGACGCGCACCACCGAGCGGCCGCGCGGCTGGTGTTCGTCGACACCGACCCGGGCTTCGTGCAGGTCGCTGCGGCGAGTGGCAACGCGCGGACTCGGGCCTGGCTCGAGGCGCACGACGTACTGCTCACCTTCGCCGAGTCGTGGGGAAGCCCGACGTGCCGGTTGCCGGATGACGGCTATCCCTGGCGTACGACGCGGCAGCCGGTGCACCTCCCGTTCTGGGCCGAGACCCCCGACGTCCCCGGCGATGTGTGGACCACGGTCATGAACTGGCGCGCCTACGCGGCGACCGAGTGGCAGGGGGAGGCGTGGGGTCAGAAGGACGCGGAGTTCCCGCTCATCCGCGACCTGCCGCGCCGTGCTGGGCTGCCGTTGGAGCTCGGTCTCGGCGGCGCGGATGCTCCTCGGGAGGCGCTGGCCGCTGACGGCTGGCGGCTGGTCGATCCCCGCATCCCCACTCGCACCGTGTGGACCTTCCGCGACTACCTGGCCGCGTCCCGCGGCGAGATCACCGTGGCCAAGCAGGCTTACGTGCGCAGTCGTGGCGGGTGGTTCTCCGAGCGCAGCGCCAACTACCTCGCCGCAGGTCGGCCGGTCGTGGCGCAGGACACCGGCTGGAGCGAGCACCTGCCCACCGGCAAGGGTCTGCTCGCTTTCGGGACGGGGGAGGAGGCCGAGTCGGCGCTCCTCGAGGTCGAGTCCGACGTGGCCGGTCACGCCGCGGCGGCGCGGCGCCTCGCCGCCGAGCACTTCGACGCGCGGGACGTGCTGACCCGGCTGCTCTCGGACTGCGGCTTGTGAAGGGATGCGGCTTGTGAAGGACTGCGGCTCGTGAAGGACTGCGGCTCGTGAAAGTCGTCGTCTGCGGGTGGGTGGCCGGTTTTCCCACTGCCGGCTTCCTCTGGCATCCGGTGTCCTTCGCGCTCGGCTTCCGGGACCTCGGCCACGAGGTGTACTTCCTCGACGACTCCGGTGACGACCCCTACTGCTGGGATCCCGTAACGGGCGATGTAGACCCGTCCGGCCGCGCCGGTTCGCGCTTCCTGGCTCGTGAGCTGGCGGACCTCGGCCTCGCCGGCAGCTGGGTCTACCGCCACATCCCCACCGGACGACACGACGGCATGACAGCCGACCAGACCGCGACGGTGCTCGCCGAAGCGGACGTGCTCGTCGACGTCTCGATGACGACGCAGATGCGACCGGAGTACCTCCAGGTGCCGGTCCGGATCGGCATCGACACCGATCCGGTCTTCACCCAGGTGCGGATCGCGCGGGGCGACGCCGGCCTCCACCCGGACTCGTTCACCCGGCTCTTCACGTTCGGTCGTCCACCGCTGCCAGCCGCGCGCCACGAGTGGCTGCCCACCCGCCAGCCGGTGCCGCTCGATCGTTGGCCGGTGCTGCCGCCCGCAGCAGAGGGCGCGCCCTTCACCTCCGTGACGACATGGCAGGCGTATCCGCCCGTGGTCTTCGACGACGTGGAGTACGGCGCGAAGGACGTCTCGCTGCGCGCCGTGCTCGACCTGCCAGCCCTGTCGCGGGCGCCCCTGCGCCTTGCTATGGGCGGCGGAACAGGCCACCAGAAAGGTGCCGAGCTGATGCGCCGCCACGGTTGGGCGGTGGCCGACCCGACGCCGGTGACCATCAGCACGGCGGCGTACCGGTCCTGGGTGGCTGGCAGCGCCGGTGAGATCGGGGTGGCCAAGCACGGCTATGTGTCAGCCCGCTCTGGCTGGTTCAGCGAGCGGACCTGCACCTACTTGGCCAGCGGTCGTCCCGCGGTCGTCCAGGACACCGGCTGGACCGACTGGCTGCCGTCTGGGTCTGGCCTGTTGAGCTACCGCACCGTCCAGGAAGCGGCCGCCGCGATCGACGCGGTGCTTGACGACCCTGTGCCGCATGCCGCTGCGGCCCGGCGGATCGTCGAGGATCACTTCGCGGCGACAGCCGTGTGTGCCGACCTGCTCACACGCTCATGATCAGCCGGGTCTTCGCCAGCGACCTGGAGCAGCAGTCGATGTTCACCCCGACCCACTAGGTTCATCGAGTGCCGCGCCCCGTTGCCGTCGTCGCCGGATACGTCGTTCGCTATCCCGTGGGAGGCATGACCTGGGTCTTCCTGAACTACCTGCTGGGTCTCCGCGATCTCGGTTTCGAGCCGGTGTTCGTCGAAGCTGCCGGCCCGCAGCCGACCTGCTACGACGTGGCGCAGCAGCGCATGACGGAGGATCCGTCGTACGGCATCGCCTATCTCACGGCAGCTCTGCAGGCTGCCGGCCTGTCGGACATGCGGTGGTGGTACCGAGAGGCCGAGCCGGCGCGGGACCGTGGGATGAGTCGGGACGAGGCAGTCGCGGCGCTTGAGGACTGCGCGGTGCTGCTCGACGTCAGCGGCTCGGGTTGGGCGCCGGAGTTCGACCGGGCCCAGCGGCGCGTGCTGATCGACACGGATGCGCCCTTCACGCAGATCCGGCTCGCCGACGGCGACGACGACTGGGCCGCGTTCGTCGATGCGCACGACGCCCTGGCGACGTACGCCGTGAACGTCGCAGCGGGTCGATCCGAGGCACCGTCCGGCGGGCGCGAATGGGTGCCCACCCGACCGCCGATCCACCTCCCGTCGTGGCCGGCGTCGGAGGTGCCGGCCACCGGCGCGTGGACGACGGTCACCTCGTGGGCGTCGTACAGCAGCGTCTGGTGGCAGCTCAAGGAGTACCGGCAGAAGGACGTCGAGTACATGCGCCTGCGCGACCTGCCATCCCGCGTCGCCGTCCCGCTGGAGCTGGCCCTTGGCGGCCACGCGCCGCGCCGCCAGCTCGCGGAATTCGGGTGGCGCATCGTCGACCCGATCGAGCGCACGCTGACCCCAGGGCATTTCGAGCAATACGTCCGCGGCTCTCGCGCGGAGCTCGGCGTGGCCAAGCAGGCGTACGTGCACTCTCGGACCGGCGCGTTCAACGACCGCTCGCTGGCCTACCTGGCGAGCGGGAGGCCGGTCGTGTGCAGCGACACCGGGCTCGCCGACTGGCTGCCGGTAGGTGCCGGACTGCTGCCCTTCGACGACGTGCACGGTGCCGCTGCGGCCATTGCCGAGGTAGAGGCCGAGCCGGCCGCGCACGGCCTCGCTGCCCGCCGGCTCGCGGAAGAGCACTTCGCGGCCGACCGGGTGCTCGCCGACCTGCTGGCTTCGGTCGACGTGTCGCTGCCGTGAGGGTGGCCCTGCTGATGTGGCCGGACACCTTCGAGGACTGGTACGGCCCCCTCGGCTTGGACCGGCGTCTCTACCTCGACGAGTACGACGGCGAGTGGACGCTCACCCTCACCCGCGCGATGCAGCTGGCCGGGGCGCAGGTGCGGGTAGTGCATGCCACGTTGGAAGCCGCTGGGAGCGAGGTGCAGAGGTCCTCCGGCGTGCGCACCGACTTTGTGCCTGTCTCACGTCTCTACCGCCATCTCCGCTCCTTCGTGTGGAACGAGTGGCGACCGGCCCGCGAGCGGCTGTGGCCACTCGCCCCGCTGGCCTCAACCGCCTCCTTCCGGCTTATCCAGCACCTGGTGCGCTTAAGGCCGGATGTCGTCGTCATACAGGACTACGAGTCAGCCCGGTTCGACGTCGCAGCTCCGTTGCTGCGCGCGGCCGGGCTGCGAGTCGTCGGTCTCGACACCGGCGGATCTGCGGCACCGTCCACCGCGCCGTGGAAGCGGGCCACTGCGCGCTGCGCCAGCCGACTGCTTGCCGTGAATCACGTCGAGGCGCAGCGGGCTCGACGGGACCGGCATTCCGAGGTGGCGGTCTGGCCGATACCCGTCGATACCGCTGCATATCGACCAGCTGATCGGGCTGCTGCGCGTAAGCGCCTCGGCATTCCGGCGTCCCGACGCATCGTGTTGTCGGTCGGACGACTGCACCCCGTCAAAGGTCTGCACGAGCTGGCTGACGCCGTCGCGCCGCTCGACGCTGACCTTGTCCTCGTCGGCTCGGGATCAGAACGCGACGCCCTGGAGGCGCGCGGCCAGCAGCGACTGGTGCTCCCCGGCCGCCTCCTTCCTCCCGCCGTCGCCGACTGGTACGCCGCCTGCGATGTCGTTGCGCTGGCGTCTCACCAGGAAGGTCAGCCGGTAGCAGTCCTCGAGGCGCTGGCCTGCGCCCGCGGCGTCGTGGCGACTGCGGTCGGTGGGGTGCCCGAGGTGGTCCGCGACGGGGAGACCGGGTGGCTGGTTCCGGCCCGTGACGTTCCGGCGATGCGGGCGGCACTCAGCGAGGCACTGGCAGATCGCGACGAAGCCGATGCGCGGGGGCAGCGCGGTTACGCCGAGGTGGTCGGGCGCCACGCCTACGAGGCAGCGGGACGAGAGATGCTGCGACTGCTCACACCTTGAGCTCGATGCGCAACGGCACGTCGGGCGCGCTGCGTACGACCACTTCGCCGTCGACGAGTGCCGCGTCGATCTCAGTGCGGTAGGCGCCGGCGAGCCGGTCGAAGGACCACAGTCGAGTCGCACCGCAGTCACGCCATGCCGCCAGCTGCTGCGGCGCCCACGCCGGACCATGCAGGGCCATGTCCCGGTCGTGCCAGTAGCCGACGGCGGGCAGACCCTCGTCGAGGTGCGCCGGGTGGGCTTTGTCGAGGTACGGCGACCCGACGCCACGTGTCCACGTCGGAACCGGCAGCTGTAGGCGGCACAGCCCCCACGAGTTCATCAGCGCGAAGCCACGCCGGCGCGCGGCGGTGACGGTGGCGGTGCCCCAGCACTCGCCCGGCGCGACGAGGGAAGTCCCGGGGCCAGCAGCTGCCTGCCAGCGGCGGAGGACCCGCTCCTGCACCTCGACGTCGGGCTCGGTCGCCATCCGCGGTGGCCACAGCTCGCGGAACCAGTGGTCGGCGGAGTAGCGGTCCGGTGCGCCGGCCCAGGCGGCGGTGTCCGGGTCCATGTGGGTGTGCCCGTGGCATTCCAGCGACGCCGCGCCTCGTCGTACGCCGATGTCGAGCTGCGCCCACTCCTGCGGCCGCTCCGTGCGGCTGTCGACCACCGTGCCGTCATCGCGAACGAACCCGGTGCAGCAGAAGAGCGACACCGCGCCATCGGGGCCTACGGCGTTCCACAGGGCCTCCCACGCTTCTGGGGTCACGTCGTCGTGACGCCACCAGTCGAGGTGGCACTTCACCGCGGCAC
Source organism: Mycobacteriales bacterium (assembly GCA_035536235.1). GTDB lineage: Bacteria > Actinomycetota > Actinomycetes > BP-191 > BP-191 > DATLNF01. The sequence goes on from DATLOQ010000012.1 coordinate 15,419, forward strand.
CGGGGTCGTCGAGGCGCAGCAGGAGGACGCCGCGGAGGTCCGGCACGGCCAGCGCTCCGAGCGCCTGCCGGACGGCGGCCAGCCGAGCAGCCGCGCCCGGGGGTGGGGGGCCGGTGAGCACGGGCCGGCCGGGCTGCGCCGGGACGTCCACGGCGTCCGGGTCGGGGAGCAGGAGCAGTCCCGCGCCGTCGTCGTACGACGCATCCGGACCCGCGGCCACCGGCACACCTGCGGCGACGAGCGTGCCGAGCCAGTCCTCGGCCGCTGAGACCCAGCCTTCGCGTGCGTCGCCCCACATGCGGGCCGCCGGATCCAAGGACGGGTCCACCAGGCGCACGCACAATTTCATCCGTGGAGCGTAGAGAGTGATGCGACCGTGCGCAGCGGCAGGTGCCCGGCCGTCGGGTGGCGAACCAGCATTCGACGTACCTGACGTTCGAGGAGCCCCGAACCCATGCGCACCCGACCCACGATGCACCTCCTCGCCGTTGTGCTCGCGGGCGCGGCCGCGGCCGCGGCGGTGCCAGGCAGCGCGGCCCCTCCGCCGCGCTGGGCGGCTCCGGTCCTCATCAGCGAGACCAAGGCGGCCCGGGAGATCTCTCTCGTGCTGAGCCCGACCGACCCGCGCTTCCTCGCGGCTTGCGCGCCGTCCGGCGTACCGGCCACGGGCAACGGTCAGTCCTACTTCCACGCCACGAAGGACACCGGCAAGACCTGGGCGCCGCTCAACGTGGAGACCGCTGCAACGGATACGCGCCGGGCCGCCTTCGAGGGCGGCGACTGCGACGTGGCCTTCGACCAGGGCGGCACCCTCTACTCGGCCGACACCTGGCTGGGCAACCTCTCCGTGGGAGCGAGCACCGACGGCGGCAAGACCTGGAGCGGTACGGCGCTGGCCGTGTCGGCCCCCGTCGTCGACCGCCCATGGCTGGTCGGCGGCCCGAAGGGCACCGTCTACCTGAGCTATCACGACGTGCAGTGCTGCATGCCGTCAGCGATGTGGTTCACCAAGTCGACCGACTTCGGCAAGACGTTCCTGCCGGCTGTGCCGATCCCGACGCCCGGACCTGAGGGCGCCTTCATCTGGGAGGGCAACTACGTCGTCGCCCCCAACGCGAAGGACATCTACCTCACCTACTCCCGCCGCCTCGCTCCTACGGGCGCGGACACCGGCATGGACATCTTCCTGGCGACCAGTCGTGACGGCGGGCTGACCTGGTCGTCGTCACCCGTCGCCTCCTTGGCCAAGGCCACCTCCTCGATCTACCCGTCGATCGGCCTGGACGGCGGCGGCGGCCTGCACGTCGTGTGGTCGGCCCCGGAGGACGACGCCAACCCCGTCTTCCTGACGTCGTCCGTCGACGCCGGCCGCACGTGGACTGAGCCCCTCCCGCTGATCTCCGGTGCCACCGGTCACGCGCCCTGGGTGGTCGGTGGGGCTCGTCGCGGCGAGGCGGCCGTGGTGTGGCTGGGGTCACCGTCGGCCAAGACCGATGCCGACTCGCACTGGTACTTCTACGCGTCGCGGATCAAGCCCGGCCGCACCGGTCGGCCCAGCGTGAACACCGGCCGCACGACGCCGAAGCCGCTCTTCACCGGCGCGCAGATCGCTCCGGAGTTCGAGATGGTGACGCTGGACAAGAAGGGCCGGATGCACGTCGGGATGGCGATCTACCGGGAGCGGGAGAACGGCAGCAAGGGGTGGGCTCTCTACTCCCAGCGCGAGCTGTCCGTCCCGCGCTAGCCGAGCCAGCGGCCGAGGACCTCCTCGGCTACGTCTCGAAGGGGCCGGTCCTCGTTGACGACCGTGAAGTCCTCGAGAGCCAGCGCGTCCAGGGTGGCGGTGACGTCGGCGACCCGGGACCGGTGGTAGTCGAGGATCGAGGCAGACACGTCGAGGGCGTGGCGTACGTCGAGCCGTGCCTCGACGGCCGGGATGGGGGCGACGAGGCGCACCAGCGTGAAGTCGCCGTCAGGGATCGCCGCGCGGTAGCGCGACCACTGCGTCTCGGCCGTCACGAGGCGGGCCAGCGCGAGGTACTTGACCCCGCGGGCGGCGAAGCTCGGCCAGACCGCGGCCAGGTTGTCTGCGATCACGCCGTGCGCGAACGGGTCGTCCGGCGGCATGGGGTGCAGCTGGCCGAGCCAGTCGAGGTCGATCATCGCGCTGGGCAGGTCGCGCTCGGCCAGCAGGTCGCCGACCGCCTCGGTGACCGACGTCTTGCCGACGCCCATGACGCCCGAGACGACGAGCACGTGTGGCGCGGTCACGGCAGGACGTCGAGCAGCCCGGCATGCGCCGCGATCACGTGGTCGGCGTCGAGCTCACCAAGCGGTGGCGGGTCCTCGTACGCCGCCGTGTAGCGCGCGGTCCGCATCCCGAAGGCCCGCCCGCCGCACACATCTGTGCGCCACAGATCACCGACGTGCAGCGCGTCCGCCGCGTCCACCGCGAGCCCGGTCAGCGCGCGGCCGAACATGGCGGCGGACGGCTTGCACGCACCGACCTCGTCGGAGAAGGCCCACTCGTCGACGAGGTCGAAGAGCCCGACGTCGGCGAAGAGCTGGCGGAGGACGCGGCCGGGGGAGAAGCCCGAGTCGCACACCACCGCGATCCCCAGGCCGCGTGACCTGAGCTCAGTCAGCACCTCGACAGCGCCCTCGCAGGCGCTCACGCCCGTGATCAGTGATGCTTCTTCGAAGTCGCGGGTGAGCGACGCGACAACAGATGCATCGCCGTCGACACCGTGCCGCGACAGCAGCCACTGCGCGATGTGGGCGGAGACGAAGTTCTCCGCTCGCAGCCAGGAGTCGTGGTGGCGCTGCCAGCCCTCGGTCATCTCGACGCGCGCCTGCTCGATCGAGATGCCGGCCGCGACGGAGAGCGCCTGGACCCGTCGTACGGTCGCGGCCGTCTCGTCGTGGGGCAGCAGCAGGGTGTTCCAGCAGTCATAGGTGACAGCGCGCAGCACCGGCTCACCTTATGAGAGGCCGGTGCGCGCGAACCGTTTGCCGTGTGCCCTGCGACAGTATTGGTGTGGACGCCTACGCCGACCCGCGCACCGACGCCGAGCTGCTGGCGGCGGTGGCGGACGGGGACCGCGACGCGATGAGCGTGCTATACGGCCGCCATGCGCCCTGGCTGGTGCTGCGGCTGAGCCGCCGCTGCGCCGACCCCTCGATCGTCGACGAGACCGTCCAGGACACCTTCCTGGCCGTGTGGCGCAGTGCCGGCAAGTACACCGGGCAGGGTGAGGTGGCCGCCTGGATGTGGGGCATCGGGGTACGCCGCCTGATCGACACCCTGCGCCGACAGCCGGTGGCGACCGTGGTGCTCACGGAGCCGACCCGCACCGAGATCTCGGCCGAGGAGCAGGTGCTGCTCGGCGTCGAGTACGGCGACCTCGCCGGCGCGCTGCACACGCTGTCGCCCGAGCTGCACGCGGTGGTGCAGGCCACCGTCCTCGACGGGCTGACCACACGGGAGGCGAGCCGGCTGCTCGGCATCCCGCCCGGCACCGTGAAGACCCGGATGATGCGCGCCCGCGCGGCGTTGCGGGAGGAGCTGGTATGACGACCGCACCCGGCAGCTGGCACCTCGACTCGGCGCTCGTCCGTCGCTACGTCGATGCCGCCACCGACGCGGTCACCGCCGCGTCCGTCGAGGCGCACCTGCTGCGCTGCGCCGAATGCCGGCGCTCGATCGCGGCGGGGACCGTCGACTCCGCCAGCGTGGCGCGGCGGAGCGCGATCTGGACCGACGTCGTGGATCGCCTCGACGCGCCGCGGGTCGGCTTGCTGGAGCGGGTGCTCCGCCGCATCGGCGTGCGCGACGGCGACGCCCGGCTGCTGGCCGCGACGCCGTCGCTGCAGCTGTCGTGGCTGGCGTCCCTGCTGCTGGCGCTCGGCTTCGCGGTCGCAGCTGCCCGTGGCCGGGACACGGCGGGGGCGCTGTTCCTGCTCGTCGCGCCGCTGCTTCCGGTCGCCGGCGTCGCCGCGGCGTACGGCGCTGACGTCGATCCGGCGTATGAGCTGAGCATGGCCGCGCCGTACCGCGCCACCCGACTGCTCCTGCTGCGCAGCGTCTCGGTGCTGGTCGCCAGCCTCGGCCTGGCCGGGGCAGCCGCACTGGCGCTGCCCGCATCAGGCTGGTCTCAGGCGGCGTGGCTGCTGCCAGCGCTCGGCCTGAGCGTGACGACGCTGGCTCTGTCGACCCGGCTGTCGCCGGCCCTGGCGGCGGCCGGCGTGTCGTTGACCTGGGTGTCTGTGGTCGTCCGGCTCCTCCAGCTCGACCGGACTGCCGACATCGCCGGCGCCAGCACCCAGCTGAGCTTTCTCGTCCTCATCGTGGCTGCGACTGCGGTTCTCGCCGTACGCCGTGACCAGTTCGACACAAGGAGCGCTGCATGAGCACCACCGTGGTCGTTGACGAGGTCACCCGCAGCTTCGGGCGCACCCGGGCTCTGGACGGGGTGAGCTTCACCGCCAGCCGCGGCGTCACCGGGCTGCTGGGGCCCAACGGCGCCGGCAAGACGACCCTGCTGCGGATGATGGCCACCGTCTTGGCCCCGGGCGGCGGGCGCCTGAGTCTCCTCGGCCTCGACCCGGCCCAGCCGGAGGACCGTCTCGCCATCCGCCGACGCCTCGGCTACCTGCCGCAGGAGCCGGGCTTCTACAAGCACTTCACCGCCTTCGAGTTCGTCGACTACATCGCGATCCTCAAGGAGATGACCGACCGGCGGTCACGGCACGACGAGGTACGCCGGGTGCTCGCACTCGCCGGGCTGACGGAGGTGAGCGGCAAGAAGATCCGAGCGCTCTCCGGCGGCATGCGCCGCCGGGTCGGCCTGGCTCAGGCGCTGCTGGGCGACCCCGACCTGGTGGTCCTGGACGAGCCGACCGTCGGCCTGGACCCCGAGCAGCGGCTGCGATTCCGCGAGCTCATCTCGGCGATCGGCGAGGGCCGCACCGTGCTTCTCTCGACGCACCAGACGGAGGACGTTGGCGCCCTGTGCTCGCGGATCGTGGTGCTGGACGCCGGTCGGACTCGCTTCGACGGGACACCACGCGAGCTGCGGGAGCTGGCCCGGGGCCGGGTCTGGCTCTCCGACGACCGCCCGGTCGGTGCCCAGCTGTCCTGGCGGACTGGAGAGGGCCGGCACCGCAACCTCGGCACCCCGGCGGCCGGGGTCGAGCTGATCGACCCCACGCTGGAGGACGGCTACCTGCTGCTGCTCGGCGAGCGTGCCCTGGCGGACGCGGCCTGATGCGCGACGTCCTTGTGGCCCGGTCCACCTCCGCTGCGACCGCGTCGCCGGGATCGCGGCGGTCTTCGACCGTCGTCCCCGGTCGCAGCTCCTGGCCCGTCATCGTCCGCCTGGCGTGGGCGGAGGCCCGTTGGCTGCTGCGGCACCCGCTCACCCTCGCGGGGCTGTGCTTCGTCGGCTTCGCTCTCTTCGTCAATTCCAACGCGAGTGGCGGCAGCGCGTTCACCGATCTCACCGGCGGCGGCGCCCCGGGCCTGTGGTTGCCGCCAGTGGTGTTCTTCGCAGCCAATCTCGGGGCGACCCGCAGCCGGCGCGACGGCGTCGATGAGCTGCACGGCGCCGCTCCGGTCGCGCGGGCGGCCCGGACGGCGGCGCTGTGCGGCGCCGGGCTGCCACTGGCAACCGCAGCGCTGGGCCTCGTCGTCGCCGTCTCCACCTACCGCGGGTTGGTGGGGCAGCCGCGGTCCATCGTGCCGACACCGGCCGAGCTGCTGCTGCTTCCGCTCAGCGTCCTCGGGGCCGTGACCCTCGGCGTGATGGTCGCGCGCTGGCTCCCCTGGCGCGCCGCGCCCGTCGGAGTCTTTATCGCCCTCGTCGCGGTCTCGATCGCGCTGAGCGACGGTGCGTCGTCCTGGTGGGGCAGCTATGTGGAGCTGGTGGAGTGGAAGGACCACGAGCTCACCGACATCCGGATGGCCGGCTCGGCCGCCTGGCATGCGGCGTACCTGCTAGGGCTGTCCACGATGGCCGTCATCGGCGCCTTGCTGCGAGACCTGTCGCATCGGCGCTCACTCTGGTGCCTGGGCGCGGTGGTGACGCTGCTGACGGCGGGGGCGGGATGGGCACAGCTGCCATGAGGAGCCGTCAGCTCCCGCTGCTCGCCGGGGTGTTCGCGCGCACCCCGTTGTGGAGACCGCTCGTCCCTATGGTGGCCATCGCATTCGGGCTGCTGATCTGGGCCGACCTGGACGACCGGCCGGGCACGGTGATCTGGCTGCTGCGGGTCGGCGCGACGCTGCTCGCCGCGGGTGCGACGTACGTTCTCGACGACGCGGCCGCAGCCTTCACCACCTCGTCGCCGACGCGGCTCGGCATCCGCCGTGCGGTGCCGGTCGTCGTGGCGGGAGCTGCAGTCGGCAGCGCCTGGGCCGGGCTGCTGGGCTACGGCGCGGTCGTGGCGGACCA
>DATLOQ010000013.1:0-32759 GCA_035536235.1 Mycobacteriales bacterium
CGGACCTGGATGTCGCGCTCCTCCAGGACGTTGAGCAGCGCGACCTGGATGCGCTCGGCGAGGTCGGGCAGCTCGTTCACGCTGAAGATCCCGCGGTGAGTGCGCGGGACGAGGCCGAAGTGAATCGTCTCCGGGTCGCCGAGCGTGCGTCCCTCGGCCACCTTGATCGGGTCGACGTCGCCGACCAGGTCGCCAACGCTGGTGTCCGGAGTCGCGAGCTTCTCGCCGTACCGCTGCGACCGGTGCCGCCATGACACGGGCAGTGACTCACCGGCCGAGGAGGCGAGCGCGACGCAGCGGGCGCACACCGGGTCGTACGGGTCGTCGTTGATCTCGCAGCCGGCGACTACCGGGATCCACTCGTCGAGCAGCCCGACGAGAGTGCGGATGAGGCGGGTCTTGCCCTGCCCGCGCTCACCGAGCAGCACGACGTCGTGACCGGCCAGCAGCGCTCGTTCGAGCTGCGGTACGACGGTGTCGTCGAAGCCCACGATGCCGGGGAACGTCGTCTCGCCGGCGCGCAAACGGGCGAGCAGGTTGCGCCGGATCTCGGCCTTGACCGGCTCGGTCCTCACCCCGCTGGCGCGAAGCGCGCCCAACGTGTCGGCGGGGGGCGGCGGTGACTGCTGGCTCATGGCCTGACGTTACTCTGCTGCACATGTCTCGATTCGGCGCCGGCCTGTCCACCGATCCCGATGTGGTCGCCGCGGCCGAACAGGCTGCGCACGAGGCGATGGCCCCTCTCGGCAGTCAGCGCCCGGACCTGGTCTTCGCTTTCGTCCACACCGACGACCCCGATCTGGTGGACGCGGTCGGCACCCGGGTCGCCGAGCTCACCGGGGCCCGGCACGTCGTCGGATGCACCGCGCACGGGGTCATCGGTGGCGAAAGAGCGGTAGAGCAGAGCACCGCCGTCAGCGTGTGGGCGGCGGTGCTACCGGGAGTCACCCTGCGCACCTTCCACCTGGAGGTGATCCGCACCGGCGAGAGCCTCGCTGTGGTGGGGATGCCCGACCTGGGCGACGACGACCGGCTCTGCGTGCTGCTGGCGGATCCCTACACGTTCCCGGCCGACGGCTTCGTGGAGGAAGCCAACGACTCGTTTCCCGGGCTGCCGCTGGTGGGCGGCATGGGTGGCGGCGCTCGCGGCGCGGGCTCCACCCGCCTGCTGCTCGACGACCGGGTGGTGGACCGGGGCGCCGTCGGTGTCCTGCTCTCCGGACCGATCCGGCTGCGCACCGTCGTCAGCCAGGGGTGCCGGCCCATCGGCCCGGCGATGGTGGTCACCGCAGTGGACGGCAACGCGTTGCTTGAGCTGGCCGGTGTCCCTGCGCTGAGCAAGCTCGAACAGCTGCTGAGTGAGCTCACCCCGGAGGACCAGGCCTTGGCCAGCCGCGGGCTGCAGATCGGCGTCGTCATGGACGAGTACGCCGAGCAGCACGAACGCGGCGACTTCCTGGTGCGCGGCGTGATCGGCGGGGACCGAGAGCGCCAAGCCGTCCTCGTCGGCGACTTGGTCGCGGTCGGCCGGACCGTGCGGTTCCAGGTGCGCGACGCCGACGCGGCTGCTGAGGATCTGCACGCGCTGCTGAACGAGGCGCGTGCCGAGCCCGCGGGGCAGCTCGTCGACGGGGCCTTGCTGTTCACCTGCACCGGGCGCGGGGAGCACCTCTTCGCCTCCGCCGACCACGACGTCCGTGCGCTGCGCGAGCACTTCGAGCAGGTGCCGGTCGCCGGCTTCTTCGCCAACGGGGAGATCGGTCCGGTCGGCGGGCGCAACCACTTGCACGGCTTCACCGCGAGCATCGTGACCTTCGGCCCGGACACCGGGTGAGCGCTCCCGTCCTGGCGCTCGACATCGGCGGCACGAAGCTCGCCGCAGCTCTGGTCGGGCCGCAGGGCGGGGTGCACCGGTTCACCCGCCGTCCTACCCGGACAGGCCGTGATGCTGAGGCGCTCTACGACGACGTGGTGACGCTGCTGGACGACGTACGCCGAGGCGTCGACATCGCGGGAGTCGGCGTCGGCTGCGGCGGCCCGATGCGCTGGCCCGCCGGCGAGGTGTCGCCACTGAACATCCCGGCGTGGGACGGCTTCCCGTTGCGCGAGATGCTGACCGGGCGCTATCCCGCCCGACCTGTCCGCGTGCACAACGACGCTGCCTGCGTTGCAGTCGGCGAGCACTGGCGCGGGGCCGGGCGGCGCGTCGCCGACCTCATCGGGATGGTCGTCTCCACCGGTGTGGGTGGCGGGCTGGTGCTCGGCGGGCGGCTGGTCGACGGCGCCACCGGCAACGCCGGCCACATCGGTCACGTCGTGGTGGACGCGGATGGTCCGCCGTGCGCCTGCGGCGGCCGGGGCTGCCTGGAAGCCGTGGCCAGCGGGCCGGCGATCGCCGCATGGGCGGTCGAGCTCGGGTGGCGTACGGCGGGCGCGACGGCCCGAGAGCTCGCCGACGACGCGCAGGCCGGCGATGCCATCGCCGTCGCGGCCATGGCCCGCGCCGGGATCGCCCTCGGCATCGGCATCGCCTCGGCCGTGCAGCTCTGCGACCTCGAGCTGGTCATCGTCGGCGGCGGAGTCGCGCAGGCCGGCCCGCTCCTCTTCGACCCGTTGGAGGCGGCGTACCAGCGCCACGCCGGGCTGGGCTTCGCCCGGGTGCCGCGGGTCGTGGCCGCTGCGCTGGGCGAGCAGGCCGGACTCGTCGGCGCCGCCGCACTCGTCCTGGCGGGCACCCGCTACTGGTCCGCCGACTGACGCCGCCGCATAAGCCCCCCGCCGTACCCCCCCGGCGAACTGTGCGACTGGCTGAGCGTGGTTGCCGGCGACGTAGGTCGCACAGCTCAATGACGCGGCGGGTGGACAGCCGGCCTTCTCGCGAACTGTGCGACTGGCTGAGCGTGGTTGCCGGCGACGTAGGTCGCACAGTGCGACGAGGGCCGGGCCCGAGCGGGCTAGGGCGCGCGGGCGACGGCGAGTCCCTAGGCCGTCCGGGCGACGGCTTCGGCGAGGAAGCCGGCGATCTCCTCCGCGACCCGCTCCGGCCGGTCCTCGGGCAGCAGGTGTCCAGCGTCGGGCACCGGCACCCAGCACGACCCGGGGATATCGGCGGCCAGCCGTCGGCCGTACGCCGGGCCGTGCCAGGCGTCCTCGTCGCCCCAGAGCACCAGGGTCGGTGGGGCGTCGACGGTGACCAGGCGCAAGGCGGCCTCAGTCGACGGCGGGTCCAGTGCTCGCACCAGGCAGAGCAGCCCACGGGTGCCGTCGCGGCTCAGCAGGCTCGCGGCGTAACGGTCCAGCACCGGGCCGTCGACCGATCCGGCAGCGAGCCCCCGGCCGAGCTGCATGCCGAGGTAGTGCCGGCCCAGGGAGGGAACCAGGCGCAGCAGCGTGGTCTGCGTCTCACCGAGCAGTGGCGCCATCAGGCTGCTGATAGCGGCCACCGGCCAGGCGTCGGCGTGCAGTGGCGTGTCGACGAGGACGAGGGCCGCGACGCGGTCCGGCGCCAGTGCGCACAGGTGTACGGCGGCAGCGCCCCCGACGTCGTGCCCGGCGATCGCGACCCGGTCCAGCCCCAGCTGGTCCAGCAGACCCACGAGCAGCTCGGCCTGGTTGGCCAGGTCGTAGCGGCCCCCGGGCGGCCGCTCGGACGCCCCCAGGCCGAGCAGGTCGACGGCGTACGTCGGATGGCGGTGCTCGAGGTCGCGCTGCACGTCACGCCACAGATAGGAGGTGGTGGGTATGCCGTGCAGGAGGAGCAACGGCAGCCCGGGTCCGGCGCCGTGCTGGACGACCCGCAGCCGCACCCCGTCGACCAGGTGGTCCGCCCCCGGCAGCGGGTGCACGTCGCGCATCGTCGGGCCCCTCTCGCGTGGCTGCGGGTGGTGACCGTACCGCCGGTGCGAGGATGCGTGCATGGGTACCGGTGCGCAGGACACAGCCCTGGTGACGATCGAGGAGATCCGCGCGGCGCGGGAGCTGCTGCGTGACGTCGCCGTCGTCACCCCGGTGGAGGGATCTCGGCCGCTGTCGCGCAAGGTCGGCGGCGACGTGCTGCTCAAGTGCGAGAACCTGCAGCGCACCGGCTCGTTCAAGATCCGTGGCGCCTACGTCCGGATCGCCCGGCTCAGCGACGAGGAGCGGGCCCGCGGCGTGGTGGCGGCCAGCGCCGGAAACCACGCGCAGGGCGTCGCGCTGGCCGCCTCACTCACCGGCGCGAAGTCGAAGATCTTCATGCCGACGGGTGCGCCGCTGCCCAAGATCGAGGCGACCAAGGCCTACGGCGCCGAGATCGAGATGACCGGGCTGACCGTCGACGACGCGCTGGTCGCCGCGCAGGCCTACGCCGATGAGCACGGCGCGATCCTCATCCACCCGTTCGACCACCGCGACGTCATCGCCGGACAGGGGACCGTCGGCCTGGAGATCGCGGAGCAGGTGCCGCGGGCCCGCACAGTGGTGGTGTGCACCGGCGGCGGTGGGCTCGTCGCCGGGGTGGCGACAGCGGTCAAGGCGCTGATGCCGGGCGTGCGGGTGGTGGCGGTGCAGGCCGAGACAGCGGCGGCTTTCCCGCACTCGCTCGCGGTCGGGCGACCGGTCGCGTTGGAGAGCATGGCGACGATTGCCGACGGCATCGCCGTCGCCCGCCCCGGAGATCTGACCCTCGCCCACGTCGCGGCCCTCGTCGACGACGTGGTCACGGTCTCCGAGGAGGCGCTGTCGCGGGCCCTCCTGCTCTGCCTCGAGCGGGCGAAGCTGGTCGTCGAGCCAGCCGGCGTGGCCGCGGTCGCGGCGATCAACGAGTCGCCGGCCGCCTTCGAGCCGCCGGTCGTCGCCATCCTCAGCGGCGGCAACATGGACCCCGTGCTGCTCATGCGGGTGATCCGTCACGGCATGATCGCGGCGGGGCGCTACCTGTCCTTCCGGCTGCGCATCCCCGACCGGCCCGGCGAGCTGGCCCGTCTCCTCGCTCTGCTGGCCGAGTCCGGCGCCAACGTCCTCGACGTCGAGCACCAGCGCACCGGGCCCAAGCTGCACCTCGACGAGGTCGAGGTGGCGCTGCAGCTCGAGACCCGCGGCTCGGACCACTGCGACGAGGTGCTCGCCCGCCTGCGCCAGACCGGCTACCCCCTCCTCTTCGGCTGACCCCCCGCGGCTATTTGCCCGGTTAACCCGCTATTTGCCCGGTTAACAGGCCAAGTGGACCCCCTGGGCGGACGTATCGGGTCCATTTGCCCGGTGAAGGTGGCCGGGGCGCGAGTCGCCGTCCGGAAGGAGAAGGGCCGCGGACGGCGAAAAAGGACGTATCGCCCGTCGCTGTAGGAGGCCTTTCCGTGCGCCGTACCGTCCTGACCCTTGCTGTCGCCACGCTGACCGTCGGGCTGGGGGCCGGGCCTGCGCTCGCCACCCCCGTCTGCACCGACGGGTATAAGGGCGGCCCGCCGCTGGCCGCCTGCGGCAACCGCATCTTCCCCGAGGCGGCCAACTCCCAGGCCTACATCCAGTACTCCGCCAACCCGGCCGGCTTCCGTGAGTTCCAGCACGGTGTCGAGTTCCTGGCGCAGAAGTACCCCCGCTGGGTGTCGGTCTTCTCGCTGTCCAGCAAGTACGGCGAGCTGGCCAAGAGCGTCGGCCCCGACAAGATCCGCCCCGGCGAGCAGGGTGACACCGGTGACGGCCGCGACATCTTCGTGGTCAAGCTCACCGACCACCAGAAGCCGGACAAGGGCAAGGAGACCCTGTTCTTCTCGCTGTCAGTGCACGGCAACGAGCGCGGCGGGTTCGAGGGCGGGATGCGAGCCGCCGAGGACCTGGCGATGGCCGCCGAGAACGGCGGCACGATCGTCGACGGCGTCGACAACTACACCTCGGGCACCGGTGCCAAGCCGGAGTTCCACGAGTACGAGGTGGCCGACGTCCTGGCCAAGGAAGTGGTCTACCTCTCTACCTTCAACCCGGACGGCTGGGCGGTCGGTGACATCGTCGGCGGCAAGGCGCCGCTGCCGTTCGCCCGAGCCAATGGTGCCGGGACGGACCTCAACCGGCAGATGCCGAGCAAGGGCAGCGTCAACATCAGCCGCGACCCGATGACCGAGCCGGAGGCGATCTTCGGGGTCAAGGCCATGCGCGAGGCAGCGGACGCCGGCATCGGCAAGCTGCTGGCCTACGGTGCCGACGTGCACGGCGAGCTCACCAGCCGCGCCTACGTCGACATCATGTATCCCGCGGGCCAGTTCGACTCGGTCAAGCACCGGCAGCTGATGGCTATCGCCGAGCGCACCAAGTCCGTCATCGACGAGACGCTCTACGGCGGCATCCAGAACGAGATCGAAGAGGCCACCGGCGGCAACGACAACGAGGGCATCGAGGACCAGATCCCCGGCTACCCCGACGCGGCGAACAACACCATCCCGACCATGCCGGCCCACTGGGCGACCGTCTGGGACACGTTGGGCTACACGGACACCGGCTTCATCGGCGACTACCTGGCCACCGACCTCGCGGTCACTGGCATGGACTACGAGATCTTCCTCAACCACACCGTGCCGGACAAGACCTGGAACGTCTACCTGCAGGAAAACCACATCAACGCCTCGCGGGCGATCATCAAGACCGCGATGGCCTACGCGCTGACCCAGGCGCAGGACTTCAACGCCAAGAACGTCGTGCTCGACACTGGCGGCCAGGCCGGCTACGTCCTCAACCCGGACCGGGTCACCGACAAGGACAAGAACGGCCCCGGCCCGGGATTCAGCGCTGAGAGTGCCAACGGCACCAAGATCAAGCAGGTGCCGTACGACGTCAGCAACATGGACTTCTTCACCGAGACCAGCAAGTACATGCCCAAGCCGTTCCGGGCTCTCAACTCTGCTGACATCGCCAACGACCCGAAGACCCTCGACCAGGTCGACACCCTCGTGCTGGCCGACGTGAAGGTCCCGCGCGACGCGCAGAACCGTCCGGTCAGCGAGGCGAAGTACTACGCCAACCTGAAGAGCTGGGTCGAGCGCGGCGGCAACCTCGTGCTCACCGACCGCGCAGTCCACGTCGCGGGCGACCTCGGCGTGCTGCCGGCCGATGCCATCACCGACACCACCGTCTACCAGCCGAACGCGACGAACATCGACTTCGAGCACCCGGTCGCCCGGGGTCTGCGGGGCAACGCCAAGCAGCTGGTCGAGGCGCCGATCCTCGGCTACGGCATCGGCACCGACGCGTCGCCGATGACCGTCGTCGACACCGCCGCGCTCACCGACGCCGGCGGCGCCGTGATCGCGAACATCGAGAAGGGCAGCGGAACGGTCACCAACGTTGCCTCTCTCGGCGAGCTCTCGCTGGGCAAGGGCCTCATCCGGCTGATCGGCGGGGCCCTGCCGATGCCCACTGAAGAGAACGACCACCGCTTCGGCCTGCGCAGCTACGGCCTGACCTACAGCGGCCTGTTCATCATGGAGAACGTCATCCGGTACGACGCCGCCGGCCTCGGCTCAGCGGCGCCGAGGGGCTTCTCCCCGGTGCGCCCCGCACCGGCCCCGGCCCCCGCGCCGACCCGCCCGGCACCCCTGCCGGCGACCGGTGCCGGCTGGGAGATGGCCCTCGTCGGTGGTGCATTCCTGCTGCTGGCGATGCAGCTGCGGCGTCGGCGGGCCCCGGGCCGCGCTGCCTGACGTGCCGCTCGGCGTGGGGTTACCTGGACGTGCAGCACCTAACATAGGGACATGACCGAGACAGCAGTCGAGGCGTCGCAGGGATCTCCTGCGGCGCCTCGACAGCGTCGCGAGTGGCCGACCCTGGAGCTGCTCGCGTTCGCCCTCGTCGCTGCAGGGCTACTCCAGCCTCGGCTGGCCGGGCTGTTCGACTCCCCGGCGCTGCAGACCTGGGCCACCATCTTCGTGTCGATCTCGATCCAAGCGCTGCCGTTCCTCGTCCTCGGGGTGACGATCAGCGGGCTGATCGCGGCCTTCGTGCCGCCGTCGTTCTTCGCCCGGGTGCTGCCGAACCGGCCTGTCCTCGCCGTACCGGCAGCCGGGCTTGCAGGTGTCGTCCTGCCCGGCTGCGAGTGCGGATCGGTGCCGATCGCCGGGCGGCTCGTCGCGCGCGGAGTCGCTCCGGCGGCGGCGTTCGCCTTCCTCCTCTCGGCGCCGGCGATCAACCCCGTCGTGCTCGTCGCGACCGCCGTGGCCTTCCCGGGGCGCCCGGAGGTGGTCGGCGCGCGATTTCTTGCTTCTTTGGTCACCGCGGTGCTCGTCGGCTGGCTCTGGGTGGCGTTCGGCAAGGCACCCTGGATCACCAAGCGCGCGATCGAAGCCGACCCGGACGCGTCGAGGTGGGAGATCTTCCGGGCCTCCGCGGGGCACGACTTCCTGCATGCCGGCGGCTACCTCGTCATCGGCGGCATCACCGCGGCGACGCTCAACGTCACCATCCCCGAGTCCGTGCTCGACTCCCTCGCCGGCAACGGCGTGGTGGCCGTCCTGACGCTGTCCGTCCTGGCCGTCGTACTCGCGATCTGCTCGGAGGCCGACGCCTTCGTGGCGGCGAGCTTGAGCAACTTCTCGCTCACCGCCCGGCTGGCCTTCATGACCGTCGGGCCGATGGTCGACGTCAAGCTCATCGCGTTGCAGGTGGGCACGTTCGGCAAGGCGTTCGCGCTGCGCTTCGCCCCGGTGACCTTCGTCGTCGCGGTGCTCACCAGTGTTGCGGTCGGCAGCTGGCTGCTGTGAAGGAAATGCGATGAGCAGAGAGACCCAGAACGCGATCATGGTGCTTGTGGGGGTGGCCGCACTGCGGCTGGGGCTGACCGACGCGCACCTGCGCTACGTCAAGGCGTCGCTCGGCCCGTGGCTCGTGGTCGCCGGGGTGCTGCTCGTCGCGCTCGGGGCTCTCGGTCTGCTCCGCCGCGAGCGGCCGGGCGCAGAGGAGGTCGCCGAGCACCTCCACGACGGCGACCAGGTGGGTCACGACCATCACGGTCCGACCATCGCCTGGCTGCTCGTGCTGCCGGTGCTGGCCATCTTCCTCATCGCCCCCGCACCGCTGGGCTCCTACGCGGCGCAGCGCAACAGCGCCCGGCTTGAGGCGCCCCGAGCGAAGTTCCCACCGCTGCCGGCGGAGGTCGCGGGGGCGGTGCCGCTCACCCTGCGGGAGTTCAACCTGCGGACGTTCTTCGACGACGACAAGGCGCTCGAAGGCAAGACCGTCCGGCTCACCGGCTTCGCCACCCCGCACGGTGCCGACGAAGTGTTCCTCACCCGCTTCATCCTCAGCTGCTGCGCCGCGGACGGCCGGCCGATCAAGGTGGCGATGAAGGGGCTCTCCGGGCCTCGCCCGAGCGCCGACCAGTGGCTCGAGGTCGAAGGCACCTGGGTGGAGCCTGAGCAGGCCGCCAAGGAGCGGGCGTTGATAGGGGAAGCTGCCGAGCTCGTCGTCACCTCGATGAAGAGGGTGCCGGCGCCAGCGCAGACCTACGAATAGGGGGGGTACACGATGGCCGCACGACCGAATCGTTCAGCACTGCCTCTAGTCGCCGCGCTAGCAGCGACGCTGCTGGTGCCGCTCGCGTCGTCGACGTCGTACGCCGGTCCGGTGAAATGCGCTGAGGGGGATGTCACCCCGGACGGGCGGATCTTCCCGGAGCCGCTCGTCAGCAACACCTTCGTCGCCTTCGACGAGTTCGAATGCGCGATCCGCCTGCTGGAGAAGACGTTCCCCGACTTCGTCGAGGTGACGACGATCGGCAAGAGCCAGGGCGGCAGCGAGATCTACGACGTGTTGATCACCGACGAGCGGGTGAAGACGCCCAAGCAGAAGCTGCTCATCGTCAACTCCATCCACGGCAACGAGCCCGGCGGGCGCGAAGGCGGCATGCGGGTGATGGAGGACTGGGTCGACCCTCGGTTCGATGCGGGGAAGGACTGGGTCGTCGACGGCCTGAAGAAGTTCGTGGTGCACAACGTCTTCCCCAACCCCGACGGCTGGGTGGCCGGCGACATCGTCTCCGACGAGCAGGGTGCCGGCGTTCTCGCGGCGCGCGGCAACGACAACGGCCGAGACCTCAACCGGCAGTTCCCCGTGACCGGCTACATCTATGAGCCGAACGGCACGCTGGAGGAGGCCGAGAGCCGAGCGGTGATGGCCAAGCTGTTCGACAAGAAGGGCTGGTATCTCGGCACCGACAACCACGGCCAAGGACCGGACACCTACGGCGCAGCCGGTCTGCAGATCGTCGGGCAGTTCGACTTCCAGAAGTCCGAGACCCTCGCGCGCTATGCCGACGCGATCAGCGACGCGTTCGCCGAGAACAACGTCCTGTCGTCTCTGGAGACGCTGAACGACGTGACCGGTCAGGACCTCGGCGCCTACCACTGGGGCACCCTCTACGACATGCTCGGCTACTCCGCGTCCGGCTCGATGATCGACTACTACAACACCGCGAGCGGACTCGACGGAACCGGCTACGCCACCGAGCTCACCGCGGGAGCCGAGGTCAACCTCGCGACGTGGCCACGCCCGCTCGCCCAGCTCTGGGTCGACCTCATCCGCGCCATCAACGACACGATGCTCAAGCAGGCGCTCATCAAGCAGCGGTACGTGTTCCCCGTGGGCGGCTCCGTCGGCTACGTCTTCGATCCCGAGGTCGTCCGGGACGACGACGCCAACAAGGCGGGCCCGGAGGATGCGGGTCCGCTGCAGAAGCCGTACTCCGTCTCCCGGATGAAGTTCTTCACCGACCTCAACCGCTACGCCGACCGCCCGCTCACCTCGGTGCGCGTGCGCGACATCGTGGCCTCCGGCGGCAAGACCCTGGACCGGTTCGACTCGCTGGTGCTCGCCGACGACGCGATGCCCGAAGCGGCGGACGCTGACGCCTACTTCGCAGCCATCAAGGCATGGGTGGCTCGTGGCGGCAACCTCGTCGTCACTGACGCGGCTGCGCCGGCGATGCAGTCCATCGGCTTGCTACCCAACGACGAGGACGTCGTACGGATGGACGGCCAGTACGTCGGCTCGGTGGAGTTCGCCACTCGCGAGCACCCGCTGGCGAAGGGGCTGCGCGGCGTCGCGCGGCAGACCTACGACTCCGTCCCGATCGGCTACGCCTTCCCGCCTGCCGGGCTGAACTGCCCCAACTGGTCGGTGGCGACCGAGGCGTGGGAGGCGGCCGGGGGCGAGGTGGTCGGCCACCTCGCGACCGGTGCAACGACGCCGCCGGACAGGACGCGCACGACGTACGGCCAGGCCAAGATGGGCGACGGAATGGTGCGGTTCATCGGCGCGCTGCTGCCGCAGCCGACCGAGGCCTTCCTGCACCCCTACGGTCTGCAGAACTACGCCGTCACCTACACCGGCTACACCGTGCTGGCCAACTCCCTCGCCTACGACGCCCCCGGCCTCGGCGGCGCAGCCGCCGCTCCTCGGCCCGCGCCGGCCCCCGCGCCCGCGCCGGCCCCTGCCCCCCGGCCGGCCCCGCTGCCCGCGACGGGACTACCCCTCGGACTCGGACTGGCCGCGCTAGCGGCAGCCGCTGCCTCAGCCTTGACCGTTCGACGATTCCGCCGGGGTTAGCTCCACCGGCGCCGAGCCCGGCCGCGTTCGGCAGTACGGGGAGTACGCCGGATTGCGTATGTCGCCCCCGTGGTTACTCTTCGTAGCATGGTGGTAACAGCACCACCGACAGCACGCAGTGGGGGAGCAGGTATGGCTGAGGGGCGAATCGACCGACGTACCGTGATCAAGGCCGGCGCTGTCGGCGCGGCGTGGGCAGTCCCGACGCTGCTGTCCGTGCAGCCGGCGATGGCGCAGACCTCCGGGCCCCAGGGCAGCGCAGGGGTGTTCGTGCTGCCGGCCGGGCGGACGGCCACCTTCAGCAACATCAGGTTCACCGCTTGCGACGGGCTCTTCGCCGGCTACCAGTTCACCGGCGGACCCGACGTCCCCTTGGCTTCCAAGCCGTGCGGGTGCTTCGACTCGACCGCCCCGGACGTGGTCGTTGGGCCCTTTGCCGAGCCGCGCACGTTCCGGGTCTACCTCCGGGACATCGGCGACTGCGGGGGAGCGAGCTGCGACTACACCTACTACACCGACGACGCCACGCACGCAGCGGTCGTCGAGACCGGACCCGGGACGTACGACATCGGGATCCTGGACAGCTTCTTCTGCAACTGCCCACCGAACGTCGACTGCGCGAACCAGGGTGAGCCGTCGACGATAGGCAACCTGAGCCTGACCCTCACGATCGCCTGACCTACAGGTTGCCGCGGACTGCTTGCTCGCGCTCGATCGCTTCGAAGAGCGCCTTGAAGTTGCCCTTGCCGAAGCCCTGCGACCCGTGCCGCTCGATCAGCTCGAAGAAGACGGTGGGCCGGTCCTGCACCGGCTTGGTGAAGATCTGCAGCAGGTAGCCCTCGTCGTCGCGGTCGACCAGGATGCGGTGCTTGCGCAGGTCATCCATCGGCACCCGCACGTCGCCGACCCGCTCCCGCAGGGTGTCGTCGTAGTAGGAGTCCGGCGTCTCCAGGAAGAGAACGCCCGCTGCCTTCATCCGCTCGACGGCGCGCACGATGTCATTCGTGGCTAACGCGATGTGCTGTACGCCGGGCCCGCCGTAGAACTCCAGGTACTCGTCGATCTGGCTCTTGCGCTTGCCCACGGCCGGCTCGTTGAGCGGGAACTTCACCCGCCGGGTGCCGTCTGCGACGACCTTCGACATCAGCGCGGAGTACTCCGTCGCGATGTCGTCGCCGACGAACTCCGCCATGTTGGTGAAGCCCATCACCCGGTTGTAGAAGCCGACCCACTCGTCCATCTTGCCGAGCTCGACGTTGCCGACGACGTGGTCGACGGCCTGGAAGTAGCGCTTGTCCGGCGGCTCCACCAGCGGCGCGCGCTCGACGAAGCCGGGGGAGAAGACGCCGTCGTACGCCGTCCGCTCCACAAGGGTGTGCCGCGTCTGCCCATAGGTCGCGATCGCGGCGTAGACGATCTTGCCGTGGTCGTCTTCGACGATGTGCGGCTCGGCGAGCCCGGTCGCGCCGCGGGACACGGCGATCTCGTAGGCACGTGCTGCGTCGGGCACGCGCAGCGCGATGTCGACGACGCCGTCGCCGTGCGCCGCGACGTGTGGGGCGAGCGAGCCGTCCGGTGCCAGGTCTGTGGCGAGGACGAAGCGAGCGCCGCCGCTCTCGAGCACCCACTCGGCCTGCCCGGGGTGGCCGGTCTCAGGGCCTCGGTACGCCGTCACCCGCATGCCGAAGGCGGTGGAGTAGAAGTGAGCGGCTTGGCGCGCGTTGCCGACCGCGAAGGCGATGTAGTCGATCCCTTCGACCGGGAAGTCGTCGTTCATCCGGCCAGCGCCTGCCTCTCGATCGTTGTGCTCTCAGCCCAGGTAGGGCTGCACCGACACGATGTTGACCTTCATCGTCGCGCCGCGCGGTGCGGTGTAGGACACGAGCTCGCCGGCCTGGTGGCCGAGCACTGCGGCACCGAGCGGGGACGAGGGGGAGTAGATCTGGTAGCCCTCGACGCGGTCCTCCCGCGAGCCGAGCAGGAAGGTCTCGCTGTCGTCGTCCCCGTCGAACTGCACCTCGACCAGGGTGCCGGCAACCGCGACGTCACCCGATGCCGGGGCCTCGCCGACCTGCGCGTCCTGCAGCAGCTGGGTGAGGGTGCGGATCCGGGCTTCGAGCTTGCCCTGCTCGTCCTTGGCGGCGTGGTAGCCGCCGTTCTCCTTGAGGTCGCCTTCCTCACGAGCGGCGGCGATACGGCCGACCACGGTGTCGCGCACCGGTCCGCTCAGCTCGGCCAGCTCGGCCTGCAGTCGGTCGTAGGCCTCTTGCGTGAGCCAGGTCGTGGGGCGCGTCGTCTCGGTCACGCTGGTCATCTCCATCGCAGCTCTGTCTGGTCTGTCTCCGGCGGCACCTACGACGCTAGCACCGCTGGCCGCCAGCTACCGGCCTCGGGTGATCTGGCAGGTCGCCACGGCAGCGTCCTGGGCGGGCTCGAGCGGCGTCGGCACCAGGACAGTGAGGCGAGTGGTCCGTCCGCCGTCAGTGCGCGGACCGACCTTGATCCCTGTGAGACGCCCCGCGGAGTTGCCCTCGGCGTCGAACGCCGCGACCTGGCACTCGGCCGTCGTGCGCGAGGGCTTGTCGACCTCGAAGGTCACCTTCACCCGCAGCGGATCGCCGACCTGCACCTGCGTCGTACGCCAGGCGAGATCGACCCGCGGGCGGTCGTAGAAGAAGACGACGAACAGCATGATGACGAGCAGAGCGACGCCGGTGGCGTAGATGGCGAACTTGGCGGCGCGCACGGCACCTAGTATCGCGGACATGAACAACGTGGCAGCGGACGGGGAGCGGCTCCGGCTGATGGCCGTGCACGCGCACCCCGATGACGAGTCGAGCAAGGGCGCGGCGACGATGGCCCGCTACGCCCGCGAGGGCGTCGACGTCATCGTCGTCACCTGCACGGGTGGTGAGCTCGGCGACATTCTCAACCCGGCCATGGATCGACCCGAGGTGCGAGCGGACCTTGCTCGCGTACGCCGGCAGGAGCTCGTCCAAGCAGTGAACATCCTGGGGGTGCGTCAGGTCGACCTCGGCTTCGCCGACTCCGGCCTGCCGGAGGCACCGGAGGGCGAGCCGCTGCCGCCACTGCCCGACGGCTGCTTCGCCGTACAGGACCTCGAGGTCGTTGGCCGCGCGCTGGTCGAGGTCGTGCGCCGCGAGCGGCCGCACGTGATCCTCACCTACGACGAGACCGGCGGCTATCCGCACCCCGACCACATCATGTGCCACCGCGTCTCGGTTGAGGCCTTCGAGGCCGCGGGCGACCCCGAGCGCTACCCCGGCACGGGCGAGCCGTGGACGCCGCTGAAGCTCTACTACGTGCACGGCTGGCACAAGGAGAAGGTGCTCACCATGCACGCCGCGCTCACCGAGCGCGAGATGGAGTCGCCGTACGCCGAGTGGCTCGACCGCTGGGAGGACAAGCCGGAGGACGCCAACCGGGTGACCACGCGGGTGCACTGCTCGGACTACTTCCCGCTGCGCGACCAGGCGCTCATCGCGCACGCGACGCAGGTCGACCCGCAGGGCCGGTGGTTCATGGTCCCCGTCACGATGCAGCAGGAGTGCTGGCCCACCGAGGATTACGAGCTGGCCCGGTCCCTGGTGGAGTCCGCGCTGCCGGAGGACGACCTCTTCGCCGGCATTCGAGCCACCGACCGCACCGCGCCGTAAGCGGCACCTGTTTTCGACTCCACGACCAGACCAGCGCCTGCTTTCGTCGTCGTGGAGTCGAAAAGATGCGGGTGGGGGTGGGAAGTCGAGGTCGGCACGGAGGAATGCGACGGACTCAGCCGTTGGCGAGGCGCCGACGTACCGCCATCGCAGCCGCCATCGCCACCACGGCCGCCCAGGTCCCTCCGCCACCGGTACGCGGTAGCGACGGAGCAGCAGCGCTGACGGCCGCGATCCCGTGCACCGCGTTTGCACTCGCGGGCGCGACCGGCACGTAGCGCACTGCTAGCGTTCGGCGGTCGACCAGCGCGACCTCACCCGTCGTGCGCATCGACACGGCGACGGTCTCCCCGGACAGCCGCACTTGATCGGGCTTGTCGACCTCGTTGGGGCGGCGGTCGAGCGAAACGGTGCGAATCGCTCCTCCGCCAAGCGGAACGACCTTGAGTGCGTCGCTCTCTCGGGCCGAGAGGTACGCCGAGTCGCCCTCCGGACTCAGCGCGAGACCGTGTAGGTCCTTGGCGTCGAGCGACAGCCCAGCGTCGGCCAGCTCGTCGGTGCCCGGGTCCAGCCGGTAGAGGTGCCCAGTCCCACCGTTCGAGCTGACGTAGATGGTTCGCGAGTCGGCTAGCTCGGCTAGCCCGCACTGCACCGCACCATCGGTCGGGAGCTCCTTCGTGACGGTCATCGTCGTCGTGTCGACGACGGCGATCCCGTCGGGCTTCGTCGACACGTAGGCGCGCCGACCACCGTCGGCGTACGCCGTGCAGATCGGCTCCTTCTCCAGGGTCAGCGCACCTTCCTTGGTCCAACGACGGCCGGCCTCGCTGGCCACCAACGCGATGACCTGCTTGGACTGCATCTGGGCCACGAGTATCCGCCGCCCGTCCGGAGTCGGACGCGCCTGGTGGGTGCCCTTGTCGCCCAGGTCGAGGGTGGTCACTATCTTCCGCGACTTGGTGTCGACGACGTGCAGGTCCCCATTTCCGACTCCAGAGACATAGGCGAACGCACCGCTCGGTGACACGTCGATGCTGTGCGGACCAGTGCCCTTGGGCAGCGGGATCCGATCCCGCACCCGGCCGTGGCGAATGACGGCGATGGCGTCCGTGTCCTGCTGGGCGACCCAGAGCTCCTCACGGCCCACCTGGGCCGAGGCCGAGGTGGTGAATGTCGCGGCAGCGGCGACGAGCAGCACGAGTAAAGCCTTGGCAATTCGCATGAGATCCCCCCGGACCGAAAGCGGCGCTTGTCGCGGGAACATACCCACGGACCCCTCCGCGCGGAAGTCACAGTTGGATCACTCGTTGCCGCGCGTCTGGACCGTCGGCGGCGCCGTCGCGTGGAATCACTGCGGTCAGTCGGGTTCGCTCCGACGGAGGCGCTTAGTCTCGCCGCGTCGCTTCTTGTCCGCGATCCGCTGCTCAACCGACCCGCGTGACGGTCGCGTTGCGCGGCGCGTCTTCGGGGGTGGGGCGGTCGCCTCGCGCATCAACTCCGCCAGCCGTTGCCGAGCGGCCTCTCGATTCTGCAGCTGCGACCGACGCTCACTCGCTGCGACGGTGATCACACCATCTACGAGCCTGCTGCCGAGCCGCTGCAGCGCGCGGGTCCGAGCCGTCGGCCCTAGGGCAGTCGATCGCGCCACGTCGTAGGAGAGCTCGACCCGCGTGTCCGAGGTGTTCACGTGCTGACCCCCCGCACCACCGGAGCGTGAGAATCGCCAGAACAGCTCGCGCTCCGGGATGACCAGCCGGGCGGAGACCTGCAGTCCCTCGCTCACGTGGCGGAACCACCGGCCCGGGTGGTCCGCCGCCAGCCGGTTTCGATCTCGCGATCGATCTCTGCCACCATCGTGTCCAGGTCCTGCTGAACCGACCGGCGGACCACGATCCGCTCGAAGTACGCGGCTGCCGGGGCGAGGAGTGCGGCCCGCTCGGTCACATCGCGCGTGCGAACCCCCAACTCAACAAGACAGCAGATCAGATCTGGTAGTACTCGTGCAGCGCCGCGCCAGAGCACGACACGCGCCTCTTCCAGCGCCGCTGCCGTCCGCTCCGGGGAACCGTCCCCGACGAGGCGCCGCGCCCGCGCCCACCGCCACGCGCTCACTCCCCACAGGTGCTCAGCGCTCGGCCTCTCCAGGTAGGAACCGAGGCGATCGGCGGCGTCGCCGGGTCGGGATTCCTCGAGGTCGCACGTCGCCTGCGCGATGTCGAGACTCCAGGTGAGGTTCGCCACCTGCACCCGATGGGCGAGGTCGGCGATGCCGGCGAGTTGAGCCCTCGCCCCCTCGACATCGCCCTGGGCGACGGAGAGTGTCGCCAGGCGTACGACGGTCATGCCACGCGCCACGGGGTCCTCGAGCTGGTCGGCTAGCTCCAGGCGCGGACCCAGTGCCGTCGCCTCGGCGATCTCACCTAGGTTGGTGAGCAGCGTGACGAAGTTCAGGAGGTGCTGGCGCTGGAGGAAGGCGCTGTCACGCCCACAGACGTCCCGCCCGATTCGCAAGGCTGCCTCGATGTCAACGTAGGGCATCATGAGCACGAAGTTGTCGCGTACCTGCCGCAAGTACCCGGGTGAAATCACCGAGCTCGCTGGCTCGAGGCCCGACAGGGCCGCGCCGGCCCGGGCGAGATAACGCCGTGGCTCGTCCAGCCCTCCGGCGCGGCGGGCGGCGAAGAGCGACTCGAGGACTGCGTACTCAGGATGCCTGCCGTCGGCGGCTGCGGCGCCGAGCCAGGTGAGGACTTCTGCCTCCAGGCGGTCGGGCCCGGTAATCGCGGCGAGCACGCCCAGAATGTGCGCGTGCAGCACCCCCTGCACCGTCGGGGGGTGGGCCGCCGCCAGGACAGCACGGCAGGTGTCCACCGCTTCGGCGAGGGCACCCGTGGTGCGAAGCGCTAGCGCCAGCGTCACCGGGAAGGTAGCCAGAGATGATTCATGCGAGCCGTCTCGCGCCCAGGCGAATGCGGCCCGCAGGTCGTGCAGGTGCAGCTTGCCCACCTGTGTGATGACCTGCCACGTCCTCGTATCAGAGGGGGCGAGTGCAGTTCGGCGAACGGTGTGCTCGTAGTGGCGCCGGCCGAGCTCATCCCGCTCGCTGCGGCTGAGATTGGAGCCGGCGAACTCGCGAATGCTGGCGAGCAAGGAGTAGCGGCCGTCGAGGTCGTCGTCGGCGCGGGGCAGGGCCCGGACGAGGCTCCTCTCGACGAGACTGGTCACCGTGTCGAGTACGTCGATCTCGGGACCGTCGCCGAGGGCCGGCGCGCAGACCGATTCTGCAGCGTCCAGGGTAAAGCTGCCGGTGAAGATCGAGAGCCGATCGAGCAGGCACCTCTCGGCCTCGCCCAACGCGTCGTACGACCAGGCGATGGTGGCTCGGAGGGTCTGCTGTCGCCGGGGTAGGTCACGGCTGCCGCCGGTGAGCATGGAAAGAGCGTCGTCGAGACGCGCCAGGAGCGCGTCGGGGGCGAGAATGCGGGTGCGGGCAGCGGCCAGCTCGATCGCCAGCGGGTGTCCGTCAAGGCGCGCGCAGATCGCTGCGACCGCGGGTGCGTTCGTGTTGGTAACGGTGAAGTCGGGGCGTACGGCGACCGCACGGTCGACGAACAGTCGCACCGCGGCATAGGTCATGAGCCCCTCGATGTCGTCGCCCCCCGAGTTGAGGCTGTGGTCCATGCGCGGCATCGCGAGCGGCGCGACCGAGTACTCGTGTTCACCGCGGATCCGCAGCGGTTCACGAGTGGTCGCGAGGACTCGCACTCCCGGGCAGCGGGCGAGCAGCTCGGCGACGAACGGCGCGCAGCCGATCACCTGCTCGAGGTTGTCGAGCACCAGCAGCAGCCGCTGCTCGGACAGCCCGGCCAGCACTGCGGCGGCCGGACCGGACCCGGTCTCGCGGAGGGCGATGGTCTCGGCGATCAGGCTTGGCACTGCGGCCGGGTCAGTCGCCGCGGACAGGTCGACGAACCAGACCCCGTCGGGAAACGTCTCGCTGTCCACGAGCTCGGCGCCGACCTGCAGCGCGAGTCGGGTTTTGCCCATCCCGCCGAAGCCGGTGAGCGTCAACAATCGGTGCTCGTGGAGCAGCCGAGTCAACGCGATCAGGTCGTCGTCACGGCCGATCAGCGGCGACGGGGCGACCGGAAGGTTGTGCTTGGCGCGGTCGAGCGACGCAAGCGGCGGGAAGCTGGCCGCCAGTCCCGCCACGTCCAGCTGCCACACCCGCTCCGGGCGGACCAGGTCCTTCATCCGATGCTCACCCAGGTCGAGCAGCGATATGCCCGCCGGGAGTCGGTCCCGGACGAGCTCGTAGACGGCCGCGGATACCAAGGTCTGCCCGCCCGAGCCCAAGCCGCGCAGCCGGGCGCAGCGGTTCACGGAATCACCGAAGAGGTTGCCGTCTCGTTCGATCGCCTCACCCGCGTGCACAGCGACCCGCACCCGCAGCGGCCGCGAGGTCGGCCAGTCCTCGGCAGCGAGCCGGCGCTGGACTTCGGCGGCACACCCGAGGGCGTCGGTGGCCGAGCGGAAAGCGGCAAAGACGGCATCGCCCTCCCCCTGGTCGACCGGGCGCCAGCCGCCGTGCTCCTCGACGGCGCCGTGGACGATGGTGTGATGGCGCTGCATGGCCAGGTCCATGTGCGCCGGCTCATCGGCCCACAGTCGTGCCGACCCTTCGACGTCGGTCAGGACCAGCACCACCGTGTCCACCCGCACCCCCAGCCGCCCCCAGCCATGTTCTCAGATACCACCCGTGAAAGTGCGACGGGTAGGCCTCCCGCATGGGGGCAGGATGACACCTATGTCTAATCGCCTGGCTGAGTCGACATCGCCGTACCTGCTGCAGCACCAGGACAACCCCGTGGACTGGTGGGAGTGGGAGCCGGCCGCATTCGACGAAGCGCGCCGACGCAACGTGCCAGTGCTGCTCTCCGTCGGCTACGCCGCATGTCACTGGTGCCACGTGATGGCGCACGAGTCATTCGAGGACACCGCCACTGCTGAGCAGATGAACGAGCAGTTCGTCTGCATCAAGGTCGACCGCGAGGAGCGCCCCGACGTCGATGCCGTGTACATGGAGGCCACGCAGGCGATGACTGGGCACGGCGGCTGGCCGATGACCGTCTTCATGACCGCGGACGGCGAGCCGTTCTTCACCGGCACCTACTTCCCGCCCGCCGATCGACACGGCATGCCGAGCTTCCGGCGGCTGATGACCTCGATCACCGAGGCGTGGCGCGAGCGGCCGGATGAGCTGACCGAGAGCGCGAAGGACATCGTGCGGCGGCTGGCTGACCGCGGCCCGGCCGCCCCTTCGGCCCCTCTCGACGCGGCGATGCTCGATGCCGCCGCGGCGTCGCTGCGCGCGTCGTACGACGACGTGCACGGCGGCTTCGGCGGGGCGCCGAAGTTCCCCCCGTCGATGTGCCTCGAGTTCCTGCTCCGCCACCACTCCCGCACGGGGGACGAGACCTCGCTCGCGATGGTGGAGCGCACCTGCGAGCGGATGGCGCGCGGCGGCATGTACGACCAGCTGGGCGGGGGCTTCGCGCGCTACTCGGTGGACGGGCAGTGGGTGGTGCCGCACTTCGAGAAGATGCTCTACGACAACGCACTGCTGTGCCGTGTCTACTTGCACCTGTGGCGCGCCACCGGCAGCGAGCTCGCGAAGCGGATCGCGCTGGAGACCGCTGACTTCCTGGTCCGCGATCTGCGCACCCCGGAGGGCGGCTTCTCCTCCGCGCTCGACGCGGACAGCGAAGGGGTCGAGGGAAAGTTCTACGCCTGGACGCCGGAGCAGCTCATCGAGGTGCTCGGCGAGGACGACGGCGCGTGGGTGGCGGACTTCTACGCCGTCGGCGCCAGTGGCTCCTTCGAGCACGGCACGTCGGTGCTGCAGCGCCTCGGCGAGACCGACGACCGCGACCGGCTCGAGTCGGTCCGTGCGCGATTGTGGGCCGCCCGGGAGCAGCGCGTGCACCCCGCTCTCGACGACAAGGTGGTGGCCGCCTGGAACGGCTTGGCCATCGCCGCGCTCGCGGAGACCGGATTCCTCCTCGACCGGCCTGACCTCGTCGCTGCCGCCGAAACCGCCGCGGACCTGCTCCGCGACCTCCATTGGGACGGCGCCACGAGCCGGCTGCTGCGCACCTCCCGGCAGGGTCGGCCGTCGGGCCACGTCGGAGTCCTGGAGGACTACGGCGACGTCGCCGAGGGACTCCTCGCGCTCTACGCCGTGACCGGCGACCCGCGCCGGGTCGACGGTGCCGCAGCCCTGCTCGACGTGGTGCTCGAGCGCTTCAGCGACGGGGCCGGTGGCTTCTTCGACACCGCGGACGACGCCGAGACCCTGGTACGCCGTCCGCAGGACCCGACCGACAACGCCACCCCGTCGGGCTCCTCCGCCGCGGCCGCAGCGCTGCTGTCCTATGCCGCACTGTCGGGATCCACCCGCCACCGGGCGGCGGCCGAGGGGGCGCTCGCCGGATCCGCGAGCCTGCTGTCGCACCACGCGCGCTTCGTGGGCTGGGCGGCAGCAGCGGGAGAGGCCCTGCTTGCTGGCCCGGCCGAGGTGGCGATCGTGGGGCCGGCCACGCCCGCGCGGGACGCGCTCCAGCGGGCGGCGCTCGCCTCGATGTCGCCGGGCGTGGTGGTGGCAGTCGAGACTCCAGCCGTCGCCGGTCACCCGCCCGTCGCGTTGCTGGCGGATCGACCGATGGTCGACGGCCGGCCGACGGCGTACGTCTGCCGGCACTTCACCTGCGCCGCCCCGGTCACCGATCCGGCCGAGCTCGCCGCTCAGCTCCGACGACCCTCTGCGGAATAGCTGGCACTCGATGGCGTTGCTGTGTAATGATGTAATTATAACAGCAGCGGAGGGATCGCCATGAGTGCACAGGAGACGACGGAGCAGGTGCGGGGCTGGTTCACCGGGCGGCTGCCGACCGACTGGTTCACCGGGGCGCCGGAGGTGACCGTCGACCGCGAGGAGATCCTGGTCGTGGGCACCTTGGCGGAGCCGTCATACGCCGACGGCGCGGGCGAGGCCGAGCGCCAAGCGGCCCGGGCCGGCCGGGCCAAGGGGTTCCGCGAGGACACCCGGGCGCAGCGGATGACCCTGGCCGACGAGGCAGAACGGCGTACCGGGCGAAAGGTCGCCTGGGGTGTGCGGGTCGGCGAGGAGAAGTTCCTCTTCACGACGCTGAGCGTGCCGGTGATGACCCGGCTTCGGCAGCCTGAGCGGCTGGTGCTCGACACCCTGGTCGACGCTGGAGTCGCGCGCAGCCGCAGCGATGCGCTCGCCTGGAGCGTCAAGCTCGTGGCTCAGCACCAAGGAGAGTGGATCGACGGATTGCGAGTGGCCCTAGCCGGCGTCGAGCAGGCGCGAGCGGGGGGGCCGGACGTCGGCACCGGCTGAGCGATCTCGCCGGCCGGAAAAGCGACGAGCCGTGCCGCCACCCCTGGAGGGGAAGCTGCACGGCTCGTCAGTCTCCCCGTCAGGCCCAGCCCCAACGGCGAGAGGTGCGTGGCTAGGCCTCGACGCAGTCGGCCTGCTCGACGACGGTGCCGTTCGCGTTGATGTAGACGTCGTAGCACGCGGTGACGGCGGCGTTCGCCGGCGCAGCGATGAAGCCGAGTGCGCCAGCGATCCCAGCGATGAGGATGACCTTCTTCAGCATGTACGCCCCTTCCGGGCCTGCGGTGTGCCGGACACCCTTCATAACGGGGGGTGCCGCAGTTCCTCGCGGGCGATGTGGGTCGAATCTCTCGGCTGGCGAAGGGGCGACTGAGGGCCGGTAGACTGGGGTATTCCTCCGGCGCCGGCAGTGACGTCGGATGTCTTCCTGTCCTTCGAGGAGCGAGCTCTCCATGACGACCCCGACACCAGGTCTCGATGCCGCGCCGACGAACCACGCCAAGCTCATCGCGTGGGTCCGTGACATCGCCGAGCTCACTCAGCCGGACCGGGTCGAGTGGTGCGACGGCTCGCCCGAGGAGTGGGACCGGCTCACCGCGCTGCTGGTCGAGTCCGGCACGTTCGTCAAGCTCGATGAGACGAAGCGGCCGAACAGCTTCTACGCCGCGAGTGATCCGACCGACGTCGCCCGGGTCGAGGACCGCACCTTCATCTGCAGCGAGCGCGAAGAAGACGCCGGGCCCACCAACAACTGGACCGACCCGGCGGAGATGCGCGGCACCCTCAAGGGCCTCTTCGCCGGCAGCATGCGCGGCCGCACCATGTACATCGTGCCGTTCTGCATGGGCCCCCTGGGATCGAAGATCTCGCAGCTCGGCGTCGAGATCACCGACTCGGCGTACGTCGTCGTGTCCATGCGGATCATGACGCGGATGGGCAAGGCCGCCCTCGACCAGATGGGCACGGACGGCTTCTTCGTCCCGGCGGTGCACACCGTCGGCGCACCGCTCGACGCCGGCCAGGCGGACGTCACGTGGCCCTGCAACGACACGAAGTACATCGTGCACTTCCCCGAGACACGCGAGATCTGGTCCTACGGGTCGGGCTACGGCGGCAACGCGCTGCTCGGCAAGAAGTGCTTCGCCCTGCGCATCGCGTCGGTGATGGCCCGCGACGAGGGCTGGCTGGCCGAGCACATGCTCATCCTCAAGCTGACTCCGCCGCAGGGAGAGCCCAAGTACGTCACCGCGGCGTTCCCGAGCGCCTGTGGCAAGACCAACCTCGCGATGCTGCAGCCGACCATCCCCGGATGGACAGTCGAGACCGTCGGCGACGACATCGCCTGGATGCGCTTCGGCGACGACGGCCGGCTCTACGCGATCAATCCCGAGGCCGGCTTCTTCGGCGTCGCCCCCGGCACCGGCGAGGACACCAACGCCAATGCGGTGAAGACCTTCTGGGGCAACAGCATCTTCACCAACGTCGCGCGCACCGATGACGGCGACGTGTGGTGGGAAGGCCTCACCACCACCCCGCCCGCGCACCTCATCGACTGGAAGGGCAACGACTGGACGCCCGAGTCGACGACGCCGGCGGCGCACCCCAACGCTCGCTTCACCACCCCGGCCGGACAGTGCCCGACCATCGCAGCTGAGTGGGAGGACCCGAAGGGCGTCCCGATCTCGGCCATCCTCTTCGGCGGCCGCCGGGCGACCGCCGTACCGCTGGTGACCGAGTCATTCGACTGGCAGCACGGTGTGTTCCTCGGCTCTACCGTCTCGTCCGAGACGACTGCCGCGGCGGCCGGGGCCATCGGAGAGCTGCGGCGCGATCCGTTCGCCATGCTGCCGTTCTGCGGCTACAACATGGGCGACTACGCGGCCCACTGGCTCGGGATCGGCGCGGCGACTGAGGCCGACAAGCTGCCGCGCATCTACTACGTCAACTGGTTCCGCAAGGACGCCAACGGCAAGTGGCTCTGGCCGGGCTTCGGCGAGAACAGCCGGGTGCTCAAGTGGATCGTCGAGCGCCTCGATGGAGTCGCCGATGGCGCCGTGACCCCCATTGGCGTGGTGCCGACGCGGGAGTCTCTCGACCTGGACGGCCTCGACATCCCGGCCGAGGACCTGGACCTGCTGCTCTCGGTGGATGCCGGCATCTGGAAGCAGGAGGCGGGTCTCATCCCCGAGTTCTTCGCCCAGTTCGGCG
Source organism: Mycobacteriales bacterium (assembly GCA_035536235.1). GTDB lineage: Bacteria > Actinomycetota > Actinomycetes > BP-191 > BP-191 > DATLNF01. The sequence continues at coordinate 24,874 of DATLOQ010000013.1, forward strand.
ACCACCTGCCCAAGCAGCTGGTCGAGGAGCACGCGGCCCTCGTCGAGCGCCTCGGCTAGAAACCCCTCACGCTGGCGAACCCTGCCCTCTCACGTGTCTTCTATGACACGTGAGAGCGCAGCCCCTGGCGGCGCAGCGCAGGTTGCGGCCGTGTGTGGATGCGGGTGCGGAGGGGCATCGGCACAATGCCGTCATGGCTGCGGTGGTATGTGTCGACGGATCGAAGCTCGGCGTTAGTCCGGTCCCGGTAGTGGATCGGGACGGTGCGCCGTACGAGCTGACCCTGCGGCTGTCCCGCGACGACCAGCCCTTCGGGGCTGTGGGGGAGCGATGCGGCTGGTTTCTCGCGGCGACGGCTGCGCGGCTGCGTGCCGCGGGCGCTGACGGGTCCGCGGAAAGCGAGGTGTGGCCCGATCGCGATGACCGCTTCTCGGCCTCCGCGATCGAGGGTGGTCTGCGAGCCTGGGCGGGTGACCAAGGGCTCGAACCGGATTCGACCTGGGCACAGCTCGAGCGCTACATGCCACGAGACCGCGACCTCTTCGTCTTCCGGCACCGGGATCCCGACGACCTCATCAGCGAGGGAGAGATCCGCTGCTCAGTGCACTCCACTAAGACCTGGGTGGACGGCGCGGGCACGGCTCGGGCTGGCGGCCGTTGGCAGCTCGCTCGCCGCGCCGTGCTGGACGCGTGGGGCCACGGTGGCGAGGGTCTGCGGGCCGTGCTCACTGCTCCGCAGCTCGTCCACTTCCTGGACGCGCTGCTCGCCGAAGCAGCGGTGCTCGGCTGCGTCTACTCCACGGACGAGCCGCAGGTCGTCGTGCGTCGGCCCGCCGGATGAGGCTGGGGACCGCGCTAGCAGCTATCCCGCCTCGTTGCCGGCCAGGAGTTCCGGAGGCAGCTGGCGGGTCCATTTGGTGGCGTACGGCGTCCAGCCGAGGGTGCGCCAGTGAGGCTCCGCCGCCATGTTGCTCAGCCGCCAATCCGACCAGCTCACCGTCGCGCCGTGCTCGATCGCCCACGCGCGGCCAGCCACGTCGAGCGCCGCTCCGACGCCGCGCCCGCGGTGCCCAGGCCGCACGGCGGCGTGGCCGAATGCCACCGCGTCAGCCGGGACGCCGAGTCGAGGCGGCATCGGCTCCCAGCTCGCGAAACCGACATCGACGCCGTCGACCGAGGCGATGAAGTCGAAGACAGCCGGGTTCTCGTAGTCCGCACGGAACATGTCCGGCAGCGCCGCGGCGGTCTCCGGTGAGCGGTAGGACCACGCCGGCGCCGACGAAAGGTGCTCGCCGACGATGCCGCACATGTCCAGCAGCGACGCGAGGTCTGCGTCGCCAGCCGCCACACGTACGTCGACGTCCGCCGGGGGCGTCGTGCGGGATGGTTCGACCGGACCCAGGGCAAAGACGTGCTCCTGGCCGAAGCCGAGCCGCGACCACGCGGCCTCGGCCACTGCGTCGCCGGTGAGCAGCACAACTGCATGCCGCAGCCCGCGCGCGGCCACCCACGTCGTGGAGGCGGCCGCGTAGAGCAGCCGGGTGGTGAGCTCGTCGGCCGCTGCGTGCCCGCCGAGGTCCACCCAGGTCGTGTGCTCGTCGACCCGAGAGAGCAGGTAGCCCACCACCCGGTCGCCGTCGAGCGCGACCCAGCCGTGCGAAGCCGCTGCGCGCACCGCGCCGACCGCAGTGACGAGGTCGGCATGGCGATCGAGCAGCGGATGACGCTCCAGCGCTGCGTCGTATCGCTCGGCGAAGAGGTCCGCGGCGGCGCCGAGGTGCTCGTCGGTGAACTCCATGACGGCAGGCATGCGCGACCCTTCGCTCGGGAATCAGCACAGGATCTCCGAACGTCGCGCGTCAGGCGACTGGTTTGCCGGCGTACGGTGGTCAGACGGGTTGGCCGGAGTTGGAGGCAGGTGACGAGTGGGGCTGAGGGACGCCGTCTACGGCTTCTACGAGCGGCGGCTGGCCCGTCAGCTGCACGGCTCGCCCGTCCCGCGGCACGTCGGCGTCATCCTGGACGGCAACCGGCGGTGGGCGCGGGCTACCGGGCAGCGCAACCTCAGCGACGGCCACCAGCGCGGCGCAGACAAGATCATCGACCTGCTGCAGTGGTGCGACGAGGCTGATGTCGAGCTGGTCACGCTCTGGCTGCTCTCGACCGACAACCTCGGCCGACCGGCGCTCGAGCTCGAGCCCCTGCTGCGCATCATCGAAGGCGTCGTCACCGACCTGGCCGCTCCGCAGAACCGGTGGACGCTCAACGTGGTCGGCGCCCTCGACCTGCTCCCGGCCGAGACGGCCCGTCGGCTCAAGGAGGCCGCCGCCGGCACGGCGGGGCGACCCGGCGTGGAGGTCAACGTCGCCGTGGGCTACGGCGGGCGCCGGGAGATCGCCGACGCCGTGCGGTCGATGCTGCAGGCCCACGCGGCCAACGGGGCGACCCTGGCGGAGGTCGCGGAGGTGCTGGACGTCGAGCACATCGCCGAGCACCTCTACACCCGGGGCCAGCCCGACCCGGACATCGTCATCCGGACCAGCGGCGAGCAGCGCCTCGGCGGATTCCTGCTGTGGCAGAGCGCGCACAGCGAGTTCTACTTCTGCGATGCCTACTGGCCGGACTTCCGCAGGATCGACTTCCTCCGCGCGCTGCGTGCTTACAGCCAGCGCCAGCGCCGGTTCGGCGCCTGAGGCGCGCGTACCGCCCCCGAGTGTTGATCCTTGAACCCCACTGGTGCGTGGGCTGGTAGCTGAGGCTTCGAAGATCACCTGCTCCCTGTTCCGGGCCGCAGGGGCCAGCCCTACAGCCAAACCGGTGCGCGGTTAGGGTCGGCCCTATGGATCTCATCCGTGAGTACTGCTTGCTCGGATTGCGCTTCGACCGGCTCGTCGAAGGTTTCGTCGATGCTTACACCGGCGATCCGGCGCTCAGGGCCCAGGTGGCAGCGGAGCCGGCCCCGGACCCCGCGGCGCTGTCCCGGCAGGCTGTCGCTTTGCGCCACGAGCTGGCAAGCAGGGACCTGGACCCGGCGCGCCAGGACTACCTCGACGGCCAGCTGCGCGGGCTCGAGGCAAGCGGCCGGAGTCTGGCCGGGGAGCCGATGGGCTTCGTCGACGAGGTCGAGGCGTACTTCGCCGTACGGCCCTCGATGGGAGACCAAGACACCTATGCCGCGGCGCACAGCGCCCTCGACGGCCTGCTGCCCGGTGATGGCCCGCTGGCCGAGCGCTACCACGCCTACCGCACCGGCGACGAGGTGCCGCCGGCCCGCCTCGAGGACGCGATGCTCGCGCTGTCCAGCGCGCTCCGTGACAAGGTCCGCACCACCTTCGGGCTGCCCCAGCAGGAGACGGTGTCCTACGACGTCGTCACCGACCAGCCCTGGTCCGGGTTCAACTACTACCTGGGCGCCTTCCGCTCTCGGGTGGCGGTCAACGCCGACCTGCCGATGCAGCTGGGCTCGCTGCCGCACCTCATCGCCCACGAGTCCTATCCGGGCCACCACACCGAGCGGTGCCACAAGGAGGAGCTCCTGGTCGAGGGTCGTCGCTGGGACGAGCAGACGATCATGCTGGTCAACACACCGGAGTGCTTGATCTCCGAGGGACTCGCCGACCTCGGCCTGCGCGTGGCGGTGGGCGAGGGCTGGGGCACGTGGGCGGAGGAGATCTTCGCCGACCTCGGCCTCCGCTTTGACGGCGCGCGCGCCGAGGCGATCGCCAACGCGCGCGCACCGCTCGGGCTGATCAACCAGGATGCTGCCCTCATGCTGCACGACCGCGGGGCGAGCCAGGACGACGTCGTCGCCTACCTGTGCCGCTGGGGGCTGGTGCCGGAGGTGCGGGCCCGCAAGTCGCTGGATTTCCTCACCTCACCGCTGTGGCGCGCCTACACCTCGACGTACGCCGAGGGCTACCGGCTGCTCAGCGTCTGGCTCGACGCAGGCGATGAGCAGGCCCGCTTCCGCCGCCTGCTCGACGAGCCGCTCACCCCCGGCGCCATCGCCGCCGAGCTGCTTGCGGCGTAAGGATCGCTGGGTCAGCCGGAGAACGCCGAGGTGCGGCGGCGGCGTACGGCGTAGGCGCCGGCCAGGGTCAGCAGCGCCAGAGTGCCCGCGGTCGGCAGGTCCGCACCGGTAGCGGGCAGCGGTGCCGGCCGCGGTGCGGGCTTAGGCGCCGGGGCGGGCTGAGGTGCGGGGGCCGGCGCAGGAGCAGGTGCGGCCGCGGCGCCGGGACGGCGGTAGGCGAGCATCTGGTGGAAGACCTGCCCGCCGGCGATCGTCATCGCGTAGTCGGCGAGGCCATCCTCCGGGTCGTTCTCCGCTGTCGGAGTGGGCAGCACGGCGCCGAAGATCGAGATCTTGCCGGCGCCGCGTGGGAGCTCACCCAGGGCGGTGAAGTCGTTCGTCTCCGCGTCGTCGGTGTCGTCGTCGTCAGCGCCGACCGTACCGACCGTGACCCCGCCGGCCGCCTCCCAGGCCGCTGACGCGATCCCGTGGTGGGGCGCGTTCGACGTCGCGGTGAACCCGAGCGGCACCTCGTAGTAGGTCTGGCCGGCGGTCGGGAGGACATCGGCCTCCCACGGGTGGTCACGGGTGCCGAAGTTGATGTGACCGGCGTTGGTGGCCACTTCCTGAAGCGCGCCCTCGTCGGAGAAGCCCATGTCGGCGAGGACCTTGATCGCGCCGTCGGTGAGCACCAGCTGTCCGCCGGCGGTGACGAAGCGCTCCAGCGCCTTGACGTAAGCCTCGGCGTTGACCGGCCGCCCGGCGGTGTCCCGCGGGATGGCGACGTCAGCCAGCACCAGGGAGTCGTACGACGAGAGGTCGGCAGTCGCGATGTCTCCACTGCGCAGCGCTGTCACCGGCACGCCGGCGTCCTTGGCGAGGTCGGCGAAGTAGTCCATTCGGCTCGCGCTGACCGCCTTCGCGGAGCGCCCGTCCTCCAGCGGAGCCGCCGGCGCCGTCACTCGCGCCGGATCGTTGACGTAGGCGACCCGTCCCAGGTCGAGCTTGGGCTTGACGGCGCCGGTGATCATCGACTCGACGGTGACCGACTCGATGATGCCGCGTACGGCGGCGACGTGCGCCTGCTCCAGAGCGCCGACCCAGATGTTGCCCGGCGCGGTGTGAGAGAGGAAGTTCTCCGCGTCGATGTCGATGGCTCCGGTGGCCTGGCTGAACCAGTCACCCATGAAGCCGGCGTCGTCGTAGCCGACGACGTCGTACCCCGTGGACGCGGCAGCCGGCGTCATGGAGCTGGTGGCACCGGTCAGCGCACCGAGGACCACGCCGTCGTCCGCGAACTTCCGCTCGATCGTCTTGACCACGTTGAGGCCCAGCTGCAGCTCCTGAGCCTGCTCCTTCGGCGTCCACTGGTCGGCGGGCCACATGAGATCGGCGAAGGCGTTGTTCGGTGAGGTGATCTCGCCGTGGATGTCACTCGCGGTGGTGACCGGCCCGAGGGACTTGATGAACTGCACCCAGCCGTCGCTCTCCGGCTCCGACCGCGGGGTGTGGTTCGGGTTGGGCCATCCGACCGTGGGGAACTGCCGGTTGAGGTCGACGCCGTTGCCGTTGCCACGGTCGAAGACCGCACCCGGGCTGCCCAGGTCTCCCTTCGACCAGCCGTCGACGTTGACGATGCCGAGCCAGACCTCAGTCTGCGCCAGCACCTGGTCGAGCGGGAAGGAGACGTCACCGGTGAAGACCGGACGGGTCTTCTCCGCTGCCCACCAGCGGGCGACGTCCTCGATGTAGCGGATGCCACCTTCGCGGCCGGCGGTCTCGTTCGCGTGCACTGACAGGGAGAAGACGACCTTGCGCTTGCCCGCCGCCGGCTTGCTCTCGTCGGTGAGCCGGATGATCGGGATCGGCTGGCCGTCGAAGGACGTGTGCTTGGCGTTCTTGGTCAGCTCGTCGAGGGTGAAGACCTCCACGACCTCGGGAGCGACCGCCTCGATGGCCTCGAGCACGGGAAACGCCTCGCGGCCGTACTGGATGAACGTCGCTGTCTGCAGCGGCTCGGCGACGACTCGGCCGCCGCAGGCTGCGGTCGGGACGCTGCCGGTGCAGGTCGGTGCCGCGTTGCCGGCCAGCGGTACGGCGGCCGCCGCGGCGAGCACGGTCACGAGGGCTACGGCACGGCGCATCGGGGGTTTCTCCTCAGGGAGCGACCGGGAGTCGTCACCCGGTAGCCACTTCTTCGTTCCTGATGGCTCTGACTCCTGCCCGGCAGCAGCATCTGTGTCCGTTTCGCCACCGGGCCCCCGATGGCGGGCGTGTCGCTGCCGGTCTCGCCCCACGCGCCGCCGTACCGTCGGATCCGGCCGTGGGGATGCGGCCATCCCTGACGGGGAGGCCCCGCATGGCGCAGACGAAGTCCACGGTCCGCAAGCCCACGGCCTCCCGGCGCCGCTGCTATGTGATCGACACGAGCGTGCTGCTGTCGGACCCCATGGCGCTCAAGCGCTTCGACGAGCACGAGGTGGTGCTCCCGCTGGTGGTGATCGGCGAGCTGGAGGACAAGCGGGCCCACCCCGAGCTCGGCTGGTTCGCCCGGTCCGCGCTGCGACTGCTCGACGACCTGCGCATCACCTACGGCCGGCTCGACCAGCCGCTGCCGCTCAATGACGCAGGCGGCACGCTGCACGTCGAGCTCAACCACAGCGACCCTTCGGTGCTGCCGCTGGGCTTTCGCACCGATGCCAACGACCACCGGATCCTGGCCGTCGCCCTCAACCTCCAGGCCGAGGGTCACCACGTCACCCTGGTCTCCAAGGACCTGCCGCTGCGGGTCAAGGCGGCCAGCGTCGGCATCGCCGCCGAGGAGTACCGCGCCGAGCTCGCGGTCGATGCCGGCTGGACCGGGATGGCTGAGGTCGACGTCTCGCGCGAGGTCCTCGACCGGCTCTACTCCGAGGAGTGCCTCGACATCGAGGAGGCCCGAGAGCTGCCCTGTCACACCGGTCTCGTGCTGCTCGGCGGGTCGTCCTCGGGCCTGGGACGCGTGCAGGCGGACAAGACGGTTCGGCTGGTTCGGGGCGACCGCGACGCCTTTGGCCTGCACGGCCGCAGCGCCGAGCAGCGCATCGCCCTGGACCTCCTGCTGGACAACGAGGTCGGCATCGTGTCGTTGGGCGGGCGAGCCGGCACCGGCAAGTCGGCGTTGGCCCTGTGCGCCGGACTCGAGGCGGTGCTTGAGCGACGGCTGCACAAGCGGGTTGTCGTCTTCCGGCCGCTGTACGCCGTCGGCGGCCAGGACCTCGGCTACCTGCCGGGCAGCGAGGGCGAGAAGATGGGCCCGTGGGCGCAGGCCGTCTACGACACTCTCGGCGCGCTTGTCGCGCAGGAGGTCATCGACGAGGTGCTCAACCGCGGCATCCTCGAGGTGCTGCCGCTCACCCACATCCGCGGACGTTCACTCCACGACTCCTTCGTCATCGTCGACGAGGCCCAGTCCCTCGAGCGCGGCGTGCTCCTGACCGTGCTCTCCCGCATCGGCGCGGGCTCGCGTGTGGTGATGACGCACGACGTCGCGCAGCGCGACAACCTGCGGGTCGGCCGCCACGACGGGGTGGCAGCGGTCATCGAGGCGCTGAAGGGCCACCCGCTCTTCGCCCACGTCACCCTCACCCGGTCGGAGCGCTCGCCGATCGCCGCGCTGGTGACCGACCTCCTCGAGGACATCCCGCTCTAGGGCGGCTCGCCGTTCGCCACACCGCATCTTTCCGACTCCACGACCACATCCCCGGGCGGAATCGTGGTCGCCGGGTCGAAAAGAAGGGGTCGGGTGTCGAGCCGCGGCTACGGCTTACGCCGGCAGGTTGCAGAGCATCTGCTGGCCCCCGGAGGCGACCAATCCGCCGTCCTGCGCCCACACCGC